>NZ_JANFNU010000003.1:0-29694 GCF_024437575.1 Vogesella sp. AC12
AGGTCACCGCTCGCAAGGCGGCCTGCCACTGCGCCAGCGTGGCGGTGCCGCCACTGGAAGTCAGCGTCAACACCCCGATGCCAGCGTTGTAGCTGGCGGCGATGTTGCCGTAGGTGCTGCTGTTGGTATTGCTGAACGCCAGTAAGTCTTCGCCGCTGTGAAAGTTGCCGGTGATGGACACCGAGGCACTGACCAGCGTGGGGCTGGCGCTGTCGGTGACGGAGAGGCCGCTGTCTATCGCCACCGGGATGGACGTGGTATTGTCGCCGGCGGTAAAGGCCGCGCTGCCGCCGCTGGTAGTCACTACCGGCACCACGGCGACGATGACGGTGGAGGCCAATGCCAAGCTGGTAGTGTCCACCCCGCCATTGCTCGTGCCACCGTTGTCCTGGACACCAGTCAGCGTCACCACCCGGTTGCCGGCGGAGGGGCTGCCGCTGCTGTCTTGATAGGTGATGCCGTTGATCACACTGCCCGCGGTGCTGCCGGAGATGCCGCTGCTGCTGATCGACACCGTGGCGGTGCCGCCGGAAAGCGCGACGGTAACGCTCAGGCCGTTGCCGCTGGTGGTGACCGAGTTGCCGTTGGTCAGCGCCACATTGCTGCCGTCTATGGACAGAATTTCATTGCTGCCGTCTTGTAGGCCGGACACGGTCAGCGTCAGCAGAATCACGCTCTGGCTGCTCTCCAGCGTGCCGATATTGACTCCGCTGAACACCTGAACCGCTGCGCCGCCCATCGCGAAGGTGGGGTTGGAGGCCGTGGCGCTACCGGTGGGCGCGTCGTTCACTGCCGCCACCGTCACCGTCACATTGCCGGAACCGGTGCCGCCGCGGCCATCGTTGACACTGACGTTGATGGTGCGGGTGGCGGTGTCGGGATCATTGCTGGTGTTATTGTAAGTCAGCACTGCCAGCAACGTGGCCACCCGCGACGGGGTGGCGTTGCTGTTGAAGGTGACGATCAGATCGCGGCCGCCGACGCCGTCGCCGTTGCTGGCGATCACGCCGATACTCACCCCGCCCACCGTCACCACGCTGCCCACGCTGGTGCCACTGGACAAGGACACCGTGCCGCTGGTGTCGACACCCAGCACATCCTGGCCGCTCTGGCCGTTGGCGGAAATGTGCACGGTCAGGTTGCCGCTGTTGAAGTTGGGGGTGTCGCTGTCCGTCACCGTAACCGCGGTGCCCACGTCCAGTTTCACCGCGCCGCCTTTCTCGGTGAAGGTGGGGTTGTCGCCGTTCAGGTTACCGAGCACCGGCACGGAGTCCGCCGCCACCGTCACCGTCTTGGTCACTACGCTGCTGTTGATCGCGCCGTCGTTGATGGCGAAGCTGATGGTGCGGGAACTGGTGTTGGGCGACAGCGAACTGTCGGAATAGGTCACCGCGCGCAAGGCGGCCTGCCATTGCGCCAGAGTGGCCGTCGCGCCGCTGGAGGTCAGCGTCAGTACCCCGGTGCCGCTGTTGTAGCTGGCGGTGATATTGCCCATGGTGCTGCCATTGTTGGTGAAGGCCAGCACGTCCTCGCCGCTGTGGAAGTTGCCGGTAATGGACACCGTGGCGCTGGCCTGCGTGCTGCTGTCGGAATCGGACAGCGTGATGCCGCTGTCCACCGTCACCGCGGTGCCGGTACCACTGCTGTAGGCGCTGGAACCACCACTGGCGGTCAACGCCGGCGCAAAGCCGAAATTGATGGCGTTGATGGCGCCGATGCCTATCATGCCGGTCACATTGTGACCGTTGGCCGCCAGCACCCGGAAGGAATCGATGCCCTGGAAGGCGCTGTTGCCGGATACGTTGAAAGTCACCAGCCCGCCGCTGCCTTGCAACACGTCGCCCACGTTCAGCGTCAGCGTCGCACCGCTGACCGCGGAACCGTTGATATAGCCGACCAGTTGCAGATTGCCGCCGGCGGTGCCGGAGTCGAAGCCGTTCAGCACCACGCCGATGGAGTTCAAGGTAAAGCGGCTGCTATCGTTGGACTTGACGCTGAAATAGGAGATGGGAATGGTGCCGTCGCTATAGCCGTCCACCGTTTCCGTGGTCACCGCACCCGGTTTTTCGACAATGATGGTCTGGCCGCCGTTATTGGTGGAACCCAGTTGCAACGAGAAATCCCAGCCCTGCAGGTTACCGGCGTTCACCACGCTGCCGGATGGGTTATAGGTGTTGCCGTCCGATGTGGTGAAATCGGTGGTGCCGGTCACAGGCCGCGCCAGCAACGCGTCAAAGTCGAAACTCAGGGCGTCCACATTGATCTGGCCACTGCTGCGCTCCAGCACCCAGTCGCCTCCTAGGCGTGCCGCGCCTGTGGCGTCGGTGGACGCCGCCACATCAGCTTGGCTCAGACTGGCCAGCTTGCCGATCAGCGCCTGCCCCTCGGCACCGGCAGCGATGCTGCAACCATACAGCAGGAGGTCACCATCGCTCGCCAGGCTCTGGCCGATCGCCGTCAGCTGGCCGCTGTAGCGATCCAGGTTGGCCGCATCCAGCACCAACTCCCCCAGCTGCAGCTTTCCTGCGACACCATGCGACAGGAGATGGATGGCGGTGATGCCACTGCGCCCCGCCAGATAATCCACCATCTGCTGCAACGCATTGCTGCCCGCCGTGAGCTGCACTACCTCGCTACCCGCTGGGTAGGCTGTCAGTGCCGGCGACAGGGCGGACAACTCCGCCGCCACAAATACCACCTGCACCGGTGGTGCCGCCGGCTCGGCGCCGGCACCCAACGATAAGCTGTCCGGCAGATGCTCGGTACCATCGGCACTGCGGTCAGGTATCGGGGGCGGCGCTTCTGCCAACTGGACTTCTGCCAGGCTGCTCACTACCGCCGCGTCAAACATCACACGCGGTTCAAGTGCCAACAGGGAGGACATCAGTGGTGACACGGTTGCTGTTTTGCTGCGGTCAAGCTGAGGCATGCGGCAACTCCTTATCTGGATGAGCACTGCCACTCGCGCAGAAAAGCAATCGCAGCGGCCAACGCACCTGAAGACCGTGCAACTCCCGGTGCCGATCCAAACACCACCCGGGACAACATTACACGTTCAGTTAAAGCTTTTTTGCATACTAGCACCTCATTGTCATTACGGAAAAAATTATGCTTTTTAAATAATCTTGAGCAAAGTTTTATGAAAATCTATCAAATCAACATTACCATCCATTGGCTATAAAAAAATATGAAAACAATAAACCAAAACCCATAAAAAGCCGCCACTCCACTAAATGACCGCTATCCCGCAACCGGAATAACAGGGAATGCTTTATCGCTTCCCGGTGGGCCATGGCAGAAAAGCAGTGCTTGCCAAACGGCGATGCCAGCAGCATCAAGCACGACCCACGATCAGCATCACAGAAGGAAACTGCCGGCCAGTTTTGCCTGTGCGGCCCGGCCGGCTTGCCGTGCGGGAGCAGCCATGCTTGACGATGGCCCCCATAGCAAAAGGCTCCCCGCAGGGAGCCTTTTGCTGCCGTGGCCAACGTTGGCAACAGGTGTCTTACAGCACGGCCAGTGCCGCGTCGTAGTCCGGCTCGCTGCCGATCTCGGCCACCAGCTCGCTGTGCAGCACGGTGTCGTTCTCGTCCAGTACCACCACCGCGCGTGCGGTGAGGCCGGCCAGCGGGCCGGAGGCCAGCTTCACGCCGTAGGCTTCGGCAAATTCAGCGTGGCGGAAAGTGGACAGGTTGCTCACGCCGTCGATGCCTTCGGCGCCGCAGAAGCGCTTCTGCGCGAACGGCAGGTCGGCGGAGATGCACAGCACCGCCACGCCGTCACGGCCGGCGGCCTTTTCGTTGAACTTGCGCACCGAGGTGGCGCAGGTCGGGGTATCCACCGACGGGAAAATATTGAGGATCTTCTTCTTGCCGGCGAAGGCGGCCAGGCCGACATCGGCCAGATCGCCATTGGTCAGGCTGAACGCCGGAGCCTTGTCGCCTTTGACCGGCAGGGCGCCGGCCACGTCTACAGCATTGCCACGCAGGGTAACGGTTGCCATCGGGTACTTCCTTTTCAAAAGAAGGGTGGGTGATCAGCTGAGTGTGGGGCATGTGCCGCAGAATTCAACCCTGTTGGCAACAAGGTTGGCCGCAACGGCCAGCAGCCGTCAGCACGGCAAACAGGCCCTACTCGTGTTCCGGCAGCGACAGCCCCAGTTCGTCCAGCACCTCGCGCGCGGCGCGGAACGCTTCCACCGCCGCCGGCGCGCCGGCGTACACCGCGGTGTGCAGCAGGGTTTCGCGGATTTCCACCAGGCTGGCGCCGTTGTTGATGGCGCCGCGGATATGGCCTTTCAGCTCCTGGCTGCGCCCGAGCGCCGCCAGCATGGCGCAAGTCAGCAGGCTGCGCGTTTTCAGCTCCAGCCCGTCGCGCTGCCAGGTGCTGCCCCAGGCGTGCTCGTTGAGCCAGTCCTGCAGCGGGCGGTTGAAGCCGTCGAGACCGCTCATCGCGCGGCTGGCGAAAGCCTCGCCCATCACCTGCGTGCGCCGTGCCAGCCCCTGCTGTTTGTCCTGTTCGCTCATGGCGCTCTCCTTGGCTTGCGGAATTCAGGTGTGACTGCGCGTCGCCAGCGTGACGCCGGCCAGGATCAACGTGATGCCGGCCAGGTGATACAGCTGCAGCGCTTCGCCGAGGAACAGCATCGACAGCAAGGCGCCAAAGCCGGGCATCAGGTGGATGAACATGCCGGCCCGCGCCGCGCCGACGCGCGCCACACCCAGATTATAGAAATAGTAGGCCGCCACCGACGGCAGGGTGCCGACGTAGGCGAAGGTGGCCAGCGTGGCGGCGTTCAGCGGCGTATGGCGGCCGCTGGCCAGCTCCCAGGCAAACAGAGGCGCGATGCCGGCAAGGCCGATCGCCACCTGCAGCGTCAGCAGGCCGATGCGGTGCAGCGCCGGCGGCATGCCGCGCAGCAGCAGCGTGTACAGCGCCCACGCCACCATCGCCAGGAACACCACCGCGTCGCCGCGGTTGATGTCGAGTGCGGCCAAGCGGTGCCAGTCGCCGTGCGCCACTACCAGCAGCACGCCGGCAAAGGAGATCGCCACCGCCAGCGCCTGGCGGCGGGCGATGGCCACGCCGAAGAACAGCGCACCGAACAGCACGATCAGGATCGGGATGAAGGAATTGAGCAGCACCGCGTTGGTGGCGGCGGTGTACTGCAGTCCCCAGTAGGCCAGCGAATTGAAGCCGGTGACGCCGAGCAGCGCCAGTGCCAGCAGTCGACGCCAGTACGGCAGCCACAGCGCGCGCTGGCGCCACGCCGGCGCGGCGCCGAACGGCAGCAGCAACAACAGCGCGATGCTCCAGCGCGCAAAGGATAAGGTCATCGGCGCCACGCTGGCGTGCATCGCGCGCGCCAGCACGAAGTTGCCGGACCAGAACAGCGCGGTCAGTGTCAGCAGCAGATAGGCCAGCCGCGGCGAGGGGAATGGTTTCGTCATGGCCTGCTACCTTGCCACGTTGGCTGCCAGCCTGACAAGCCGCGCCACGGCAACAGTCTGTTCATGAAAAAAAGCCGGGGCGTTGCCCCGGCCAGTCCCCTTCCCCAGGAGTACTTCTGCAATCGTCAGGCGCGCTGCACCTGCAGCTGGCGCACGGCAAAGCGTTGCGGTGTCAGCGAACCCAGCAGCATGCCCAGCGCGCTGAGCAGCAGGCCGGCCAGCTGCGGCGGCCAGAACGCGGCGTCGCTATAGCTCAGCTCCAGCGGGATCCAGCTGCCGACGCCGAGCAGGATCGCCAGCAGCGCGCCCTGCGTGGTGGCCCGCTTCCAGAACAGGCCGGCGGCCAGCGGCACCACCGCCGACACCAGCGTCACCTTGTAGGCATTGCCCACCATCTCGTAGATGGAGGCATCGGAATACAGCGCGAACAGCGTGGTGCCGAACGCGCACACCAGGATGGCGGCACGGGTGGCCAGCAGGAACTCGCGGTCGCTCATCTTCGGGCGGAACTGCTTGAAGATGTTCTCGACGAAGATCACCGACGGTGCCAGCAGGGTGCCGGACGCGGTGGACATGATCGCCGACAGCAGCGCGCCGAAGAACATCACCTGCGCGAACAGCGGCGTTTCCTCCAGGATCATGCGCGGCAGAATCATCTGCGCATCCTCGGCCAGCCAGTGCTGCACCAACTCCGGCTTAATCATCGACGCGGCGTAGATCAGGAAGATCGGCAGCATGCAGAACACCAGGTAGAACACGCCGCCGACCAGGGTGGCGCGCACCGCGATCTTCTCGCTCTTGGCCGACATCACGCGCTGGAACACGTCCTGCTGCGGAATGGAGCCCAGCATCATGGTCACCGCCGCGCCGATGAAGGCGACGATGTCGCGCGGCTCGGTGCTGGTGATGAAGGTGAACTTGCCGTCGCTGGCCGCCTTGGCGATCACCTTGTCGGCGCCGCCAGCCATGCCGCTGAACAGCCACACCAGATAGATCAGGCCGCCGGCGATGATGGTCATCTGGAAGAAGTCGGTCAGCGCCACCGACCACATGCCGCCGAACAGGGTGTACACCAGCACGATGGCGGAGCCGATCAGCATGCCCTGCGTGGTGCTGATGCTGCCGTCGGACAGCACATTGAACACCACCCCCAGTGCGGTCAGCTGCGCCGCGATCCAGCCCAGGTAGGACAGCATGATGGCGATACTGGTGATCACCTCCACCGTCGAGCCGTAGCGCTGGCGGAAGAAATCGCCCATGGTCAGCAGGTTGAGGCGGTACAGCGGACGGGCGAAGAAGATGCCGACCAGCATCAGGCAGCCGAAGGAGCCGAACGGATCCTCGACGATGCCGGCAAAGCCTTCCTCGATGAAGGTGGACGGAATGCCCAGCACCGCCTCGGAACCGAACCAGGTGGCAAACACCATCGCCGCCACGATGTGGAACGGCATGCTGCGGCCGCCGGCGGCGAAATCCTTCGCGTTGTGCACGCGGGTTGAGGCATAGAGGCCGATACCGACGGTAACAGCCAGATACAGAACGACGAACCAGACGAGCATTACTTCCGTCTCCTTAATCCTTGGTAGTGTTGTCAGAATGATGATCCCGCCCTGCGCAGCGCGTGCGGCACCGGCCCGGACCTCACCTTTGTTGTGCGGGCATTATAGCCAGCGCACCCCGTAAATGAGCAATTTTTTAAACACTTCGCCACAACAAAAAACAAAACCCCGACACCATCGCGGTATCGGGGTTTTGTGTCTCGCCGGCGGTGCCCGCCAGAAAAATCCAGTTATTTCATCGAGTTATAGCTAGATAGTGCCACACAAAAGCAGGTATGGCGCCAGCACCATGCACGGCACTGGCTGTGGCCTATTGTGCCTCAATCATGCGTTTTACTGTCGTCAATTATGTTAAACAATGACAAGGTCAAATTGCGAGCTTGCTTAATGTCGCCTGCGTCGCCGTCACGCTGAAACGCTGCGTCTGGCCATCGAGCAGCACCTCGCCGCAGGCCAGCTGCGGATCGTGGGTGAAGAACAGGCGGCCGCCGGCTGCGGCCAAGCTTTGCAGCAGCGCACGCTTCTCGTCGATCAGCAGCTCCGGGAAACGGTCGTAGCCCATGGTGATCGGCACGTGCACCCACGCCGCGCCGGGAATCAGGTCGGCGGCAAACAGCAGCGGCCCCCCCGGCATCGGGATTTCCGCCAGCAGCATGCCGGGGGTGTGGCCGTTGGAGATGTGGAAGCACCAGTCCGGCGGCAGGCAGGCCGGCGTCGCGTCATCGACCAGCACCAGCCGGCCGCTGGCCTCCAAGAGCGCGATCAGCTCCGGCACGAAGGAGGCCCGGTCGCGCGGATGCGGATTCAGCGCACGCTGCCAGGCCTCGCGCCCGACCACGAACTGCGCGTTGGGGAACAGCAGCCGCGCCGGGCCGCCGTCCCACGCCGCCAGCAGGCCGCCGGCGTGATCGAAGTGCAGGTGCGACAGCACCACCACGTCGATGTCGGCATCGCCCAGCCCCTGCGCCGCCAGCGCGTCCAACAGCACATGCTCCGCCTCCACCACCCCGTAGCGCTCGCGCAGCTTGGGCTCGAAAAAGGCACCGATGCCGGTCTCCAGCAGGATGCGGCGGCCGTTGCCCTCTTCCACCAGCAGGCAGCGGCAGGCCAGCGGCACGCGGTTGGCCGCATCCGGCGCCAGCCAGCCGGCCCACACCGCGCGCGGCGCATTGCCGAACATCGCGCCGCCGTCGAGTTGTTGTGAATTGCCGAGCAGGGAAGTCAGTGTGCGCATCGCGGCAGGCTCCTGAAGTGTAGGGTCGGTGGCAAAACCGCATTATCGAGCAAGTGCTTGGTTTTGTCATGCCGCCGGCCATTCGCCGGCGACGCAAGCGATGGCATAGAATCGGCGTTCCACCACTCGCCTCCCATCGCCACCATGCGCAAAATCGTGATCGCCCCGGATTCATTCAAGGAAAGCCTGTCGGCGCGCGAAGTCGCCACCATCATCGCCCGCGGCCTGGCGCCACTGCTGCCGCACACCGAGCTGCTGCGGCTGCCGGTCGCCGACGGCGGCGAAGGCACGCTGGACGCGCTGCTGGACGCCACGGCAGGCCAGCGCATCCGCCAGCGCGTCACCGGCCCGCAGCACACGCCGCTGTTCGCCAACTGGGGCCTGCTCGGCGACGGCCGCGGCGCCGTCATCGAGATGGCCAGTGCCAGCGGCCTAGAGCACGTGCCGCGCCATCAGCGCAATCCGCTGCACAGCAGCAGCTACGGCACCGGCGAGCTGATCCGCAGCGCGCTGGATCACGGTGCGCGCCACATCATCCTGGCACTGGGCGGCTCCGCCACCAACGACGGCGGCGCCGGCATGCTCGCCGCGCTCGGCGTGCGCTGGCTGGATGACTGCGGCCAACCTTTAGCGCCCGGCGGTGGCGCGCTGGCACAGCTGGCCCACATCGACAGCAGCGCGCTGGACCCGCGGCTGGCCGAGTGCCGTTTCGACATCGCCTGCGACGTCGACAATCCGCTGTGCGGCCCGCACGGCGCCTCCGCCATCTTCGGCCCGCAAAAAGGCGCCGATGCCGCGATGGTGGTGCAGCTGGAGCAGGCACTGGCGCACTACGGCCGGCTGCTGGAACGACACACTGGCCAGGTCATCGCCACGGTGCCCGGCGCCGGTGCCGCCGGCGGCATGGGCGCGGCGGCGCTGGCGTTCTTCCCCTGCCAGCTGCGCCGCGGCATCGACATCGTGCTCGACTGCGTCGGGCTGGACGCGGCGCTGGCCGGCGCCGACCTGGTCATCACCGGCGAAGGCCGCCTCGACGGCCAGACGATCTTCGGCAAAACCCCGATCGGCGTCGCGCGCCGCGCCAAGCAGCACGGCCTGCCGGTGATCGCCATCGGCGGCAGCCTCGGCGACGGCGTCGAGGCGGTACACCAGCACGGCATCGACGCGGTGTTCGCCTGCGTGCAGCAGATCACCACCCTCGACGACGCCCTGGAACACGCCGCGGCCAACCTGGAACGCTGCGCGCACAATATCGGCGCACTGCTGGCGCTGCAGGTCCCGCCGCGCCGCTAACCGCGCCAAGCCGGCGGTGGCCGGCAAGGGGCTGGTCCCGGCCACGCCCCGCCTGCCCCGCCGCCAGCGCCCGCCGGGCACACAAAAAAAACAGCCCGCCAATGGCGGGCTGTTTTGCGTGCTGCAGGCCGGTCAACGCTTACTTGATCAGCTTTTCCACCTTGTCGGCACGGTCGCCCGGTGCCGGGTGGCTGGCCAGCACGCTGCCTTCGTTGCCGAACAGCGCGGCCAGCTTGCGCAGTGCCGCTGGCGCACCTTGCAGGTTGTAATTGTGGCGCTTCAGGAACTCCACCGCGTAGGCGTCGGCGTCACTTTCCTGCGATTGCGAGAACTGCGCGTGCACGATCTGCTCGGCGAAATCGCCCAGTTCCGACTCCGACAGCGAGGCGGCGATGTTGTTGCCGCTACCGGCCGCCGCCTTGCGTGCCGCGGATGCGGCGTAGGCGACCTGGATCGCCTTCTTGGTGTGGCCCAGCTTCACGTGGCCGATTTCATGGCCGATCACATAACGCACTTCGTCGTCGGTCATCTTGTCCAGCAGGCCGCTGTATACGCGCACGGTGCCGTCGGCCATCGCGAAGGCGTTCACTTCCTTGCTCTGGTACACCTTGAAGTTCAGCTGCAGGCCGTCCTCATTGCCCAGCCCTTTCACGATCTTGTTCAGGCGCGTGCCGTAGGCGCTGCCGGCGGCGGCGACCTTGTTCTGCTTGTCCATCGACTTGCTGGCCTCGGCGGCCATCGCCTTCACCTCGCCATCGCTGAGGGTGGCGGACTTCACCAGGTCGGTACCGGCGCTGAGCACGGAGTTGAGGTTGAACGCCTGCGCCGGAGCGGCCAGACACGCCGCGAGGGCGGCAACGAGAGCGAGCTGTTTCATGTGCGGAATCATCGTGGGTAGCAAAGCGCGGCATTCTATTGGAATAAACCACTCATGTCCATGGCATGGTTCGACCAGGGTCACCAGCGACCAGCAGCACCGGCCACAGCGTGAAACAGGGTTGGCCGCAAACCATCCTGGCTTGCGGCCAACCCTTGCCCTCTCCTGCACAGCGGCGCCTGCCGCTGCGGTACTTACTGTGGCACGCCGTCCTGGCCGTAGCGCGGCGAGCGCGGGCCATACAGCACACCGTTGGGGTGCGCACTCAACAGGCGCTGGCTGGCGATGCCGGCGTAAACGTGGCCCTTCTCGGTCAGCGAGTTGGCGATCTGGTTGATCACCGCCGACACCAGCATGCCGACCAGGCCGCCACTGTTGTTTTGCTGCTCGGCACTGGACGCGCTGGCGCGGCCATCCCACAGCAACTGCCCCGTTTTCAGATCCACCAGCTTGGCCTCGGCCACCACCGTGACGTCACTGCTGAGCACGGTATAGGTCACGCCATAACGCTTGACGTCGACATACAGCGCGGCATCGGCACCGAAGATCTCGTGCAGCTTGGCCGGCGGCACCGCCTGCATGTCGCCGGGAGCCGTCAGGCCATTCTGGCGGAAGGTTTCATCCACCACCGCCACCGGAAACACGTAGTAACCGGATTCGGCCAGCGGCGCGCTCATCTGCGCCAGCATGCTGTAGGTGGCCTTCACGTCCGGCGAGCTGTTGAGCGGTGGCAGGATCAGCACCGACTTGGGGCGACTTTGCTTGTAGGCGGTGTAGTCATAAGGCTTCTGGGTAGCGCAACCGCTGGCCAGTAGCACCACGCCCACCGCGGCAAGCAGGCCTTTCATCCATGAAAAACGCATTGCGGTCCCTTACTTTTTGAATTTGCGCAGCAGGAAGTCCATAAAGGACGACGATTCCGGGAACAGCGCTTTTTCGGTCTCGAACTGCTGTTTCACCTGGTCCTCTTTTCCCGCCTTGCTATACAGCAGGCCAAGATGGGCGTGGTAGCCAGGCGGCAACGCCTCCCCCTTGGCTCGTGCCTGCTGGATATTCTCTTCCAGCGCGGCAATCTGCGCCTGCTCGCCGGCGCCATCGCCCTTGAAGTATTCGTAAACCTGCGGCTGGTAAGGCCCCCAGTGGTACAGCGGTTTGGGCTGGTTGGCACATCCGCTCATGACCGCCGCCAGCAGCAAGCCGGCGCCGATGCTCATGCCTCGCGATAACATCATCATTGTGTTTACCTGACAGGGTTAGGGCGCCGGTTGCCATGCACCGGAGTGGATGCCGGTGACCAGATTGTTCACCGCTTCCCGCACGGCCAGATCCAGCACCTTGCCGTTCAGGGTGGAGTCGTAGCTGGCGGTACCGCCAAAACCGATGATCTCGCGATTGGACAGGCTGTACTCACCGGCCCCCTGCGCCGAGTACACCACTTCGGAAGTCTGCACCTTGACGATGTTCAGGTTGACCTTGGCGTAGGCAATCTGCTGCTTGCCACGCCCGAGGATGCCAAACAGCTGGTGATCGCCCACTTCCTTGCGTCCGAACTCGGTGACGTCGCCGGTAACCACGAAATCGGCACCCTTGATGGCCTGCGCCTGTTTCTTGAAGCCCGCTTCCTGGCCGATCTCGATCATATTGTCGCGATCCAGCACATTGAAACGGCCGGTCTGCTGCAAATGGGTAATCAGGATGGTCTTGGCCTGGCCGCCCAGACGATCGACACCGTCGGAGAAGATGCCGCGCATATAGCTGGAGCGGTTATCGAACTTGCCGACCGAAATCAGACTGCGCTGTCCCTGGTAAGTCGTACCGGCGGTGGCGACCTTGGCCACCTCCAGAGTGCGCGAACTCTCGGTGGCACAACCCGTTGTCGCCACCAGCAGCGCCAGCAGGGAAAGGGAAAGTAACGGTTTCTTCATCGGATGCTCCGGCCTTGACATGATCACCCCGTCACCGCTGGCTTCGGCGCCATGGCGCCCCCACCATGCAATGACGAGTATTTAATAAAATTAATGAATATAGCCATATATCATCACACGATCCGATGGCCCTCTCCAAGCAAAAAATGACGATCGGGCAGCTTGTCCGGTCTGCCCCGCGGTCATTCTCGGCCACCTTGGCCGCAAAAAACCCCGGTCACCGGAACCGGGGTTGTATACATCAGGTTTCCGCCTCCAGCCTTCTGCGCGTCTGCAGGATCGCCGGCGCCCACTGCTCGCCGGGGCGTTTCTTGCGCGTGGCCAGCGTCAGGCCGGACGGCGCGAAGATGTTGATGTTGTGGGTATTGGGCGTGGTGATCAGGTACTGCGCCTCGGTGGCCTTGAGGAAGCCGGCGACGCGGTCGATGTTGAAAATGTCCAGGTGCGCGAACGGCTCGTCGATGAACACGAAGCCGGACGGGTTGGCCTCGTCCATCATCAGCCCGATCAGCAGGATCAGCGATTTCATCACCTGCTGGCCGCCGGAGGCCTCACCGTCGTTCATGCCCATCATGCCCTTCTGGTCGAAGTTGAACTTCAGCGTGAGGCCAGCCTGTGCCAGCGCGGTGTCGTCGTTGGACAGCAGCGGCAGCTCGACCTCGACGCCGATGCCGGCCAGCTCGCCCAGGCGCTTGATGTTGCTGCCGTAGGCGCGCACCGTGGCGCGCAGCTTGCCCAGATAGGCCTCGCGCGCGTCGGTGGTGAGGCCGGCGGCGCGTTCCACCTCCGCCTGGCGACGCTGGCATTCACGCGCCAGCGCGCTCAGGTCTTCCTGCAGCTTGTCCTTCAGCTGCAGCACCGCGTCGTCGCACTCCCAGTCGCCGGCGGCGAGCTTTTCTTCCAGATAGTGAATTTCGTGGCGCACGTCGGCGGCGGTTTCGAATTCCTCTGTCAGCTGCGCGACGTAGGCGGCATCCTGCGCCGCGGCCGGCAGGCGGCTCTGGCTGTCGCGCAACTCGGCCAGCAGGCGGCGCAGGGTGCGGCGCGCCTGCTCCGCTTCCAGCCGGCGCGCCACCTGACGGTTCAGGCTGTCCTGTTCGCGCTGGCAGACGCGATCGTGCGCCAGCCGCGCGTCGCTGTGCCGGCTTTCGGCGTCGCGGCAGGCGGTGTCGGCGTCGGCCAGCGCGGCGCCGTGTTCGGCGACGCTGGCCTGCAGCGTGGCCAGCTGCGCCTCCAGCGCGGCGAATTCGTCGGCGCGGCTGGCCAGCTGGGCGATGGAATCCATGCCCGACAGGTAGTCGGCCAGCGCGGCGATGTCGCGGCTGGCGGCCACCAGCTGCTCTTCGCCGGCGATGATGCGCTGGTTCAGCGCCGTCAGCGTGGCGCGCAGGTCCAGCAGCCGCGACTGGCGCGCTGCCTCGCCGAAGGCGAAGTCGCGTTGCGGCACGCCGATGTGGCGCGCGCCGCGGCGTTCGCGGAAATAGCCTTCCGGCGTGATCCAGTCTCCGTCTTCCTTCGCGCCTGCCGCCACGTCGGCGACGCGGCTGACGCGGTTCATCTGCTGGTACAGCCACTCCGGCGCCGGCTCGGCAAAGCGCACCACTTCCAGCAGGCTGCCGCTGCGTGCACGCGGCGCGCTGGCGGTGTCCGGCACCACGAAGTGGCGGTAGCGCAGCTTGTCGCCCAGCTGCCAGGCGGCGCGGCGGTCGGTGGCATCGGCCAGCAGCACCACGTGGCGGTAGGGCTTGAGCAGCGCCTCGACCGCGCCCTGCCACGCGGCATCGGTCACCTCGACGATGTCACACAGCATGCTGTGCGCGATGCCGGCCTCGTCCAGCGCGGCGCGGAAGTGGCGCACGTCGTCCGGCGCGCGCGGCTTGCCGCTTTCCAGCGCCGCCAGTTCGGCGCTGTGCTCGTCGCGCTCGCGTTTGGCGGCGCGCAGGCTGTCGCGCAGGGTGTCGGCGTCGTGGCGCAGTGCGGCCAACCTTTGTGTCAGCGTGGCGGCGTCGTCACCGTATTGCTGGCCGGCCAGCGCCTGCAGCCGGTCGCGTTCCTTGAGCTGGCTTTGCACGTCGCGCAGCGCGTCGCGGGCGTGCATGAAGGCCTGCTGCGCGTGGTGGCGCTCGCTGTCGGCCTGGGCGCGGGCGGCCTGCGCCTCGCTCTCGGCGCGGCGCAGCGTGGCCATCAGCTGCAAGGTGGCGCGGTGGTCGGCGCTGACGTTCAGGTAATCGTGCTGCACGCGGCGGTAGTCGGCCCACTGCTTGCCGATGGCGCTGCGGCCGTCGATCAGGCCCAGCACCGGCAGCGCCTCGTCGCGCAGGCGAGTGACGCGCTTGTGCAGGCCGGTCCACTCCAGATAGCGGTTGGCGCGCGTCTTCATCGCCTCGACGCGCACTTCCAGCGCCTCCTGCTGCTGCGACAGCGCGTTCAGCTCGGCCTCCGCGGCACGCTGCTCGTCACGCGCGTGCTGGTAGTTGTCGAGCACGTCCTTGTCGCCGAACACCTGGAACACCAGATCCAGCAGCTGCTTGGGCGTGTATTCGGTGAGCTTGTCGGTGTCGCCCTGCTCCAGCGCCAGCACTTCGCCGACGGCGGCGGTGAGGCCGGCCGCTTCCAACCGGCGACGGTATTCCTGCACCCCCAGCCACGCCAGCGCCGGATCGGCCACCGCGCTGTCCAGCGCCACGTCACCCTCGGCAATGGCGTAGTGGCGCACCCAGTCGCCGCCCTGTTTCTTGATGCGACACAGCAGGGTGACTTCCTCGCTTAGCAGCGGGAAGAACGGCGTCGGGTACAGCCCGCCGTTGAGGCGGCGCGGATTGGCGACCACGCCCTTGAGAAAGGCGAACGGCTCGCGGTTGTTGCGCACGTAGCGCTTGTAGTCGCGCTTGCCGGAGCACTTGATCGCCAGCAGCGTGCGCAGCGCGTCCAGCAGCGTGGTCTTGCCGGAGCCGTTGGGGCCGATGATGGTGACGATCTGCGCGTCCAGCGGCACGGTCAGCCGCTGCCAGAAGTCCCAGTGCACCATTTCTACCGATTTCATCTGGAACATCAGGCGTTCTCCACTTGACTGTTGTCGGTTTCTGCGGCCAACGTTGTCGTTTCGCTTGCCTCCTGCAGCAGGGCCTGGCGGCGGCCGAGCACGTCGGCCAGCGCGCCTTCGATGATGCGCGGCGCAAGCGCAGCGTAGTCGATCATCAGGTCCAGCATCGGGCCTTCTTCCAGCCACTTGTTGCGGCGGTTGAGGAAGCCGAGGTTGACCAGGCGGCCAAGGTTGGCCGCAAAGCGGGTGCGGCCGCCGAGCTGCTTGCCGAAGTCGGCATAGAGCGCGTCCTCGGAGATGCCGACCGATACCGTGTCGCCGGTTTCCAGCGGCTTTTGCGCGCCGAACATGTCGTGCTGGCCCTCGCGGCCGGCCTCGACGCGGCTGATCTGGCGTTCGCGCTTGGGCAGGATGATCAGCGCCCACACGATCACCAGCAGCGCCACGCCGTCGCGCGGCAGGCCCAGATTGTTGTTCAGCCACGCTTCGCCACTGCCGAACACCGGCTCGGTCATCGCCGGCAGCAGCGCCACCGCAATGTGTTCGGCGTAGGGGTTTTCCACCAGGCGCAGGCCGACCGCGGCCAACCTTTGGTCCAGCTCGGCGCGGAAGGCGTCGTCCAGCAGCGCGCGGCGCGCCAGCGCGTCGCTGCGCGGAATCACGCGGTGCGCCAGCAGGCGCGACACCAGTACGGTGAGGGATTGTTCCATCATGATGTTGAGTCTCGGGATGTCGGGATCACGGTCAGCTGCGCGTCGGACAGACTGGCCACCTCGGGGTGGTCCAGCGCCAGCACGGCAGCGCCACCGGAAAGCGCCAGCGGCAGCTTGGCCAGCGCGGCAATCACGCCACGGTCGCTGCGGCTTTCCGGGTCGCCCAGCAGCGACAGCAGCGACAGGCGGTAGGCGGTTTCGTTGTAGCTGGCGGCCAGTACTGCGTCGGCAATCGGCACGCCGCCCACCGGCGCCAGCTGCAGCGCCGCCAGCGTGTCGTACAGCGCTTCGGCCTCCAGCAGGCGTTCGGCCTCGACCGCGTCGGCGGTTTCGGCGCTGGCCGCCGCCGGCAGCGCATGATCGTGTTCGCGCGCGCGTTCGCGGCCGAGCAGTTCGTACTCGGCGACATCGGCCAGCTCCGGCGTGGTCAGGAACGCCGGCTCGACGTTGGCCGCGATCACGCCATCGGCCAGCCCCGCCAGCCGGGCCAGGCCCTGATGGCGCAGCCAGTCGGCGATGTCGGTCGAGGTCAGCCCGGAGCTGCCCAGGTGCACGCGCTGCGCCGCCAGCTGCGCCAGCCGGCGCTCGAAGGTGCCGGCCAGCGCCAGCATGCGGCTCTGCGCCAGCGCGATCGCCTGCGCCTGGCTCAGCGTGGTCAGGCTCAACCGCTCGTCGCAGGTCAGGCCGCGCACCACGTCGGTGGATTTCGCCACCCAGCGCCACACCGACTCCAGCCGGTGCTGCGCGGCGCGGATGCGGAATTCGGACTGCGACTCCAGCGCATCGGCAAACTCGGCGTGCAGCTCGTTCAGGCGCGCCAGCAGATGCTGCAGCGCCTCGTCCGACACCTGTCCCACTGCCTGCCCCGCCGCCACCTGGCTGGCAAGATAGCCCAGCTCGACGTCGTCGCCGGCAAAGTCGATCAGTGTCGCCAGCGCCGACAGCGCCACGCGTGCCGCCTCGGACAGCGCGTAATGGCCGCCGTCGCTGTCGTAGACCAGCAACTCGCCCTCGCGCAGGCGGCCGAGAATGGTATTCAGTTTGGTGTCATTGAGATAGGCGAAGCGCTGCGCGATGTCCTGCGGCGTCCAGTACGGCGCCTCGGCACGGCTACCCAGCTCGCGCAGCACCAGCAGCCGCATCAGCACCTCCTCGTCACCGCCGCGAAACAGGGTGACGAACACCGCCAGATACGGCCACGCCGCCGACAACCGGTTCAGCGCCGGCAACGCGTCCGGGCTGAGCCCGGGGCGGAAAAAATCGGAAAGGGAATCCAAGGCAAGCATCCAGCGGCGTTAAACAGCCGTGGATTGTCGGAGCGGACAGGCTGATCCGTCAATGCCGGCGGGGTGATCGGCGCAGCGGGTGCATCGCTCGGGTTAGCGCAGCGTCCGCCGACATGGCTTGCGGCCAACGTTGAGGCGGTAAGCGGTTTTGATTTTTGCCGCGGAAGCACACGGGGAAAACCGCTTTGGCCATGAAACCCACGAAAGAACAAGAAAATAAAAACAAAAGATGGGCAACAACCCATTTCAATCACCAGCCAGTTTGTAGGTCGGGTTAGCGGAGCGTAACCCGACGCAACTTACGGCCAACGTTGTCGCAGTAATCGGTTTTGATTTTTAGCCACAGAAGCACACAGAAAAACACGGACAAAAGCAAAGCTTCTTTGGCCACGAAACCCACGAAAAAACACGAAAATAAAAATGGCAAGGTTGGCCGCAGGCATGTCGGGTTACGTTGCGCTAACCCGACCTACGACCTAACCGAACACCATGCACCACAAAAACCAAAACCGCACCAACGCACCCATTCCCGTTGGCGCAAGCCGTGCACACTGTCGTCAGCCCGGAAACAAGCCGCCCTCTTTTTAGCGCAGCGGATGGGCGGCGCCGGGATGGCGGCAGTTTGCACGGGAATTCTTGCGCCTTCGGGAGAGCGGGGATTGAAAGGGGCGGCGGCAGCCCCTTTTCCCGCCGCCGCGCGGCAAGCGGCAGATAAAAACCATCCGCGCAGCGGATACAACAGACAAAACAAGGTTGGCCGCAAACCTGTTACGGCTTGCGGCCAACCTTTGCCGCTCCATCGCGGTAAACGTTGGTATTCAAAATAGGCACATATTCCAAATTAGTCATGAGTGGTCGTCGTATTTCCAGAGTCGTTTAATTTTAGCAGCTAGATCTTCTGCATCCTGAACACCGCCTTTAATTGCAGCTCTTCCACATGTTATCCAGCCATAAATAACCCCTATAAATCCAATTGCTACACCAAGCACCGTTATAGCAAAGGAAAGACATGCAACCCATTGTCTTTCGATGCCAAATCCAATGAAGCCAGCTATGGCACCTACGGCTGCAATACAGAACCCAGCAAAAGCCACGTGAAGAGCTGAGAATTTCTTAGCCATACCTTCCTCGGCGGTTTCGAAGACCAAGTACAACAGTTAATGAATTCCCGTTATATCCGGGTACGTCTTGCTCAGCAATTCAGCAAACACTTCCAATGGCGTCCTGAATCCTAAGGACTTTCTCGGAAACGTGTTCAAGCTGTTAGACGATGGTCCCCAGCTGTTCCTGACTGTAGACTGAAAGGTCACTACCTTTAAGCAAATACTAGTGCAGGACCGTAGGTTAGGCTGAGCGCTGCGAAGTGCAAAACTCACCATGTCCAAGGCTCAACATTGCTCTATCTGCAATCCACCCAAATTTGATACATCAAATCACACGGAAAATGACAAAAGGGCAAGCCATCCGGCTTGCCCTTTTTTACCTCACCATGCGGCCAACCTCGGCCGCAGCAGCTTATTACTCGGCGCTATCCGCGCCAGCATCCGCAGCCGGCACATCTTCCGCCACCAGCGTCTGGATCGCGGCCACCGGTGCGGCACCGGCCGCGGCGGCGCGGGCCAGCTTGGCGGCGCGTTCGGCTTCTTCCGCTTCCAGGCGTGCCTTCTTCTCGGCAGCGCGCAGCACGTCGAGGTATTCCTTGATCGCGAATACCAGCTCGCGGGTGCCTTCACCGGTCAGGCCGGAGATCACGAAGTGGCGCGGCGCGGTCATGTCGAAGCCGAAGCGGTCGTCGGCTTGCGCCTTCGGCCAGCCGTAGGCTTCGAGGAAGGCGGACACGGTCAGCTCGCGCTCGTCTTCCGGCAGCATGTCGACCTTGTTCAGCACCAGCCAGCGCGGCTTGTTGTACAGCGCTTCGTCGTACTTGCGCAGTTCCTCGACGATGGCGCGTGCCTCGCGCACCGGATCGACGTCCGGATCGAACGGCGCGATGTCGACCAGATGCAGCAGGATGCCGGTACGCGACAGGTGCTTGAGGAAGCGGTGGCCGAGGCCGGCACCTTCCGCCGCGCCTTCGATCAGGCCGGGGATGTCGGCGATGACGAAGCTGGAGGTGTCGTCCATGCGCACCACGCCCAGGTTAGGGTGCAGGGTGGTGAACGGATAGTCGGCCACTTTCGGCTTGGCGGCGGAGACCGCGCGGATGAAGGTGGATTTGCCGGCGTTGGGCATGCCCAGCAGGCCGACGTCGGCCAGGACCTTCAGCTCCAGGCGCAGGTTGTAGATTTCGCCTTCTTCGCCGCGAGTGAACTGGCGCGGTGCGCGGTTGAGCGAGCTCTTGAAGTGGATGTTGCCGAGGCCGCCCTTGCCGCCTTTGGCCAGCACCAGTTCCTGACCGTGGAAGGTGAGGTCGGCCAGCAGGTTGCCGCTGTCGGTATCAAAGATCTGGGTGCCGACCGGCATGCGCAGGTAGATGTCGTCGCCGCCCTTGCCGTAGCAGTCGGCGCCGCGGCCGTTCTCGCCGTTGACGGCGAGGTATTTCTTCACGAAGCGGTATTCGACCAGGGTGTTGATGTTTTCATCGGCCACCGCGATCACGTCGCCGCCACGGCCGCCGTCGCCGCCGTCCGGGCCGCCACGCGGTACAAATTTTTCACGGCGGAAGCTGCAGCAACCATTGCCGCCCTTGCCGGAGCGCACTTCAATGCGGGCTTCGTCGATAAACTTCATGAAACTCTCCTAAATGCTTGCGAGGAGTCAGGCGCAAACGGCCGCCGGCTGCCCAAGGTTGGCCGCAGCCCCTTGCGCCTCACACCTCGTGTGGCCAATACGATAATCGGACAAACAAAAAAGCCCTATCGTGCGATAGGGCTTTTTCCGGTGGCTACAGAATTACTCTGCGTCAACACCAGTGTACGGAACAACGCTAACGGTCTTGCGCTGGGCAGCGCCTTTAACCGCGAAGTTCACGTAGCCGTCAACCTTGGCGAACAGGGTGTGATCCTTGCCCATGCCAACGTTTTCACCAGCGTGGAAACGGGTGCCACGCTGACGGATGATGATGGAACCAGCCGGGATCAGCTCGCCGCCGTAGGCTTTGGTGCCCAGACGTTTGGCTTCGGAATCACGACCGTTGCGGGAACTACCGCCTGCTTTTTTGTGTGCCATGTCTATTTATCCCTTACTTGGAAATCGCGTCGATGCGGATTTCGGTGTAGTTCTGACGATGACCCTGATGCTTCTGGTAGTGCTTACGACGACGCATCTTGAAGATGCGGATCTTGTCGCCACGACCATGAGCAACCACGGTTGCCTGGACAGTTGCGCCAGCTACCAGAGGCGCGCCTACGGAAACTTGCTCACCGTCAGCAATCATCAGCACTTCTTCAAGTACGATCTGGCTGTCGACGTCTGCAGGTATCTGTTCTACTTTAAGTTTTTCGCCAACGGAAACTTTGTACTGTTTACCGCCAGTTTTTACGACCGCATACATTCGTATAGCTCCTAATATTCTTTCTTGCGCGCAGTGTGCGCGAAGAACGCGAAAATATACGCAAGTGCCTGATAGGTGTCAATATTTTTGTCGACACTGCGTGGCAAACGTGTTTGCCATGGCAACACAGCGGCCTTGTCTGCTAATATCGCGCGGTTTTCCCGACCATTTGAACCGGTAGCAATGTCCTCCACTCCGCTGTTTCGCACGCTGACCGCCGACGATATGCAAGCTGTCGACCAGGTCATCCGCACGCGCCTGCATTCCGACGTCGTCCTGATCCGCCAGGTAGCGGAATACATCATTTCTGCCGGTGGCAAGCGTCTGCGCCCGGTGCTGACGCTGATGGCCGGCCGTGCCATGGGTTACGGCCAACCGTACCTGCACGAGCTGGCGGCGATGGTGGAGTTCATCCACACCGCCACCCTGCTGCACGACGACGTGGTCGACGAATCCGACATGCGCCGCGGCCGCCAGACCGCCAACGCGATGTTCGGCAATGCCGCCAGCGTGCTGGTCGGTGATTTCCTCTACACCCGCGCCTTCCAGATGATGGTCGCCAGCAACAATATGCGCATCCTGGAAGTGATGGCCGGCGCCACCAACATCATCGCCGAGGGCGAGGTGCTGCAGCTGCTCAACATCGGCGACACCAGCCTCACCGAAGCGCAATACCTGCTGGTGATCCAGTACAAGACCGCCAAGCTGTTCGAGGCCGCCACCCGCGTCGGCGCCATCATGGCCGGCGCCAGCGCCGAGCAGGAACAGGCACTGGCCGACTACGGCATGCACCTGGGTACCGCGTTCCAGATCATCGACGACGTGCTGGACTACAGCGGCGACGCCGGCACCATCGGCAAGAGCGTCGGCGACGACCTGGCCGAGGGCAAGGTCACCCTGCCATTGATCTACACCATGCGCCAGGGCAGCGAACAGGCCGCCACCACCGTGCGCGAGGCACTGGAAGCCGCCAGTCGCGAGCGTTTCAGCGAAGTGATGGCTGCGGTACAATCCTGCGGCGCGCTGGACTATGCGCGCGGCGAGGCGGAAAAAGCCGCCGAACGCGCCATCGCGGTGCTGGCCCCGCTGCCGGACAGCGACTACAAGACCGCGCTGGCCGAACTGGCGCGACTGTCGGTACGCCGCGACGCCTGACCCCCGTTTCATTGGCTGTCTCCGTAGTTAAATGGATATAACAGCCCCCTCCTAAGGGGCAGTTACAGGTTCGATTCCTGTCGGGGATACCATCACCACCACCAACGCTACCGCCACCGGTAGCGTTTTGCTTATTACGGAAGCTTTCCCATGAACCTGCTGCAACGCCTTGGCCTGCTGATCATCCTCGGCATCATCCTGGCCACCGCCATCAACCACTTCACCCGCCCGCAGGCGCCAGGCGACGCCGGCCACAGCGCCAGCCAGCCGCAGTAAGCCGGCGATGCAGGCCCGCACCACCCTCGCCCACCTGCCGACCACGTTCGGCCCCTGGCCCGAGCATCCGCTGTACGACAGCATCGCGCGCTGGCGCGACGCCGCCGCGTGCCAGGGTTGGCCGCAACAGGCCGACTTCGACCGCCTGATCGGGCACGCGCGCGCCTGCGGCCAACCTTTGCCGCCGCGGCAGCGCTTCCTGCGCGACGCCGACCCCGAGCTGTACTACGAGATGCACATCGGCAGCACCGGCGAGGTGCCGACGCGCGGCGACAACTGGCACGACTGGTTCAACGCTCTGTGCTGGCTGAGCTGGCCGCGCAGCAAGCTGGCGATGAACGCGCGGCAGGTGGCGGCCATCAACGGCGACGAGTTCCGCCGCGGCCCGCGCCGCGATGCCGGCACGCTGCTGGACGAAAGTGGCGTCATCGTGCCGTATTGCGATGCCGCGCTGGCGCAGGCCCTGCACGACATGCAGTGGCGCACGCTGTTTGTCGAGCAGCGCGCGGCGTGGGGCACGCGCATCGGCGCCCATGTCATCGGCCACGCGCTGCTGGAACAGGGGCTGGCGATGCACATCGGCTGGTGCGGCAAGGCGCTGCTGCTGCCGGTGGAGGAAGGATTTTTCCGGCTGGATGGCGCGGAACAGGTGGACACGCTGGATAAAATGCTGGCGGCACGGCTGGCGGGCGACGACGACTTTGCCGCCAGCCCGCGCGAACTGCTGCCGCTGCCGCTGCTGGGCATCCCCGGCTGGTGGGACGCCAATCACGACGCGGCGTTCTACGACAATACGGCCT
This sequence comes from Vogesella sp. AC12, assembly GCF_024437575.1. Taxonomy (NCBI): domain Bacteria; kingdom Pseudomonadati; phylum Pseudomonadota; class Betaproteobacteria; order Neisseriales; family Chromobacteriaceae; genus Vogesella; species Vogesella sp. AC12. Next base: position 23,105 of record NZ_JANFNU010000003.1, read on the forward strand.
ATTTCCGCCCGACGCGGCGCGCGAAATCGGCCACCGAGATCGCTTCCAGCTCGCCCATCATCGGCTGAAACACCTCGGCCAGCGCGGCGGCGATGTCGTCATCGCACTCGCGCAGTTCCGGACGGTAGACAAACAGGCGGAACAGGTCGGCCAGCGCGATCGCCTCCGCGCGCCGGGTCAGCACCCAGGTCTCGCGCTGGCCGCACTGCACGTAGCCGGCGGCGGCGAGGCGATCCAGCACGTGGCCCAGCTCGTCGTAGCCGACCAGCACCTGCTGCCGCAGCGCTTCCGGCCGCAGTGCGCGGCCTTCGCCCTGCGCCTGGTCCAGCAGCACCAGCAGCTCCACCGCATCGAGGAAACGGCGCCGCGACTCGTTGCGCCGTTGCCAGGCGCGCCCCTCCCAGTACGACAGCGACGCGGTCAGCACCGCGCCGGTCAGCACCACCAGCCACAGGCAGAACAGCCACAACAGCAGCACCGGCAGGCTGGCGAAGGCGCCGTACACCAGCTGGTAGCTGGCGATCTCGCCGATGTAGAAGCCGAAGATCAGTTTGGTCACCTCCAGCATCAGCGCAGTGCACAGCGCGCCGAGCAGCGCGTGGCGGCGCGGCACGTAGCGGTAGGGCACGATGCGGAACAGCAGCGCCAGCATCAGCGTCGCCAGCAGCAGGCCGCCGCCGAACTGCAGCGCCTCGTCCAGCAGCGTGGAGTAGCGCTCGATGTGGGTGTACTTGAACAGCACGCGCCAGCCGAGCAGGCCGCCGCCCAGCGCCAGCGGCCCCAGCGTCAGCACCGTCCAGTACACCATGCTCTGCTGCAGCCACGGCCGCGCGCGGCGCACCCCCCAGATGCTGTTGAAGGTGCGCTCCACCGTCGCCATCAGCATCAGCGAGGTGGCGCCCAGCATCACGATGCCGGCGGCGGTGAGCTTTTCGGCGTTGTCGGCGAACTGGCGCATGTAGACGGTAATCACCTTGCCGGCGAATTCCGGCACCAGCGTCGACAGCAGCATCACCTTGAAGCGGGTGCTGTAATCGCCGAATACCGGGAATGCCGACATCACCGTCAGCGCGATGGTCAGCAGCGGCACCAGCGCCAACAGGGTGGTAAAGGTCAGGCTGCCGGCCACTTGCAGCACGCGCTGCTGCGCCAGCCGCGCGGCGACAAAACGGGCAAAACCGGTCAGGGGCAGGGAGGTAAACGACACGATCATCCGATCAAACACGCTAGAATCCAGCAATTCGCCAATGTTAACCCATAGGAATCTTCATGCACGACATTCTGGTCTTGTACTACAGCCAGCACGGCGCCACCCGCGAGCTGGCCCGCATGATCGCCCGCGGCATCGACAGCGTCGACGGCTGCCGCGCGCGGCTGCGCACCGTGCCCAAGGTCTCCACCGTGTGCGAGGCCACCGCGCCGGCGGTGCCGGATAGCGGCGCGCCCTATGTCGAGAAACAGGATCTGCAGGACTGTGCCGGCCTGGCGCTGGGCAGCCCGACCCGCTTCGGCAACATGGCGGCAGCGATGAAGTACTTCCTCGACGGCACCGCGCCGGAGTGGATGCAGGGCACGCTCGCCGGCAAGCCGGCCTGCGTGTTCACCAGCAGCAGCACCCAACACGGCGGCCAGGAATCGACGCTGCTGTCGATGATGATCCCGCTGCTGCACCACGGCATGCTGCTGCTCGGCCTGCCGTTTACCGAGCCGGCGCTGAGCCACACCCGCACCGGCGGCACGCCCTACGGTGCCAGCCATGTCGCCGGCCACGACAACAACGTGACGCTGAGCGAGGACGAGAAGCAGCTCGCCATCGCCCAGGGCCGCCGCCTGGCCGAGGCCGCGCGCAAGCTGGCCGCCTGATCGCGGATCAAGGTTGGCCGCAAGCGTTGCGGCCAACCTTGTCCTGCCCGCCGCGCGGCTCCACGCCTTATTTCTCCGCGCTTCACTTCTCCGGCCGCACCTCTCCACCCCGCATTTCCCGCCAAGCCGCACCGGCAACGGAACCGCGCCCCCGGCGGCGCGGTCAAATCGACGCGCAACGGCTGGACAAGCCCACCGTCCGCGCCCACAACAAATGGCCGCGCCCCGCCCGCCGCATGGCGTTCGGGGTCAACGCGTGCCTTATATTTTCTACACACAAGGAGTCATCAACACCATGGAACAGGCCCTCCCCTCGATCGGATCGCCTTTCTTTTACGCTGTCTTTTTCGTGGCCGTACTGCTCATGATCGCCGTCGACATGCTGGCACTGAAGCAGAGCGGCTCCCACAAGGTGTCGATCAAGGAAGCCGGCATCTGGTCGGCGATCTGGGTCGGCGTCGCCTGCGGCTTCGGCGGCTGGCTGTGGTGGTATCTGGCCAATGATCCGGCCTACGGCCCCGCCGTCGCCAACCAGAAAACACTGGAATACTTCACCGGCTACGTGATCGAAAAATCGCTGGCCGTCGACAACATCTTCGTGTTCCTGCTGATCTTCGGCTTCTTCAAGGTGCCGGTGGAATACCAGCGCCGCGTGCTGCTGTACGGCGTGTTCGGCGCCATCGTACTGCGCACGGTGATGGTGTTCCTCGGTGCCGCGCTGGTAAAGGAATTCAGCTGGATCCTGTACGTGTTCGGCGCCTTCCTGCTGTTTACCGGCCTGAAGATGATGCTGCCGGAAAAAGAGGAAAAGGAAGACCTGACCAATAACGCGCTGCTGCGCTTCCTGCGCCGCCACATGCGCATCACCGACGACTACCACGGCGAAGCCTTCTTCGTGATGAAGAATGGCCTGCGCTACGCCACGCCGATGTTCCTGGTGCTGATGATGGTGGAGCTGTCCGACGTGGTGTTCGCGGTGGACAGCATCCCGGCCATCTTCGCGGTGACCATGGACCCGTTCATCGTGCTGACCTCCAACATCTTCGCCATCCTCGGCCTGCGCGCGATGTTCTTCCTGCTGGCGGATGTGGCGGACCGCTTCCACCTGCTGCGTTACGGCCTCGCCATCGTGCTCAGCTTCATCGGCGTGAAGCTGCTGATGCTGGAGTTCCTGCACATCCCGGTGGCGGTATCGCTGGGGGTGGTATTCGTGGTCATCATCGGCTCGGTGATCGCCTCGCTGCTGTTCCCGAAAAAAGCCGCCTGACCCGGCGCTGCCTGCGGCCAACCTTGGCGTCACAAGGTTGGCCGCAGGCTTTTTCCGCCCCACCCCGCCGCCACGACTGCCCCTTATTCCCCGCCCGTGGCAGGCCGGCACTCGCGTATGATTTACTGCGGCAAAGCGAACAATGTTCGCAAAAATGATGCCGACATCCTACAAAGGATGTGAACACCGCCCGAACCCGTGACCCTTGCCCGCGCCAGAGCCAGACATGCACAAGCCCCGATTGCCCGCCAACGAGCACGACCGCCTGGCCGCCCTGCAGCGCCTGGGCGTGCTGGATACGCCGCCCGCCGCCGAGCTGGACCGCCTCACCCGGCTGGCGCAGCGCGTGTTCAAGGTCAAGACCGTGCTGGTGACGCTGGTCGACGCCAAGCGGCAGTGGTTCAAGTCGCGCGTCGGGCTGGACGTCAGCGAGACCGCACGCGACATCTCCTTCTGCGGCCACGCCATCCTGCAGCCACAGGCACTGCTGGTTACCGATGCGCGGCAGGACCCGCGCTTTGCCGACAACCCGCTGGTAACGGCGGCGCCGCACATCGTGTTCTACGCCGGGCAGCCGATCTTCTCCAGCGCGGGCCACGCGCTGGGCACGCTGTGTCTGATCGACGACCAGCCACGGCAGCTCGACGACGGCGAGCTGCAGACGCTGCAGGACCTGGCGCGCATGGTGGAGCAGTATTTGTGGGGGCTGGAAGCGGCGCAGGACTTGCAGCAGCTGCAGGCCGAACTGGAGCAGCGCGTGCAGCTGCGCACGCAGGAGCTGGAAACCACGCTGGCGCAGCTGCACCAGGAAATCGCGCAGCGCAACGCCTACGAAAGCGCGCTGCTGGCGGAGAAGGAACACTTCCACGCCACGCTGGAAAACACCACCGACGCCTTCATCGAGATCGACGAGCAGGGGCTGGTGGTCGGCTGGAACCGCGCCGCGGAAACCACCTTCGGCTGGACGCGGGAGGAGGCCGGCGGCCAGCTGCTGGCCGAGCTGATCATCCCCCCGCCGCTGCGTGCCGCCCACCACGCCGGCCTGTGCCGCTTCGTGCGCACCGGCCAGCCGCGGATGCTGGGACAGCGCGTCGAGGTCAGCGCCTGCCGCAAGGACGGCAGCACCTTTCCGATCGAGCTGACGCTGAGCGCGATCCACAGCCAGGGGCGGATGCTGATCAACGCCTTCCTGCACGACATCTCGCAGCGCAAGGCCGACGAGGCCGAGATCCTCGACAGCCGCGCCCGCATCAAGATGATCACCGACAATGTGCCGGCCATCATCGCCTATGTCGATACCGGGCTGCACTACCGCTTCGTCAACCTCGGCTACGAGAAATGGTTCGGCTGGAAGGCGGAAACCATCACCGGCAGCAAGGTCGCCGACGTGCTCGACGCCGCGGTGTACGCGGTGGCCCGCCCGCATTTCGACAAGGTGCTGCGCGGCGAGCAGAGCGAATACGAGGTGCTGATGCCCAGCCTGCACGGCAAGATCTGGGTCCACATCACCCTGATCCCGCACTACAACCCGCAGCGGCAGCAGCAGGGTTTCTACGTGCTGGGCGTGGACATCACCGAACGCAAGCAGCTGCAGGACCAGCTGCAATTCGAGGCCTACCACGACTCGCTGACCGGATTGCCCAACCGCCGCGCGCTGATGCAAAGCCTGCGCGAGGCGATGGCCCGCAGCCGCCGCAGCGGCAACAGCATGGCGCTGCTGTTTCTCGACCTCGACGGCTTCAAGGCGCTCAACGACAGCCACGGCCACGACTTCGGCGACATGGCGCTGCAGCGCTTTGCCCGCGAACTGCGCGGCGCGGTGCGCGAAACCGATAGCGCCGCCCGCCTGGCCGGCGACGAATTCACCGTGATCCTGGAAAACCTGGTGCAGCCGCAGCAGGACAGCGCGCTGGTGGCCGGCAAGCTGTTGCAACAGATCGCCGCCATCCACAGCATCGCCGGCGTGGCGGTCACCCTGTCCAGCAGCATCGGCATCGCCCTCTACGACGGCAGCCACGACAGCAGCGCCAATACCCTGCTCAATGCCGCCGACAAGGCGATGTACCAGGCCAAGCGCGCCGGCAAGAACGGCTTTGCCTTTTACGGCGATGGCACCGCATAGCCACGGCGGCGAAAGCCGCCATGCCCCTAGCCGCCACTTGCGCTTCTGCGCATAATCGCAGGCACCACACGATCCGGCCCGACCACCGATGCAGCCAGCATCCGCCTGCCATGCCGGATCCAGCACCGCCGGAGCCGTTGTCATGCTGCACTACCTGCCAGATTCACTCTACGTTCGCAATCGCCTGACCCAGAGCAGCGATCTCGAAATCTGGCTCAGCGCCGGAGAAAAGCAGCGCCGCCAGGCGCGCGCGCGCAGCCATTTCCACGACCCGCAGCCGGTGTGCCCGCCACTGCACGAACAGGACCCGTTCCTGGCGCTGCCGTGGGCCTACGACCAGCTACAGTGGCTGACCACCCGCCTACTCGACCACAACGACAGCGAACAGCAGCTGCGCGCGCTGGCCGGCAGCCTGCGCCGCCTGGCCAATCACGCCCCGGAAGCCACGCTGGCCGCCGGCCTGCTGCTGCCCTACGCCCACTACGCGCACGCCCATGCCGTGCATGTCGCGCTGCTGGTGGCACGGCTGACGCAGCGACTGGCGCAGCCGGAGGCCGAGTGCGAATCCCTGGTCTGCGCCGCGCTGACCATGAATATCGCGATGGTCAACCTGCAACAGCAGCTCAGCCACCAGGCCGAGGCGCTGTCCTCGCTGCAGGCCAAGCAGCTGCACCTGCACCCGCTGGCCAGCTCCGCCATGCTGCGCGAGGTCGGCATCGATGACGAGATCTGGCATCTGGCGATTCTGGAGCATCACGAACAGTGGAACGGCAAGGGCTATCCGTTCGGCCTCGGCCGCAGCAAGATCAGCCCCGGCGCCCACCTGCTGCATGTTGCCGATGTCGCCATGGCCAGGCTGCATCCCCGCCACTACCGCCGCTCGCAGCTGCCCAAGAATGCGATGGTGCAGCTGTTTCAGCAACGCGACACCCTGGCCGACGCCAAGCTGGCCGATTGCCTGATCAAGGAGGTCGGTCTGTATCCGCCGGGCAGCTTCGTCAAGCTGGAGCAGGGCGACACCGCCATCGTGGTGCAGCACGGCGACGACATCACCACGCCGCTGACTGTCCGCTTCGGCCGTGACGCCAATATCGTGCCATCGGCAAGCCGTATCGCCAGCCCGGCACAAATGACGGTCGAAGCGCGCCACCTGCCGGCACTGGCCAGGCTGTGGCAATGCCGGGTCGACAGCCCGGCGGGCTAGACGGCGACAGACAGGAAAAGAGGAGTAGAACGGAGAACAGCCGGGGCACGCTGCTGAGCAAGCGCGCCACCGCAGGACGCGCAGAAAAACAAAAAGCCCAGTCTGATGACTGGGCTTGATGTCTGTATTCTTGG
>NZ_JANFNU010000003.1:29792-96644 GCF_024437575.1 Vogesella sp. AC12
GGTGGGTCGTGCGGGATTCGAACCTGCGACAAACGGATTAAAAGTCCGCTGCTCTACCAACTGAGCTAACGACCCCCGTAAGGGTCCTGATGGTGGGTCGTGCGGGATTCGAACCTGCGACAAACGGATTAAAAGTCCGCTGCTCTACCAACTGAGCTAACGACCCATCAGGGGTCTCGGTGGTGGGTCGTGCGGGATTCGAACCTGCGACAAACGGATTAAAAGTCCGCTGCTCTACCAACTGAGCTAACGACCCCCGAGAGAACGAAACTATACCGAAGCCGATTTTTCGCGTCAAGATTTTCTTGGCCGATAATTTGAAATTTGTGCTATCCGCCAATATTCCGTAGCAAAACACACGCAAAAACAATTTTTGCGTCAAGGGCTTGAAAGAACTTCCGCGGCCACCCATGTCAAATAAGCCGGCAAGCCGGCCGCCAGCGGCAGCACGACGATCTCCGGCACCTCGTAGGGATGCAGCTGCAACAAGCGCGCCTGCAGTGCCGGATAGGCCGCCGCGGTGGTCTTGATCTGCAACGGCACCTCGCTGGCGTTTTCCAGCTTGCCCTGCCAGCGATACACTGAGCGGCACGGCGCCATGATATTGACGCAGGCGGCGAGTTGCTCGCCGACCAGCGTCTCCGCAATTTGTTGTGCCAGTGCCGCATCCGGCACATTGCACAGCACCATGATCACTTCCATTTGGATACCTGTTTTATGCGTGCGTTTCTGATCGTATTGTTGCTATACCCGTTTGCCGAGATCTTCTCGCTGATCACGCTGGCCGACGCCATCGGCGGCGGCTGGACCATCGCCTGGCTGCTGTTCACCGTGCTGCTCGGCGTGGCGATGATGCGCAACAGCAAGCTGGCCAGCCTGCTGACCATCGGCTCGGTGCTGAAACAGGGCCAGGTGTCGCTGCTCGCCCTGCTGTGGCCGCTGCGCGTGATGCTGGCCGGCCTGCTGTTTGCCATTCCCGGCCTGATCAGCGACGTGCTGGCCCTACTGCTGATGTTGCCATGGCGCGGCCCGACGCTGGCGAACATGGCACCGCCGTCGCCACCGCCGCCCGCGGACGGCAGCGCCGGCGGCGACATCATCGAAGGCGAATACCAGCGCGTCGACAAGACCGTCGATCCCAACTCACGGTTGCATTAAGGCCTGCAGACGGGCCAGTGCGGTGGCGGCATCGATGCCGCGGATGGCGACGATCTTATGGCGGTTGCGCTCGCCGCTGAGCAGCGTCACCGACGACTTGGACACCGCCAGCGCCTGCGCCAGCCACAGCAAGAGCGCGGCATTGGCCTTGCCCTCCACCGGCGGTGCGGCCAACCTGATCTTCAGCGCGTCGCCGTATTCGCCGGCCAACGCCGTCTTGCGCGCGCCGGGCTGCAGGTGCAAGGTCAGCCGGATACCATCCGGCTGCGAAGTTAACCAGGGGTTCATGCCTGCCCCACCTCAAAAAGGCTATTGTAAATCGGGCGTATACTGCAACGACACCCATAAAGACAGGAGATCACCATGGATATTGGAATCAGCGAACAGGATCGTACCCGCATTGCCGAAGGCCTGTCGAAACTGCTGGCCGACACCTACACCCTGTATCTGAAGACCCACTATTTCCACTGGAACGTCACCGGCCCGATGTTCCAGACGCTGCACCTGATGTTCGAGCAGCAGTACAACGAACTGGCGCTGGCCGTCGACCAGATCGCCGAGCGCATCCGCGCACTGGGCCATATCGCCCCCGGCAGCTACGGCGACTACGCGCGCCTGACCTCGATCGCCGAAAGCCAGGGCGTGCCCAAGGCGCAGGACATGATCCGCGAGCTGGTGCAGGCGCACGAGACGGTCTGCCGCACCGCGCGCTCGCTGTTCCCGGTGACCGAGCCGGCCAACGACGAGCCGACCGCCGACCTGCTGACCCAACGCCTGCAAGTGCATGAAAAGACGGCATGGATGCTGCGCAGCCTGCTGGAAAGCTGAGGCCGCGGCGCGCGTGATACACTGCCGCAAAGTGTAACCGCACGCTCACCATGACACGTTTCACACCTACGCCAGCGCCACCGGACAAATCGCTGTTTCATGCCGCGATCCTGGTATCGCTGGCGCTGCATTTACTGTTGCTGCTCGCCGTCGGCCGGCACGGCCTGCCACGCATTCCGTCATGGCAGCCGGCGGCGCTGCAAGTCACGCTGCTGGCAACGCCGCCGGCCAGCGCCCCGCCGCCGCTGGCCACGCAACTGGCGCAGCACGACAGCCAGGCCGGCAGCGCCGCCCCGGCTGCCAAGCCCGCACCGGCGGCAGTCGCCACCACCACCGCTGCCACCAGCGTCAGGGCCACGCCGGCACCGGCCGCTCCCAAGGCCGAGTCCACTGCGGTGCTCAGCCGTACACAGTCCGCCTACACCACACCACCACCCACCCCGGAAGCGGCGCCGCGCAGCGCCCAGGACTGGCTGAGCCAGGCGCGGCAGCTGGGCAGCAGCGCCAATGCCGCCGCCGGCGAAGCGCAGGACAAGGCCAAGGCGGTGTTCGGCGTCAGCGCCACCGGGGTCAGCTGGGCGCGCTACGTCGAGGATTGGCGCCTGAAAATCGAACACATCGGCAAACGCAACTACCCGGCAGAAGCGCGGGCGCAGAACCTGTACGGCAGCCTGGAGCTGGCGGTGGTGATCCGCGCCGACGGCGCGCTGCAGGAAGTGCGCCTGCTGCGCAGCTCCGGCCACGCGGTGCTGGACCAGGCCGCGCAGAACATCGTGCGCATGGCCGCCCCCTACGCCCCGTTCCCGCCAACGTTGGCCGCAGAATTCCGCAGCCTTGAAGTGGTGCGCAAATGGAGCTTCACCACCGCCAACCAGCTCTCCGCCAATTGATACAGGATCCACCATGTTTGAAGTCAATCGCAGCGTCGTCATTCTGAAACCGCGTCAGCCGTTCGCCGACTGGCTGGGTAGCCTGCCCGGCGCCCCGGTCGTGGCGCTGGACGAGCTGCGCCGCAACGGCAATGCACTGCTGATCCCGCACGTCGACGATGTCGACCCCGCCGATTTCCTCGCCGAGCACTACCACGCGTTGTTCAGCGCCGAGCTGGCCGACTGGTGCGAGGACGACACGCTGTGGCCGCCGACGCTCAGCGCGGCGCTGTTCATGGACTGGTTCGACATCGACATCCACCCGGTGCTGACCGATCTGGTCAGCAGCCCGCTGGCACGCGAGGCGTTCCAGCCGTTTGATCTGGATAGTCAGTAAGCGCCGGCGCCGGCTGCTCACCGCCGGCACGGCAACAACAAACTGACACCACCTTGCCGGCAACGGCACTCCCACACGAAGGGGCAATCATGATTCACAGCACCAGCATCAAGGTCCGCGGCTACCACCTCGACCTGTACAGCCACGTCAACAATGCGCGCTACCTCGAGTTCCTGGAAGAAGCGCGCTGGACCTTCTTCGAGGAATGCGCCGACCTGCCGGCCTTTCTCAGCTCCGGCATCGCGCTGATCGTGGTCAATATCAACATCGACTACCGCTACCCGGCGACCATGAACGACCAGCTGGCGATCGAGACCGCGGTCAAGTCGGTCGGCAACCGCAGCGCGGTGATCCACCAGTGCGTGAAGCTGGCCGGGAGCGACACCGTGGTGGCCGAGGCCGACGTCACCTTCGTCGCGTTTGACGGCAAGCAGAACAAGGCGGTGGCGATCGAGGGTAAACTGCGGGAACTTCTGACCGGGCTGCAACACCAAGCCTGATCCTCACCGCCTTCGCAACAGGACAGACTCAGTCATGAAAAAATGGATACTGGCACTGGTCGGCATCGCCGTACTCGCCATCGTCGCCTACCTCGCGCTGTTCAACAAGCCGCAGGCGCCGCAAGTCCACTACACCAACCTGTCGGGCCAGACCGCCAGCACCGACAGCCTGAAAGGCAAGGTGGTGCTGGTCAATTTCTGGGCCACCAGCTGCAGCGGCTGCATGGCCGAGATGCCGAAACTGCGCGCCACCCACGAGAAGTATGCGCCGCAAGGCTACGAAACCGTGGCGGTGGCGATGAGCTACGACCCGCCCAACTACGTGCAGACCTACGTCAAGGACACCGCGCTGCCCTTCTTCGTGACGCTGGACAGCAGCGGCAGCATCGCCAAGGCGTTCGGCGAGGTGCAGCTGACCCCGACCTCGGTGCTGATCGACAAGCAGGGCAATATCATCAAGCGCTATGTAGGCGAGCCGGACTTCACCGAACTGCACCAGCTGATCGAGCAGAACCTGAAGGCCTGATCGCGCAGGCCGCAAAAAAGCCGTTGCCATCTTTCGATGGCAACGGCTTTTTTCATGCCGCAGTCAGTGACAACGTTGGCCGCACACCGGGCAATCCGGATCGCGTGGCACCTTCAGCTGGCGGAAGCTGCCGTCCAGCGCGTCGTACAGCGTCAGCTGCCCCAGCGCCGGACGACGCCCGGCCAGCAGCTTGATCGCCTCCACCGCCTGCAGGCTGCCGATGACACCGACCAGCGGTGCCAGCACGCCGAAGGTGGCGCACGGCCCGTCGCTGGCCTCACCCTCGTCCGGAAACAGGCAGTGATAGCACGGCGACGCGTCGTCGCGCACGTCGTACACCGCCAGCTGGCCGCTAAAGCGCACCGCGGCGCCGGACACCAGCGGCACCCTGGCCGCCACACAGGCGCGGTTGATCGCGTGGCGGGTGGCGAAGTTGTCGGAGCAGTCCAGCACCAGATCGTGCGCCGCCACTTCCGTCACCAGCCGCTCGCCGGCCAGCCGCTCGGCCAGCAGCCGCAACTGCACGTCCGGATTGATGGCGGCCAACCTTGCCGCCGCCGAATCCACCTTGCGCTGCCCCAGCGTGCCCATGTCGTGGATGATCTGCCGCTGCAGGTTGGTCAGCTCAACGGTATCGTCGTCGACCAGCGTCAGCTGACCGACACCGGCACTGGCCAGATACAGCAGCGCCGGCGCGCCGAGGCCACCGGCGCCGACCACCAGCACCCTTGCGGCCAGCAGGCGCTGCTGGCCGTCGATGTCGATTTCCGGCAGCAGGATGTGCCGGCTGTAGCGCAGCAGGGCTGCGTCGTTCAGTTCTTGCGTCATGATGCAAAAATGGCCGCAAACGCGGCCATCTCCCTTGATCTTGATTCAGGTTTTATTCTTCCACACCCTTGCGGCTGAACTTGACGCCCAGCTGCTTCAACTTGCGGTAGAGGTGGGTACGCTCCAGGCCGACCTTTTGCGCCACCCGGCTCATATTGCCGTTTTCCAGCACGATGTGGTACTCGAAATAGCGCCGTTCCAGCTGTTCGCGCAGTTCGCGCAGCGGCAGGCTGAAGTCGAAACCGGTTTCTTCCGCCGGCTTGTCGTGGCGGAACTGCGCCAGCACCTTGTTCACTTCCGGCGCGTCCAGTTCGCCGGATTCGGCGGTCAGCGCCAGGCTCTTGATGATGCTGCGCAGCTGTTCCAGGTTGCCCGGCCAGTCGTACTGGCGCAGCGCATTCAGCGCCGCGGTGGTCAGCTTGCGGCTGGGCACCTGCTTCGACTCCACCAGCTCGTGCAGGATCTGCTCGGCGATCGAGGTGATGTCTTCCGGGTGCTCGCGCAGCGCCGGGATCGGCACGATCACGCTGGACAGCGCGGTCAGCATGCGGTTGTCGCACTCCGGATCGACCAGCAGCTCCTGCAGCGGACGGCTGCAGGAACAGATCAGCCGCACATTGAAGCGGTCGAGCTTGGACAGCAGGAACAGCAGGCCCTGCTGCGTGCGGCGGCTGTACTGGCCGATTTCCGGCAGGAACAGCACGCCGTTATTGGCCTTCTGCAGCAATTCCAGCGGCGCATCCGCCAGCTGCTCCACCTTGGCCGGGGTCACCCACGGCGTATTGCCCTGGTGGAAAAAGCGCGCCACCAGCTCGAAGCCGGCACCGGATTCACCGGTCAGCAGCACCGGTGACTTCAGTTTCGATACCCGTTCCAGCTGCTTCTTCAGCTCCTGCACGGTTTCGCTCTTGCCCATCTTGTCGAGATTGAGCGAAGTATTGGCCTGCATGTCGCCATATTTCAGCGCACGCTGCACCGTGGTCAGCAGTTTCTGCAGGGCGATCGGTTTTTCGAGGAAATCGAAAGCACCGATGCGCGTTGCCTCAACGGCAGTGTCGATGCTGGCGTGACCGGACATCATCACCACCGGCATGTTCAGTTGCCCGGATTTGGCCCACTCCTTGAGCAGGGTGACGCCGTCACAATCCGGCATCCAGATATCCAGCAGCACCAGCGCTGGTCGGGTCTGGTTGCGCAATTGACGAGCCACTTCGGCATTTTCAGCCAGCGCGACGGTATAGCCTTCGTCCTGCAAAATCTCCGAGAGAAGCTCCCGGATACCGATCTCGTCATCAACAATCAGAATATCGCTGCTTCGCATTAAGCCTCCAGCAAGGGCAGGGTGAGAAGGATGCGCGCACCGCCGCTCTGTGCATTGGCAAGGGTGATCTGTCCATGGTGTTCCTCCACTATCTTTTTCACCACGGCCAGTCCCAATCCTGTCCCCTTGGCCTTGTTGGTTACATAAGGCTCAAACGCACGGGGAAGGATGTCCGGACTGAAGCCAACACCGTTGTCCTCTACGCAGACGAGCACGTTCCTTCCTTCTAGTCGGGTGCTAATTTGAATCATCGGGATGTCAGCGTCAAGGATTGCATCTTGTGCGTTCTGCAAAAGATTATGCAACACCTGACGCAGCAAAGCCGCGTCCCCCATGACTGGCAAGGCTTGCAGGCTTAAATCCACCTTCAGCGCGGGGTTACTTTCGTACAGCACCAGCACCTCGCGCAGCAGCGTATTCAGCTCCAGTTTGACCAGTTTGATCTTCGGCGCCCGTGCATAATCGCGGAAAGCGTCGACCATACCCTTGAGCGCGGTGACCTGTTTGATGATGGTATCGGTGGCGCGCTTCAGCATCTCGGCATCCGACGGCTGCAGCTTGTCGGCCAGTTTCATCGCCAGCCGTTCCGCCGACAGCTGGATCGGCGTCAGCGGGTTGCGGATCTCGTGCGCCAGCCGTTTCGCCACCTCGCCCCACGCCGCATCGCGCTGCGCGCGGCCCAGTTCGGTGATGTCGTCGAACACCACCACGTAGCCGGTGGCCGGCTGTTCCGGCAGGATGGCGCCGCGCGCCACCAGCTGCCGCGGCCCCTGGGCGCCAAGGTAGTCGATCTGCTGCTGCCAGTCGTGCGGATTGGTGGTCGCCGCCTCGCGCAGGATGGTTTCCACCAGCGGCGACAGCTCCGGACGCAACACCGGCCACACCTGCAGCTCGTGGCCGGACAGCTCGCCGAAGTCGACGCCGAGAATGCGCGAGGCACTGGTGTTGGCCGCACGCAGCTGCCAGTTGTAGTCGAAGGCGATCACCCCGGTCGACAGGTTGGCGAGGATGCTCTCCAGGTACAGCTTGCCCGATTCCAGCAGGCGCCGGCTCTCGTCGGCGGTCAGCCGCGCCTCGTCCAGCTGCTGCGTCATGCGGTTGAACATGGTGGTGAGGATGCCCAGCTCGTCCTTGCGGTACACCGGGTGGCGCTTGGAAAAGTCGCCCTGCGCCACCGCGCGGGTGCCGGCGGCCAGCTCCGACAGCGGCGCCGACAGCCGCTCGGAGATGAACAGCGCAAACGCCAGCGCTGCGGTCAACGCCAACAGGAACACCAGCGCCAGCGTCAGCATGTAGAAGGTTTTCAGGCCGTCGCGCGACAGCACCAGCTGCCGGTACTCGGCGCGCGCGTCCTCGATCAGCTCGGCGTCGCGGGCGATGTCCACCGGCGCCGGCTGAATGATCTGGATGATCTGGGTCTGGTCGTTGACGTAGCTGCGGTACGACAGCAGCACCTTCAGCTCCAGCGTGCCGTCGGGATCGCTGTCGATGATCTCGTGGCTCTTGCGCTGGCGCAGGCTGCGCAGCACGTCCGGATCCGGCGCCCGCGGCAGGTAGCGCACGTCATCCGGCCCGGCAAAGCTCAGCAGCCGTCCCTGCTGGTTGTAGACCGCGATCTCCTGCACCCCCAGCTGTTCGCGCATGCGCAGCAGCTGGCTGTTGAGGCTGTGGTCGCTGTAGTCGGCGATGTCGCGTGCCACCAGCCGCGACTTGCGGCTGAGATCGGACAGCACGAAGCCGAGCGCGTTGCGCCCCAGCTCCAGGCCGCGGTCGAGCGCGTTTTCCACCTCGACGTTGAACCAGCTCTCGATACTGCGCGTCAGGAACTGCGCGGAGACGGTGAACACCAGCATGCCCGGCAGCAGCGCGATCAGGGTGAACATCACCACCAGCTTCTGCGTCAGCTTGGCGCCGAACTCGCGGCTCTTCACCCGCCGGCGCAGGCGCAGCATCTGCCGCGCCACCACCGCCAGCAGGCCGACCAGGCCGAAGGCGTTGAGGCCGAACACCCACCAGTAGTATTCCGCCAGCTTGGAGGTATTGCCGGTGGAAATCGCCAGCAGGTACAGCAGCACGAAGCCGAAAGCGGTGGCGATGACGGGGTAGCGCATCAGTTGCCTCCTGACGGGGCGATGCTGTTCCAGCCGGAATCCATCGCCCAGTCATCGGCACCCAGCGCGTTGAGCTGGAACGGGCGCGGCAGCTGGCCGAGGTCCAGCTCCAGCCGCAGCCGGCCGCGCAGCTGCTGCTGTTCCGCCGGCGACCAGTCGGCGATGTCCATCACCTTCCAGCCGGCGATGCTGCCGACCGCGGCCAGCGCTTCGTCGAGGGAGGCGTAGTTCTTGGACAGGCCACCGATGGTGACGCGGTAGCGGCCGGTGAGGCCGTAGTGGCTCAGCTTGAAACTGAGGCTGGCGGTCGGGTCGAACCAGCGTGACAGCTGCAGCCAGTAGGCCGAGCTGCGCGGTCGCGTCAGCTCGAAGGTCAGACGGAAGGTCAGCGGCACGCCCTGTTGCAGCGCCTGCTGCAGCATGGCGGGCAGGGTGATGCGGTAACGGCTGGCCACGCTGAGCGCACCGTCCTGCGCCTCCAGCTGCAGCCGCTGCGCCACGATGCCATCGGCGGCGTGGCACAGCCCGGCCTGCGCCAGCAACAGCAGGCTAGCGAGCAGTAGCAGCTGTTGCTTAAGCTTTTTCCAGCAGCGCGTAATAGAAACCGTCATGGTCTGCCGAGGGCAAGAGTTGTTCGGAGCCGGCCAGGCGTGCATCCGGATGACGCTGCAGGAAGGTATCCAGCTGCTGCTGGTTCTCTTCCGGCATGATCGAGCAGGTGGCGTACAGCATCTTGCCGCCCTTGGCCAGCAGCGGCCACAGCGCGTCCACCATCGCCGCCTGTTGCTGGCCCAGCGCGGCGAAATCGTCCGGCCGGCGCAGCCACTTGATGTCCGGATTGCGGCGCACCACGCCACTGGCGGAGCACGGCACGTCGGCGAGGATGCGGTCGAACGGCACGCCGTCCCACCAGCTGTCCGGCTTGGCGGCATCGGCTGCGGCCAACGTGGCCGTCAGCTGCAGGCGCGCCAAGTTCTCGGCCACCCGTTCCAGCCGCGTCGCGTCGATGTCCAGTGCGGTGAGCTGAATATCGGCCAACTCCAGCAAATGACCGCTCTTGCCACCGGGGGCAGCGCAGGCATCCAGCACCCGCATGCCGTCGGCGATATCCAGCCGCAGCGCCGCCTGTTGCGCGCCGAAGTCCTGCACCGAGACACGGCCCTCGGCAAAACCCGGCAGATCGCGCACATTGCACGGTGCATCCAGCTTCACCGCGTAGTCGCCGAGCGCCTTGGCGCCGCGACCGGACGCCTGCAGCGCCTCGACATAGCTGGCGGCGGTGCCGTGGCGGCGGTTGATACGCAGCGTCATCGGCGGATGGCGGTTGCTCTTTTCCAGGATGTCGGTCCAGCGCGTCGGATAGGCGGCGCGCACCTTCTGTACCCACCAGCGCGGGTGGTTGTAACGCGCCTCGTTGTCGGCCTGGGCATCGGCCAGCAGCTGGTCCTTGTTACGCAGGAAGTTGCGCAGCACGCCGTTGACCAGCCCCTTGAGGCGGCCGGCGGCCAGATCCTGCGCCAGCGTCACCGCCTGGTCGACCACCGCATACGGTGCGGCACGGGTGTGGATCAACTGGTACAGCGCCACCAGCAGCAGGCGCTCGACATCCACCGCCGGCAGCGGCTTGGGCACCAGTGCCCGCAGAATGAAGCGCAACTGGCCGAGATTGCGCAGGCTGCCGTAGGCAATGTCCTGCAGTGCGCCACGCTCGCCGGGCGTCAGGGTCTCGCTGCGCTGGATGCTGCCCAGCGCCTCGGTCAGGGTACGCCCTTCTTCTACACGCGCAATGATGCCCGCGGCCAACTCCTGGATTCGATGCATGTCAGTCTGGTTCTTTCCAATGAAACCGGCCACCGTTCGCACAGGGAACGGTGGCCGTTTTAAATAATGGTGCAATGATACCGGTCAGCGACCGTTGCGCGCTATCTGATTGAGGCGGGCAATGCGCTCTTCGGTATGCGGGTGGGTGCGGAACAGGCTGCTGAGGCCACCACCGGACAGCGGGTTGATGATCATCATCTGCGCAGTTTCCGGATGCGCCTCGGCCGCCGGCATGATACGGCCCTGCGCGTAGTACTCGATCTTCTGCAACGCACTGGCCAGCGCCAGCGGATCGCCGCTGATTTCGGCGCCGCCGCGGTCGGCCTCGAATTCGCGCGCGCGCGAGATCGCCATCTGGATCAGGCTGGCCGCCAGCGGTGCCAGCAGCGCCACCGCGATGCTGGCGATCGGGTTGGTCGGGCGCCCTTCCTCGTCACGACCGCCGAAGAACATCGCGAAGTTGGCCAGCGCCGAGATGGCACCGGCCATGGTGGCGCTGATGGTGGAGATCAGCGTGTCGCGGTGCTTGACGTGGGCCAGCTCGTGCGCCATCACCCCGCGCAGCTCCTGGTAGCTGAGCATGCGCATGATGCCGGTGGTGGCGGCCACCGCCGCGTGCTCCGGATTGCGGCCGGTGGCGAACGCGTTCGGCTGCTCCTCGTGGATCACGTACACGCGCGGCATCGGCATCTGCGCGCGCTGCGCCAGCTCGGCCACCATGTTGTACAGCTCCGGCGCGGTGCGGGCATCCACCTCCTGCGCGTTGTACATGCGCAACACCATTTTGTCGGAGTTCCAGTAGGCAAACACGTTCATCACGCCGCCGAACAGCAAGGCCAGCAGCATGCCGCTCTGGCCGCCGATCATGCCGCCGATCATCCCGAACAGCGCCACGATCGCCGCCATCAGGATGGTGGTTTTCAGCCAGTTAAAGCCCATCGCGTCCTCCTTTGTACCAGTCCATGCTCCCGATATGGGGGCATCGGCATTGGAATATCAAGCCCCGAGCAGGGTTCCCGCCAGCGCGCTGCGACCGGCGACAAACTCGCGTGCGGCCAACCTTTTGCCGCCGGCGGCCTGCAGCTGGGTCAGCACCAGCAGGCCGGCACCGGTGCCGACCACCACGCCGTCGGCGTCGGCACGCAGCACCTCGCCGGCCGGCGCCGTGCCGGCCACGGCGTGTGCCTGCCACAGCTTCAGCGCCTCGCCACCCAGCAGCGTGTGCGCACCCGGTGCCGGGTTGTAGGCGCGAATGGCGCGGGCGATGTCGGCCGCCGGCTGCGTCCAGTCGATGCGCGCCTCGTCCTTGCTCAGCTTGGCGGCGTAGGTAACGCCCTCCTCCGGCTGCCGCTGCGGCGTGCAGCCGTCCAGCTGCGCCAGGGTGCCGACGATGGCGTCGGCGCCGAGCGCGGCCAGCTTGTCGTGCAGGCTGGCGGCAGAGTCGTCGGCCGCAATCGGCAGCGGGCGGATGCTCAGCATGTCGCCGGTATCGAGGCCGACATCCATCTGCATGATGGTGATGCCGGTTTCCGCGTCGCCGGCGAGGATGGCGCGCTGGATCGGCGCCGCCCCGCGCCAGCGCGGCAGCAGCGAGGCGTGGATGTTGAGGCAGCCGCGCGCTGGCATGTCCAGCACCGCCTTGGGCAGCAGCAGGCCGTAGGCGGCCACCACCATCACCTCGGCGCCGACCTCGGCCACCAGCGCCTGCGCTTCCGGCGTCTTCAGCGTCAGCGGCTGCTCCACGCGCAGGCCGTGCTTAAGCGCCAGCCCCTTCACCGGGCTGGGCTTCAGCTTCATGCCGCGCCCGGCCGGGCGGTCCGGCTGCGTCAGTACCAGCGCAATGTCGTGGCCGGCATCAAGCAGCGCCTGCAATGCGGCGGCGGCGAATACCGGCGTGCCGGCAAAAATCAGTTTCATTCGGGCTATCCTTGCAAATGCAAAGGGACACGCGGCGCGTGTCCCGACACCAGCTTGCGGCCAACCCTGGCCGCCGTCCCTGGCTTACAGGGTGTGCTTCTCGCGCTTTTTCATCTTGGTGCGGATGCGGTTCTGCTTCAGATCGGACAGGTATTCGACGAACACCTTGCCGTCGAGGTGATCCACCTCGTGCTGCAGGCAGATCGCCAGCAGGCCGCCGGTCTCCAGCTCGAAGAATGCTCCCTTGGCGTCCTGTGCACGCACCTTGACGTGCTCGGCGCGGGTCACCTTGTCGTAGATGCCGGGCACCGACAGGCAGCCTTCCTCGTACACCGTCTCGCCGTCCTTGTGCAGGAACTCCGGATTGATGAACACGCGCGGCTCGTTGCGGTCCTCGGAGATATCGATCACGATCAGGCGCTGGTGGAAATCCACCTGCGTCGCCGCGAGGCCGATACCCTTGGCCTCGTACATGGTCTCGAACATATTGTCGATCTGCTGCTGCAGCGCGCTGTCGAAGCTGGTTACCGGCTGGGCAACCTTGTGCAAACGCGGGTCGGGGTAATGCAGAATGTTGAGCAGTGCCATAATCAAACCGTTATTCCAGTTGTAGGATGCCGTGACAGGCAACGATAATGTTGCCAGCATCCGGTTTCACTATAAATTACTGAGCCAGTGCCGGTCAGGTGGGGTCAAATCATCAATGTTTAAACCTATTATACCGCTCATCCTCGCGCTGGGCCTCTCTGCCGCCGCATTTGCCGACACCCTGGTGCTGCGGCCAGATGCGCCGCAACGCTACGTGGTCAAGCGCGGTGACACGCTGTGGGACATCTCCGGCCGCTACCTGACCGCGCCGTGGAAATGGCCACAGCTGTGGAACATGAACCGCGACGAGGTGAAAAACCCGCACTGGATCTATCCCGGCAACGTGCTGTACCTGGAAATGGTCGACGGCAAGCCGCGGCTGCGCCTGGACAGCAGCGCGCTGCGCGTGGTCAAGCTGTCACCTCGGGTGCGCGCCGAGCAGCTGGACAGCGCCATTCCCACCATCCCGGCCCGGATCATCGACCCCTTCCTCAAGCGCCCGCTGCTGATCGAGGACGAGGCCAGCTACCTGCAGTCGCCGAAGATCATCGCCGGCCCCGACAACCGCGTGATCCTGTCCACCACCGACCGCGCCTACAGCCAGGGGTTGGACTCCGGCGGCCTGTGGCAGGCCTACCGCCTGGGGCGCACCATCACCGATCCGGACAGCAACGAGGTGCTCGGCCATGAGGCCACCTACGGCGGCGACCTGATGGTCGACAAGCTGGACGAGGTGTCCACCCTCAGCGTGCGCAAGATCGCGGAAGAAGTGCTGGTCGGCGACCACCTGCTGAAGAGCCTGCCGGCGCCGCTGCTCAACTACACCCCGCACGAGCCGCCGCCAGAGCTGGAGGGCCGCATCGTCACCAGCTACGCCGGTGTCAACGAGATCGGCCAGCAGTTCAACGTGCTGATCAACCGCGGCGCACGCGACGGCGTCGAGGTCGGCCACGTGTTCGGCATCTACCGCGCCCCGCGCCAGATCAGCGTCGACAAGAAGCAGCAGGTGACCCTGCCCAGCGAGAAAGTCGGCCGCCTGATCGTGTTCCGCGTGTTCAACAAGGCCTCCTACGCGCTGGTGCTGGACGCCACCCAACCGATCATGATCAAGGACCGCATCGCGCAACCGTGACCCAGCAAACCCTGCTCGACTGGGCCACGCTGGCGCTGACACCCGGCATCGGCCCGCAACGCTTCCTGCAGCTGCTGCAGCGCTTCGGCGATGCCGGCCACGCCTGCCGTGCCGGCCACGGCCAGCTGCGCGACATCCTCGACAGCAAGACGCTGGCGGCACTGGACGCCGGTGACGGCGCCCGCGCCGCCGAGGCGGCGCTGCAGTGGGCAGCGGGTGCGGACTGCCACCTGCTGACGCTCAATGACGACGACTACCCGTGCCAGCTGGCCGAAGCCGGCAGCGCCCCGCCGCTGCTGTTCGCCCGCGGCCGGCGCAGCCTGCTGGCGCAGCCGATGCTGGCGGTGGTCGGCAGCCGCCACGCCACGCCGCAGGGCGCGGACAATGCCCGCGACTTTTCCCAAAGGTTGGCCGCGCACGGCTACAGCATCGTCAGCGGCCTGGCCGGCGGCATCGACGCCGCCGCGCACGAGGGTGCGCTGCCCGAGGCCGCCAGCACCATCGCCGTGATCGGCACCGGCATCGACCGCGTCTATCCGGCGCGCAACCGCGAGCTGGCGCACCGCATCGCCGGCCACGGCCTGATCCTGTCCGAGTTCGCGCTCGGCACCCCGCCGCTGGCCGGCCACTTCCCGCAGCGCAACCGCATCATCGCCGGTCTCGCCCGCGGCTGCCTGGTGGTCGAGGCCGCGCCGCAGAGCGGCTCGCTGATCACCGCGCGGCTGGCGCTGGAAGCCGGCCGCGACGTGATGGCCATCCCCGGTTCCATCCACAACCCCCAGGCGCGCGGCTGCCACCGCCTGATCAAGGACGGCGCCCGGCTGGTGGAAAGCGCCGACGACGTGCTGGACGAGATCGGCCGCCTGGCGACGGCCCCCGCCGTCAGCGCCGTGGCCACGCCCGCCGCCAGCGACGCTGGTGCGCACCCGTTGCTGGCCGCCATCGGCTACGACCCGGTCGACAGCGACACCCTAGCGGCACGACTCAAGTTGACGGCAGGGGAGCTTTACGCGATGCTTCTTGAGCTTGAGCTGGCCGGACACATCGAAAGTCTGGACGGCGGGCGCTACCAGCGCCGATCACCGGCGCCAAGCCGTCCCACCTAACCCGATGATTAAATAAAGATGTTTGATGTTCTCGCCTATCTTCTCGAAGAATTCAACGACCCCGCAGCCTGCCCGGAACGTGACGACCTCGGTCGCCAGCTGGCGGCGGCCGGCTTTGAAAACGAGGAAATCAGCGACGCACTGGACTGGCTGGACGGCCTGAACCAGCTCAATGACGGCAGCTACGACGGTGCCGATGCCGGCAGCGGTTTCCGCTGCTTCAGCGAGCAGGAAAATACCCGCCTCAGCGGCGAGATTCGCGGCCTGATCCTGTTCCTGGAGCACAATGGCGCGCTGTCGCCGGCACAACGCGAAATGCTGATCGACCGCCTGCTGGCGATGCCGGACGACGAGATCTCCCTGCCCAGCGCCAAGCTGGCGGCACTGATGGTGCTGTGGGCACAAGGCGCGGAACTGCCGATCCTGCTCGGCGAAGACCTGCTGTGCGCGCTGCACGGCGAACCCACGATGCAATAAGAACGTGTTCACGATCTAGCGAGCTAGAGCGAGACAAGGCGAAAACGGCTGAGGAAGCGGAATTTACAAGTAGTAAATGAGCATTCCGAAGCCGTTTTCAACGCAGTATTGCCGAAGCGCAGCAGATCGCGAACAGGTTCTAAGCCCCGGCTGCGGACCTCAAAGGTTGGCCGCAGCGGAAAAACGCCCGATCAAGAGCGCAAACCTTGCGCTCTTGTTTTGTTTGATGAATACACAATATTGTCGTGCCCCCCGGCGCACTACCGAAAACAGACCGTTATGCCCTCAAACCTGCTGATTGTCGAATCGCCGTCCAAGGCGAAAACGCTGAAAAAATACCTGGGTCCGGACTTCGAAGTCCTCGCCTCCTACGGTCACGTCCGCGACCTGGTGCCGAAGAACGGCGCCGTCGATCCGGAAAAAGACTTCGCGATGAAATACCAGGTCGTGGCGCGCAACAGCAAGCACGTTGATGCCATCGTCAAGGCAGTGGCCGAGGTGGACCATGTCTATCTGGCGACTGACCCGGACCGCGAAGGCGAGGCGATTTCCTGGCACCTGGTGGAAATCCTCAACAAGAAAAAACTGCTCAAGGACAAGACCGCGCAACGGGTGGTGTTCCACGAGATCACCAAGAACGCGGTGCTGGACGCCATCGCCAACCCGCGCGCCATCGCGCAGGATCTGGTCGACGCGCAGCAGGCACGCCGGGCGCTGGATTACCTGGTCGGCTTCAACCTGTCGCCGCTGCTGTGGAAGAAAATCCGCCGCGGCCTGTCCGCCGGCCGCGTGCAAAGCCCGGCGCTGCGCCTGATCTGCGAACGCGAGAACGAGATCAAGGCCTTCGTCGAGCAGGAATACTGGTCGGTGCACCTGGACAGCCACAAGGGCCGCACCAGGTTCAGCGCCAAGCTGACCACGCTGGCCGGCACCCGGCTCGACCAGTTCGCGCTGCCCAACGAGGCGGAACAGGCCGGCGTGCTGGCCCGGCTGCAGGGCCACGACGCGGTGGTCACCAGCATCGAGAAGAAAAAGAAATCGCGCAGCCCGGCCGCGCCGTTCACCACCTCGACACTGCAGCAGGAGGCGGTGCGCAAGCTGGGCATGACCACCGACCGCGCGATGCGTACCGCGCAGCAGCTGTACGAAGGCGTGGACATCGGCCAGGGCACCGTCGGCCTGATCACCTATATGCGTACCGACTCGGTGGCACTGGCCAACGAGGCGGTCGAGGAAATCCGCGGCTACATCGGCGAGCGCTTCGATACCGAGCACCTGCCGAAAAACCCGGTGGCGTACAAGAACAAGTCCAAGAACGCGCAAGAGGCGCACGAGGCGGTGCGGCCAACCTCCATCCTGCGCACGCCGGAGGCGATGAAGCCGTTCCTGACCTCCGACCAGTTCAAGCTCTACGACATGATCTGGAAGCGGACGCTGGCCTGCCAGATGGCCCCGGCCAAGTTCGACACCACCAGCGTCGACATCAGCGTCGGCGAAGGCATCTTCCGCGCCAGCGGCCAGGTACTGGTGTTCGCCGGTTTCCTGTCGGTGTACGAGGAAGACGTGGATGACGCCGAGGACGAGGAAAACGCCAAGCTGCCGCTGCTGAACGAAGGCGACGCGCTGCCGGTGGACAAGCTGTACGGCGAGCAGCACTTCACCCAGCCGCCACCGCGCTTCTCCGAAGCATCGCTGGTGAAATCGCTGGAAGAGTTCGGCATCGGCCGGCCGTCGACCTACGCCAGCATCATCTCGACGCTGAAGGATCGCGAATACGTGATCCTGGACAAGAAGCGTTTCTACCCGACCGACACCGGCGACATCGTCAACAAGTTCCTGACCGAGCACTTCGCCCAGTACGTCGACTACAACTTCACCGCCAAGCTGGAAAACCAGCTCGACGAAATTGCCAGCGGCACGCGGCAGTGGGTGCCGGTGATGGACAGCTTCTGGAAAGGTTTCTCCAAGCAGCTGACCGAGAAGGAAGGCATCAGCCGCGCCGAAGTCACCACCGAAAGCCTGGACGAAGCCTGCCCGAAATGCAGCAAGCCGCTGTCGATCAAGTTCGGCAAGCGCGGCCGCTTCATCGCCTGTACCGGCTACCCGGACTGCGACTACACCCGCAACGTCGGTGAAACCGCGGAACAGGCCGCCGCCGAGGCGGAGGCGCCGACCATCATCGAAGACCGCACCTGCCCGGAATGCGGCGGCGAGCTGCACATCAAGAAGGGCCGCTACGGCAAGTTCATCGGCTGCGCCAACTATCCGAAGTGCAAGCACATCGAGCCACTGGAAAAACCGCGCGACACCGGCGTGCAGTGCCCGGAATGCAAGACCGGCAGCCTGATCGAGCGCAAGAGCCGCTACGGCAAGCTGTTCTACAGCTGCAACACCTATCCGAAGTGCAAGTACGCGACCTGGAACCCGCCGGTGGCCGAACCGTGCCCGCAGTGTCACTGGCCGATCCTGACCATCAAGACCACCAAGCGCCGCGGCACCGAGAAGGTGTGCCCGCAGAAGGAATGCGGCTACGCCGAACAGATCGCGCCGCCGGAAGGCAAGGAAGAAGCCTGACCCGGCTCCGCCTCAAGACAACGCCGCTGAGCTCAGCGGCGTTTTTTTATGGCCTGTCGCGCGCTTGCGGCCAACATTGGCCGCAAAAAAACCGCCGCGGCGGCAAGGCCGGGCGGCGGTGACGGGGTGAGCGCTGACTCAGGCGCGGGCCACGATCTGCTGCACGCTGCCATCCAGCGCCATCAGGTAGCTCTCCACCTGCAGCTGCGGATGCTTTTGCAGGATCGCCTTGCGCAGCGCCATCAGCGTTTCGGCGTGGACGCGGGTTTCCTTGTCCGGCGCCTGGCCGAAGTCCTCGCCCAGCACCACCTTGTAGGCACCGCAGTCGCGATGGTCGAGCAGCATCACCTTGTGGATGTGGTGCAGGCTGATGGCGACGTCGAGGTGCTCCCAGAACGCGGTATTCCACGCTGGGAACTTGCCGGTCACCGCGCCGAGCGAGGCGCCGGCCAGCACGATGTGGTCGTACTTGTCCTTCATGCCCTTGCCGGCCATGAAGCGCTCGGTGTCGTCGACCAGCCGGTAGTCCATGCACGACAGCAGCAGCGCCTCGGTGCCGCCGGCGGCGTGCGCCGTGCGCGGCAAGAAGCTGCCCAGCAGCGCCGCGGCGCCGCCCATGGCCGCGAGTTTCACGAACTGGCGCCGGCCGATCGGCTGCGCCGCGCTGCCGTGGCAGTCAGCCAGCCGCGAGTGTTGTGCCTGGCACATCGCATTTCCCCTTTCGCATTCCCGCGCGCCAGTGGCGCGGCGGATCAGGCTTTCTTGACGAATTCCGACTTCAGCTGCATGGCGCCGATGCCGTCGATCTTGCAGTCGATGTCGTGATCGCCGTCGACCAGGCGGATGCTCTTCACCTTGGTGCCGACCTTGACCACCAGCGACGAACCCTTGACCTTCAGGTCCTTGATCACGGTCACGCTGTCGCCATCCTGCAGCACATTGCCGTTGGCATCGCGTACCACGCGCTGCGGCTCGGCCTCATCCGTTGCCGCGGCATCGGCGGACCACTCATGGGCGCACTCGGGGCAGACGAACATCGCGCCGTCCTGATAGGTGAATTCCGAGCTGCACTGCGGGCATTGGGGCAAATTAGTCATGCTGTACCTTGTTTCTGAATGTGGCGGCCGCAGCGCCCCGGGCGCATCAACAACCCTGTAAACGGTGCGGTCTTTACGAGTGCCGTATTATCCGCCAGCCACCCCCGTTTTCGCCAGCAAAAGGCGCAGTCTTGTCATTACCGGCTGCCGCGCGCGACGGCCGGCGCGCACGTCGCACTCGCCCTCCCGCCGCGCCGGCGCATGGCGGGTTTGACAACTTACTGATCAGTAAGTATCTTCGCCAGCAAGGCTGACACATAACCAATAATCAACAACTTGCCTTGTGGCCAACCCTGGCCGCAACGCCGCAACCCACACGAGGGCAACACCATGACGGCTTATCCGCACCTGCTGGCACCACTGGATCTGGGCTTCACCACGCTGAAAAACCGCGTGCTGATGGGCTCGATGCACACCGGACTGGAGGAGGCGCCGCAAGGCTTCGAGAAGATGGCGGCGTTCTACGCCGAGCGCGCGCGCGGCGGCGTCGGCCTGATCGTCACCGGCGGCGTCGGCCCCAACGAGGAGGGCCGCGTGGCCGAGGGCGCGTCGATGCTGGCCGACGCACACGAGGTCCCGCAGCACCGCATCGTCACCGACGCGGTGCACGCCGCCGGCGGCAAGATCGCGCTGCAGATCCTGCACACCGGCCGCTACAGCTACCAGGAACAGCTGGTATCGGCCTCGCCGATCTGCGCGCCGATCAACTTCTACCGCCCGCGCGAGATGTCGGAAGACGACATCCAGCGCACCATCGCCGATTTCGCCCGCTGCGCCAAGCTGGCGCAGGACGCCGGCTACGACGGTGTGGAGGTGATGGGTTCGGAAGGCTATCTGATCAACCAGTTCATCGTGCGCCACACCAACAAGCGCACCGACGACTGGGGCGGCAGCTTCGACAACCGCATCCGCTTCGCGCTGGAAGTGCTGCGTGCGGTGCGGGCCGCGGTCGGCGCCGAATTCATCATCATCTACCGGCTGTCGATGCTGGACCTGGTCAACGACGGCAGCAGCTGGGACGAGGTGGTGCAGCTGGCGCAGCAGGTGGAACAGGCCGGCGCCACCATCATCAACACCGGCATCGGCTGGCACGAGGCGCGGGTGCCGACCATCGCCACCAGCGTGCCGCGCGGCGGCTTTGCCTGGGTCACCAAACGGCTGATGGGCAAGGTGGGCATTCCGCTGATCACCACCAACCGCATCAACACCCCCGAAGTGGCCGAAGACATCCTCGCCAGCGGCTGTGCCGACATGGTGTCGATGGCACGGCCCTTCCTCGCCGATGCCGAGTTCGTGAACAAGGCTGCACAGGGCCGCAGCGACGAGATCAACACCTGCATCGGCTGCAACCAGGCCTGTCTCGACCACATTTTCCAGGGCAAGCTGACCAGCTGCCTGGTCAACCCGCGCGCCTGCCGCGAGACCGAACTCAACTATCTGCCAACCACCACGCCGAAAAAACTGGCGGTGGTCGGCGCCGGCCCCGCCGGCATGGCGTTTGCCACCATCGCCGCCGGGCGCGGCCACGCGGTGACGCTGTTCGACAGCGCCAGCGAGATCGGCGGCCAGTTCAATGTCGCCAAGCAGATCCCGGGCAAGGAAGAGTTCCACGAGACGCTGCGCTACTTCGCGCGCCGTATCGAACTGACCGGCGTCACGCTGCGGCTGAACCAGCGCGTGAGCGCCGCCGAGCTGCAAGGCTTTGACGAGGTGATCCTCGCCACCGGCATCGCGCCGCGGCTACCGGCGATCCCCGGCATCGAACACCCGAAGGTGCTGAGCTACCTCGACGTGCTCAAGCACGGCAAGAAGGTTGGCCGCAAGGTGGCGATCATCGGTGCCGGCGGCATCGGCTTCGATACCGCCGAATTCCTCAGCCACGAGGGCCAATCCAGTTCGCTGGATACCGCCGCCTTCATGCGCGAGTGGGGGGTGGACATGCAGCTGGCGCACGCCGGCGGCCTGGCGCCGCAGGGGCCGCAGCCGCACCCCAGCCCGCGCGAGATCTACCTGCTGCAGCGCAAGAGCAGCAAGGTCGGCGACGGGCTGGGCAAGACCACCGGCTGGATCCACCGCGCCAGCCTGCAGATGAAGAAGGTGCAGATGATTGCCGGTGTCAGCTACGACAAGATCGACGATGCCGGGCTGCACGTGACCATCAAGGGCGAAGCGCAGGTATTGGCGGTGGACAACGTCATCGTCTGCGCCGGGCAGGATCCGCTGCGCGAACTGCAGCAGCCCTTGCTTGCCGCCGGCAAGACGGTGCACCTGATCGGCGGCGCCGATGTCGCCGCCGAGCTGGACGCCAAGCGCGCCATCGACCAAGGCGCGCGGCTGGCCGCCAGCATCTGAGCACCGGATAGCGCCCGTCCGGCGTGCCGTCACGGCGCGCCGGGTGCGGCCGGTGCCATCTCCCCCGCTTGCGGCCAACCTGCGCCCAAGGTTGGCCGCAAGACTTCATTGCTCATTGCAACGGCATTGTTGTGCATTGCCGCATTTCGATAGATTTTTCACCTCGTTTGCGCCAGATCAGTTCCCGTTTTTGCACCCGCCGCGTATTTGCTTCATCATTGGCGAGGCAATCGCGCAATTAAATTCCATTGTCATTGACGATCCTGCCATCGTGTCCATGCCGCAGCGCGCCATGGCGACCCAACGATAACGAGACTGGATGGATGGCCAAGAACCTACTGACCGCCGGCCTGCTGTGGCTGTGCCTGCTGCCAAGCGCGCACGCCGCCGCCTCGCTGGTGCTGGGCGTGGTGCCCTATATGTCGGCCCGCAAGCTGGCCACGCTGTACGAACCGCTGCGCGCCGAGCTGGAACGCACCCTGCAGCAACCGGTGACGCTGGAAAGCGCCGCCGACTACAGTTTTTTCCTCGAGCGCACGCGCCAGGGGCGCTACGACATCATCGCCACCTCGCCCTACTTCGGCCGCCTGGCGCAGCTGGAGCAGGACTACCAGCCGCTGGCGCGACCGCTGGCCGACCTGGAGCCGCTGCTGGTCACCCGCCGTGACGGCATCCGCGAGTTGGCGCAGCTGCGCGGCCAGACGGTGTCGACCAGCGACCGTCTGGCCAACCTGACCCTGGCGGCACAGCGCTACCTGAGCCAGGCCGGCTATCACCCCGGCCAGCACCTCGTCATCCACCCCACCGGCAGCCACGCCAATTCGCTGGCGGCGCTGCTGAGCGGCGAGTCGGCGGCCGCCATCATCTCGGTCAGCGCGCTGCACCAGTTCGGCGGCGACATCCATACCAGGATCCGCATCCTGGCCCGGCTGCCGCACACCACGCCGCAGCTGTACCTCGGCCACAAGCGCCTCGGCAGCGCGCGGCTGGCACGGTTGCAGCAACAGCTGCTGACCTTTGCCAATGACACGCCGCAGGGGCGCGCCTTCAGCCGCGACCTCAACCACGGCGGCCTGCGCCCGGTCAGCGAGCAGGACATGCGCGCGCTGGACCCGTTCGTCCGGGATCTGAAAGGGCTGCTGCGATAATGCGTCTGCCGCTGCGTCCCCGTTCGCTGAAATGGGCCATCATCCCGGTACTGCTGCTGATCCAGCTGCTGGTCTTTGCCGGCATTGCCTGGCAGAGCGTGCGCGTGCTGCAGGACACCGCGGTGGCGCAGGCACAACTGCGCACCCGCAGCCTGCACAGTGAGCTGCAGGCGGCGCTGATCGCGCCGTTGCTGGAGCGCGACTTCATCACGCTGCAGGAGATCGCCAGCGAGCTGACCCACGGTGGCGACATCGCCTACCTGATCATCCGCGACTCCAGCGGCAAGGAGCTGGCGCGCGCCGGCCTCGCCGACGGCCTGCAGCCGCAAGCGGACCGCTCGCTGCCGGACAGCGACGACGACATCTTCGACACCCGCTTCAAGATCAGCCAGGGCCAGATCCAGGCCGGCCTGCGGCAGAGCGAATCCAGCCGCATGCTCAGTGGCCTCGCGCAGCGCACCGGGCCGCTGATCGTCGCCGGCATCATCCTCGCCACCGGCTGGATGATCTGGGTCACGCTGTGGCTGAGCCGGCGGCTGCAATACCTGTCCCTCGCCGCCGAGGCACTGGGGCAAGGCAAGCTGCTGACGCGGGCGCCGGAAAGCCGCCACGACGAGATCGGCCGCCTCGGCGCCGCCTTCAACCGCATGGCGGCGGCGGTGCAGTCCGCCGACGAGCACTGGGCCAAGAGCCAGCGCTTTGCCGACATGCTGCTGATGGCGATCCCGATCCCGATGTTCTACAAGGACGCGCAGGGGCGCTTCCTCGGCTGCAACGCCGCCTTCACCCGCGTCACCGGCTACGGCCGCATCGACATCCGCGGCAAGACCCCGGCCGAGCTGTGGCCGGCCGACATCGCCGCGGTGCACTGTCTGCACGACGCCGAGCTGCTCGCCGGCCAGCCGCACCTCGACTACCAGGCCAGCATCGTCACCCAGCGCCAGCAGCGCCGCGAGGTGATCCTGTCCAAGGACGTGTTCTACAACGACCACGGCGACATCGCCGGCATCATCGGCGCCTGGAACGACATCACCGAGCAGACCCGCGCCGAAGAACGGCTGCGGCTGCTGGCCGGCGTGTTCAAGCACTCCCACGACGGCATCATCATTGCCGATGCCCGCGGCCGGCTGCTGGACGTCAACCGCGCCTGCTGCAGCATCACCGGCTACGAGCGCGACGAGCTGATCGGCCATACCCCGCGCAAGCTGCAGTCGGCACGCCACGACTCGGTGTTCTACCTCGCCATGCGCGACAAGCTGCAGAGCAGCGGCCACTGGCAGGGCGAGATCTGGAACCGGCGCAAGGATGGCGAGGTGGCACCGCTGCTGCTGTCGGTGTCGGTGATCCACGACCAGTCCGGCAATGTGCGCCACTACATCGCGGTGTTCGCCGACATCACGGTGATGAAGGCGCAGGAAAACCGGCTGGCGCAGATGGCGCACCACGACCCGCTCACCCAGCTACCCAACCGCGTGCTGCTGGCCGACCGCATGAAGGTGGCCATCGCCCAGGCGCAGCACAGCGGCCACTGGCTGGCGATCTGTTTCATGGATCTGGACGGTTTCAAGGCGGTCAACGACCGCTACGGCCACGAGGTCGGCGACCGCCTACTGGTGCAGGTCGCCGAGCGGCTGCAGCACACGCTGCAGGGCGGCGACACCCTGGCGCGGCTGGGCGGCGACGAATTCGTGCTGCTGCTGTCCGGCCTGCCCGACCTGCAGACCTGCCGCCACAGCCTGCAGCGGGTACTGGACACCGTCGCCCACCCGGTCTTGCTGGGGGACATCCATATCGAGATCTCGGCCAGCATCGGCGTCACGCTGTATCCGCAGGACGAGCAGGATCCGGACACCCTGCTGCGCCACGCCGACCAGGCGATGTACCAGGCCAAGGAAAAGGGTCGCAACGGCTACCAGATCTTCGACGCCGAGCACGACCGCCAGAGCCGCTTCCGCCAGGAAGGGCTGGGGCGGCTGGCGCAGGCGCTGCAGCAAGGCGAGCTGTGCCTGTTCTACCAGCCCAAGGTCAATATGCGCGACGGCAGCGTGGTCGGCGCCGAGGCACTGATGCGCTGGCAGCATCCGGACAAGGGCCTGCTGACCCCGGCCCACTTCCTCGACGACGCCGAAGGCAGCCCGCTGGACATCGCGCTGGGCGAATGGGTGCTGCGCAGCGCGCTGGCGCAGATGCGCTTCTGGCAGGCGCAGGGCATGACGCTGCCGGTCAGCGTCAACATCTCCGCCTATCACCTGCAGCAGGACAACTTCGCCGAACGGCTGGCAGCGCTGCTGGCGGAATACCCGGAGCTGCCGGCCGGGATGCTGGAAATCGAGGTACTGGAAAGCACCGCGCTGAAGGACATCACCCGCGTCGGCGCGCTGATGACCACCTGCCGCGAGCTGGGGGTGGAGTTCTCGCTCGACGACTTTGGCACCGGCTACTCCTCGCTGCTGTACCTGAAGCGGCTGCCGGCCGGCAAGCTGAAGATCGACCAGTCCTTCATCCGCGACATGCACGAGGACGGCGACGACCTCGCCATCGTGCAGGGCATCATCGGGTTGTCGGAGGCGTTCAGCCGCTCGGTGGTGGCCGAGGGCGTGGAAAGCATCGAGCACGGCAGCCTGCTGCTGCACATCGGCTGCGACCACGCGCAGGGCTTCGGCATCGCGCGGCCGATGCCGGCGGACGCGCTGCTGGGCTGGGCGCAGCAGTGGCAGGGCGCCGCCGCCTGGCAGCTGGCCAGCAAACGGCGCTGGACCGGCGACGACACCAAGCTGTTCAACCTGGAGCTGGCGCACCGCCAGGCCAGCAACCGCCTGATCGACTGGCTGCAGCAGGGATCGCGCGAGCTGCCGCAGCAGGAGAACGGCAACAGCTACCGCGACTTCGACAACTGGTATCACGGTGCCGGCAGCGCCTACTTCGGCCAGCACCCGCTGTACCACCGCATCGGCCAGCTGCACCAGCAGCTGTACACCCTGAACGAGCGGGTACTGACCTGGCGCCAGTTCGAACTGCAGGATGCCGACGAGCAGACCGTGAGCCAGCTGCAGCAACTGCGCGACGAACTGCAGCAACAGGTGCGCCAGCTGCTGGATGCGCCGGCGACCGCCGCGGCAGCGGCGAAAAGCGCCGCCGAAGTGATGATCTGAGCGGCGGCGTCAGCGCGCCCGCCGCCTCAGCGCCAGATGCCCAGGGTTGGCCGCAACGCCGTCAGCGCAGCGGCAACGCCTTCATCAGCTCCGCCTCGCTCACCAGCCCGGCGAGGCGCGCCAGCGGCCGGCCCTGTTCGTCCAGCACCACGGTAAACGGCAGCCCGCCGCTGCGGTTGCCCAGCGCGCGCATCAGCGCGATGCCCTCGCCGTCGCTCATCAGCACCGGATAGCTGACCGGCAGCTGCTTCAGGTAGGCCGCCACCTCGCCCGGCTGGTCCAGCGCGATGCCAACGAAGCGCACCTGGCGTGCGGCCAACCTTGGCGCCAGCGCCGACAGCAGCGGCATCTCCTTGCGGCACGGCGCACACCAGGTGGCCCAGAAATTCACCACCGTGGTCTTGCCCTGGTAGCGGGCAAAGCTGGCCGGCTTGCCGTTAAGCTCGGTCAGCACGGCGCTGTCCAGCAGGCCACCGGCCACGGCACCCAGCGGCAGCAGCAACAGGCCGCCCAGCAGCAGGCGGCACGAAAGCATGGTTTTTACAGACATCAGTTTATTCCGGAGTAATGCGTCAGATGGCGTTAGATCGCCACCAGTACGCCACAGTTCAGCGCGGCACGGCCGCGGCTTCGTGATAGAATGGTCGATTCCCCTTCTGTTGACGCACGGGCCATGTCCATTCTCGTTTGCGGGGCGCTAGCCTACGACACGCTGTTCAATTTCGAAGACCGCTTCGATAACCATATTCTGCCCGATCAGCTGCACAAGATCTCGACCACCTTCAAGGTGCCGACCATGCGCCGCGAGTTTGGCGGCCCGGCCGGCAACATCGCCTACAGCCTGTGCCTGCTCGGCGAGACGCCGCTGGTGATGGGCGCGGTGGGCGAGGACTTCGAGCCCTACCGCCAGCACCTGAAGCGCGCCGGCGTCGACGACCGCTTCATCCGCACCATCCGCGGCCAGTACACCTCGCAGTGCTTCGGCATCGCCGACAAGGATGGCAACCAGCTGATGGCCTTCCATCCCGGCGCCATGGACCACGCCACCGTCAACCACATCGCCGACGTGCCACAGCGCATCGAGGTGGCGATTGTATCGCCTGGCGGCCACGCCGCCTTCCTGCAGCACACCCGCGAGCTGCACGAGGCCGGCATCCCGTTCATCTTCGACCCCGGTCAGGAGCTGCCGCTGTTGTCGCGCGAGGAACTGAACGAGATCGTGGAACTGGCCAGCTATGTCGCCATCAACGACTACGAGAGCGAGCTGATGCGCGAACGCGCCGGGCTGCCGGTGGAAGTGCTGGCCGGCAAGGTCGAGGCGCTGATCGTCACCCGCGGCTCCAAGGGCGCCGAGATCTACGCCGATGACACCATCCACCTGATTCCGCGGGTGCAGATGCCGATCAAGCCGCTCGATCCGATGGGCTGCGGCGACGCCTTCCGCGCCGGCCTGCTGTACGGCATCAAGCAGGGGCTGGACTGGAAAACCACCGGCCGCCTCGCCAATGTCATCGGCGCGATCAAGGTCACCAGCCACGGCCCGCAGAACCACTTTTTCGACTGGGAAAAACTGCGCGCGCTGTACCAGCAGGCCTATAACGAACCGTGGCCGCTGTAAGCCGCCCGCGCTGAATCCGACTGGCGACCATCGGCGCGATGGCAGGCCGGCAACTGCCGCAGGCGACGGCATTTGCCGGCCTGTTTGCATTTTGACTTGAATAAGCCCTGTCGCGACCCCACCATCCTGCAGTTAAACTGACACTCATCGATTGACGGGCAAGAGAGGGATTCATGACTGTACCGCACCTGACCACGGCACTCACCGGACCGTTACTGGAACTGGAAAGCCGCATCCTGGCGGCACAGCCGCACATCGAGCACTGGTTCCGCAAGCAGTGGAACAACCATGCCGCCCCGTTCTACGGCTCGGTTGACCTGCGCAACAGCGGTTTCAAGCTGGCTCCGGTGGACATGAACCTCTTTCCCGGCGGCTTCAACAATCTGAATCCTGACTTCCTGCCGCTGGCGGTGCAGGCGGCGCAGAGCGCGGTGGAGCGAGCCTGTCCGGAGGCCAAGAGCATCCTGCTGATCCCGGAAAACCACACCCGCAACACCTACTACCTGCAGAACGTGGCGGCGCTGGTGCACATTTTCCAGCAGGCCGGACTGAAGGTGCGCCTGGGCTCGCTGAACCCTGAAATCACCGAACCGACGCAGCTGACTGCCGCCAACGGCGACATCATCACCGTCGAGCCGCTGGAGCGGCGCGGCAACCGCGTGGTGCTGGCCGACGGTTTCAGCCCCTGCATCGTGCTGCTCAACAACGACCTCTCCGCCGGCCTGCCCGACATCCTGAAGAACATCGAACAGAACCTGCTGCCGCCGCTGCACGCCGGCTGGGCGGTGCGGCGCAAGACCAACCACTTTGCCGCCTACGACAAGGTGGTCGCCGACTTCGCGCAGATGCTGTCGATCGACCCGTGGCTGATCAACCCCTACTTCTTCGCCGCCAAGGGCCTCGACTTCCAGTCGCGCCAGGGCGAGGACCAGCTGGCCGAGCTGGTGGAACAGATGCTGGAAAAAATCCGCATCAAGTACCGCGAGTACGGCATCAGCCACGAGCCCTACGTGATCGTGAAGGCCGACGCCGGCACCTACGGCATGGGCATCATGAGCGTGAAGAGCGGCGACGAGGTACGCGGCCTCAACCGCAAGGCGCGCAACAAGATGGCGGTGGTGAAGGAAGGACTGGAAGTCAACGAAGTCATCGTGCAGGAAGGGGTGTACACCTTCGAATGCGTCAACGACGGCGTCGCCGAGCCGGTGGTGTACATGATGGACCGCTACGTGATCGGCGGCTTCTACCGCGTGCACACCGGGCGCGGCGTCGACGAGAACCTCAACGCCCCCGGCATGCAGTTCGTGCCGCTGTCGTTCGAAGAGCACTGCCTGCCCGACCACAAGGCGGCGCCGAACGACGCCCCCAACCGCTTCTACGCCTACGGCGTGATCGCACGGCTGGCGATGCTGGCCGCCGCGCTGGAGCTGGAAGCGACCGACCCTGACGCCGAGTGAGGCCCGAATGAAAATCCTGTTCATTGCCGACCCGCTGGCCGGCTTCAAGATCAAGAAAGACAGCACCTTCGCGATGATGGAAGCGGCGGCGGCACGCCAGCACGCGATCTACTTCTGCGAGGCGCGCGACATCGCCATCGAGGGCGGCCGCATCCAGGCCGACGTCGTCAGCGTCAGCCTCACCGGCAAGGACGGCAAGGACTGGTTCCGCGCCAGCGACGGGCAGCGCCTGCCGCTGAATTCGTTCAGCGCGGTGGTGATGCGCAAGGACCCGCCGTTCGACCTGGAATACCTGTACGCCACCCAGCTGCTGACGCTGGCCGAGGCCGAGGGTGCGCGCGTGTTCAACAAGGGCCAGGCGCTGCGCGACTTCAACGAGAAGCTGGCCATCCTCAACTTTGCCGAGTTCACCGCACCGACGCTGGTCACCTCGCAGCCGTCGCGGCTGCTGGCCTTCGTGCGCCAGCACCACGACGCCATCCTCAAGCCGCTGGACGGCATGGGTGGCAGCAGCATCTTCCGCGCGCGGCCGGACGACCCGAACCTGAACGTGATCATCGAAACCCTGTCCGAACAGGGCCAGCGCACCATCATGGCGCAGCGCTACATCCCGGAAATCCGCGACGGCGACAAGCGCATCCTGGTGATCGACGGCGTGCCGGTCGACTACTGCCTGGCGCGCATCCCGCAGGGCGGCGACAACCGCGGCAACCTCGCCGCCGGCGGCCGTGGCGAAGTGCGGCCGCTGAGCGCGCGCGACCGCGAGATCGCCGAGGGGCTGGCGCCGGAGCTGAAACGGCGCGGCATCCTGCTGGCCGGGCTGGACGTGATCGGCAACTACCTGACCGAGGTCAACGTCACCAGCCCGACATGTTTCCGTGAAATCATGAACCACAGCGACATCGACGTCGCCGGCCTGTTCATCGATGCGCTGGAACGCGCGGTGACGGAACGGCGCTGATGCGGCCAACCTGCTTCACCACAAGGGCGGCGCTGGCCGCCCTTGTCATGTCCGGCCTTGCCGCCTGCAGCGAGCCGCCACCGCCGTGGCAGCAGGAAAGCTACGTGTTCGGCACCCGTGTCGAGCTGAAGCTCAACGCCGCCACACCGCAGCAGGCACAGCAGGCCGCCGCCGCGGTGCTGGCCGAGCTGGACCGCCTGCACCGGCTGCTGCACCCGTGGCAGCCGGACAGCGACGCCGGCCGCCTGAACCACGCCCTCGCCGCCGGCCAGCCGTACCGGCCGTCGCCGGAGCTGCTGGAACTGCTGCGCAGCGGACAGGTGCTGGAGGCGCGCAGCGACGGGCTGTTCTCGCCGGCGATCGGCCGGCTGGTGGCACTGTGGGGCTTTCACCAGGACACGCCGGCCAGCACGGCCGTGGACATGACGGCGATGCAGGCACTGGTTGCGAGCCGGCCGCGGCTGCGCGACCTGCACATCAGCGCCGACGGCGAGGTGCGCAGCGACAAGCGCACGGTGCAGGTCGACGTCGGCGGCATGGCCAAGGGCTGGGCGCTGGATCGCGCGCGGCGGCAATTGCAGGCCGCCGGCATCCGTTCAGCGTTGCTTAATATTGGCGGCAATATCATGGCGCTGGGGCAGAAAGCCGACGGCACGCCGTGGCAGGTCGGCATCCGCCACCCGCGCCGCAACGAGGCGATGGCGACGCTGCCGCTGTACGACGGCGAGGCGATCGGTACCTCCGGCGACTACCAGCGCCATGTGCTGCGCGACGGTCGCCGCCATTGCCACCTGATCGACCCGCGCGACGGCAACAGCGACTGCCGCCAGCAGTCGGCGACGGTGCTGATCGCGCCGGCAAGCGATGCCGGGCTGCGCTCCGACGTCGCCAGCAAACCGCTGTATCTGGACGGGCCAGGGTTGGCCGCACGCCATGCGCGCGCGCTGGGCGTGGCCGGCTGGCTGCTGATCGACGGACAGGGCCGCGCGTGGCTGGACCCCGCGCTGGCCGCACGGCTGCACTGGCGCGTAGCGCCGGACAGCATTACCGAAACAGGAAACGGATGACACCGCATCAAGAAAGCCCGTTCAAGGGCAAGACCGGCGTACGCCGCCTGCTGAATGCCTTCGGCTACTCGCTGGACGGCCTGCGCGCCGCCTTCCGCCACGAGGACGCCTTCCGCCAGCTGTCGCTGCTGGCGCTGCTGCTGGTGCCGCTGGCGCTGTTCGTGGTCGACGCCACGCCGCTGGCACGCGCGCTGCTGGTGGCCAGCTCCATCGCCACGCTGATCATCGAGCTGCTCAATTCCGCGATCGAGGCGGCGGTGGACCACACCTCGCTGGAACGCCACCCGCTGGCCAAGCGCGCCAAGGACATGGGCAGCGCGGCGCAGCTGCTCGGCCTCGTCAACCTGCTACTGGTCTGGGGACTGGTGCTATTTGGCTGAACGGCAGACGCGGTTGAGCCAGGCCAGCAGATCGGCCTCGAACTCGGCGCGGTTGGTCTCGTGGTGCATCTCGTGGCGGGCGCCGGGATACACCGTCACCGTCACGTCGCGCAGCCCGGCCTTGCGGTAGCGCCGCGCCAGCTGGCCGAGGCCGAACTTGCCGAGGCTGACCGGATCGCGGCTGCCGGCCTGCAGCCACACCGGGCAATCGTGCAGGCCGCGCCCGGCGGCCTCGCCCTGCTCCAGCGCGATGATGCCGCCGAACAGGTCGATCCACAGCTGCGGTGTCGGAAACTGGCCGCACAGCGGATCGGCGAGATAGGCGTCCACCTGCGCCGCATCGCGCGACAGCCAGTCCAGCGTGGTGCGCGTCGGCATGAAGCCGAGATTGAAGCTGCCGAACACCAGCGCCGTCATCAGCCTGCTGGGGCTGGCGGCGCCGCCCAGCCTTGCGGCCAACCTTGCCACGCCGCGCATCAGCCGTGCCAGCACCCGCTGGCGATAGCCGGTGGCGGACAGCACCATGCCGGACAGGCGCTGGCCGTAGCGCAGGAAAAAGGCGCGCGCCACGAAGCTGCCCATGCTGTGGCCGTACAGCACCAGCGGGGTCTGCGGATGTGCCGCCGCGGCATGATCGACCACCTCGCGCAGGTCATCGACCACCAACGACCAGCCGTCGTGCGCGGCGAACCAGCCCGGCAGCGGCGCCTCGCGGCCGTGGCCGCGGTGGTTGTGGGCGTAGACCCAGTAACCGGCGGCCGCCAGCCGCCCGGCCAGCACGTCGTAGCGCTCGGCGTGCTCGCTCATGCCGTGGGCAATCACCAGCACGCCGCGCGGCGCCTGCTGCGTCGGCCAAGACACACCGTGGATCACGTGACCATCGCTGGCCGTCAGCTGAAAAGGCTTCATCGCACACCCTGCAAGCGGGAATCAGAACTTGTCGGCACGCAGCACACCGACATCGGACACGTAGAGGATCAGGCCGTAGTGCGGCAGGTAGGCCTGCTGGCAATGCGCGGCAATCGCCTCCGCCACCGCCGTATCGCATACCACGTCAACGCGGATATTGCCCTCGAACGACCAGCCGCCGCCCTGCACGCCGTGGCTGCCGCCACCACGGGCATCGCTGACGGTATAGCCGTGGGCGCCGAGCTGCTGCAGCACTTTCACCAGCGGCGCTTCCAGCACCGCCTCGGTGACGATGGTCAACAGTTTCTTGGCATGAAAGGTCATCACACGCTCCTCAGGCATACAGCCATTGTGTCAGCATCCAGTACAAAGGGATACCGAACAGCAGGTTGAACGGAAAGGTCACCCCCAGGCTGGCCGCCAGCGACAGCGCCGGATTGGCCTCGGGCACCGCAATACGCATCGCGGCCGGGGCGGCGATATAGGAAGACGAGGCGCACAGGGTCGCCAGCAGCAGCGCCCCGCCCGCCGACAGCCCCATGGCGTAGGCGCTGCCAAGTCCGATGCAGGCAAAGCCGAGCGGCACCAGCAGCCCGAACAGCACCACGAAGCCACCCTGGCGCCGCAAGCCGCCGAGCTTGGCCGCCGTCAGCAGCCCCATCTCCAGCAGGAACAGCGACAGCACCGGCTTGAACAGGTCGACGTACAGCGGCGACAGGCTGACGATACCCGTCGGTCCGGCCAGCCAGCCGATCACCAGCCCACCGAGCAACAGCACCATGCTCTTGCCGAGGAACACCTCGTGCGCCAGCTGCCCCCAGCGCAGCTGCTGCCCGTCGCCCAGCCGCGCCAGCAACACCCCCACCACCAGCGCCGGCATCTCCATCACCGCCAGGAACAGCGTCAGTTGCGGCTCGGCCTCGATGCCCTGCCGCGCGAGGAAGCTGGCGGCGACCGCGAAGGTCACCACGCTAACCGAACCGTAGTGGGCGGCGGTGGCCGCCGCATCGGCACGGTTCAGGCGCCAGCGCAGGATGCCGAAAGCGAGCAGCGTCAGCAGCGTGCCCAGCAGGATCACCAGCAGCACCTGCAGCAGCACCTGCGGGCTGCCCGTTTTCGCCAGCGCCACGCCGCCCTTCAGGCCGATGGCCAGCAGCAGGAACACCGACAGCGTCTCGTACAGGGCCGGCGGCAGCTTCAGCTCGGAACGCGCCAGGGCCGCGAACAGCCCCAGCAGGAAAAACAGTACAACCGGATCCAGTGTCATCTCACTCCTTTCATTGGCTCGTGATCCTGCCGTCCGGCTGACGGCGGCGTCAGCTGGACAAGGCAGAGAAAGGGAAGTTTCGTGCCGGCGCTCAGGCCTGCAGCGGGGTGTGATCGTAGTTGCGGTTGATCAGCGCGGTCAGCACGTGGTCGCGCCAGGCGCCGTTAAGGAACAGGTAGTCGCGGGCGTGGCCCTCGATCTGGAAGCCGAGCCGCTTCAAGAGCGCAGCGCTGCGCTCGTTCTCCGGCTGGTAGTTGGCCTGCACCCGGTGCAGCTTCAGCGTGCCGAAGGCAAAGGCGATCACCGCCTCCACCGCCTCGCGCATCAGCCCCTGGCCCTGGTGTGCGTGATCGATGTTGTAGCCCAGATGGCAGCCCTGGAACACGCCGCGGCTGATATTGGACAGGCTGACGGTGCCGATCACGCGGCCGGCTTCCTTCTCCGGCATCACC
Source organism: Vogesella sp. AC12 (assembly GCF_024437575.1). Lineage (NCBI taxonomy): Bacteria > Pseudomonadati > Pseudomonadota > Betaproteobacteria > Neisseriales > Chromobacteriaceae > Vogesella > Vogesella sp. AC12. The sequence continues at coordinate 63,806 of NZ_JANFNU010000003.1, forward strand.
AGGAACAGCGCGCCGCGGCTTTCCTTCCAGTCCATTTCGCGCTGGCGCATGCGCATCGCCCAGAACAGCTCGGTGTAGAACATCCCGCCCGGGGTCGGGTCCCATGGCGCGAAATGCTCGCGGTTGCGCACCTGGTAATCCAGCATGGCACGCGCCCACGCACTTTCCGCCGGCAACAGGTGCAGACGCGCGGTGCTGAGCGATGGCTGGGTGGTTGGCATGTCAGTACTCCGGAAAACGCAAGAAATGGGGAACAAGGTTGGCCGCAGGCCGCCGAAAGTGCGTCAGTATGCCATTGCCGGCGCCGCCCCGCATCCGTGGCGCAGGTGGCATAGGCAAACGCCCGTACCGGGGGTACGGGCGTTCAGCGGCAAGCGGGCAGATGCCAGCCTTAGCCGGTCAGTTTTTCCAGCGCTTCGCGGTACTTGGCGGCGGTCTTCTCGCGCACGTCCAGCGGCACGGCCGGGGCCGGCGCCTGCTTGTTCCAGCCGGAGGCTTCCAGCCAGTCGCGCACGAACTGCTTGTCGAACGACGGCGGATTGGTGCCTTCGGCATAGCTGTCGGCCGGCCAGAAACGGCTGGAATCCGGCGTCAGCGCCTCGTCCATCAGCGTCAGGGTGCCGTCTTCGTCGAGGCCGAATTCGAACTTGGTGTCGCAGATGATGATGCCGCGGCGGGCAGCGAATTCGGACGCGGTCTGGTACAGCAGGATGGCGGTGTCGCGTACCTTGGCTGCCAGCTCGGCGCCGACGATGGCCTCGCACTGCGCGAAGGTGATGTTCTCGTCGTGATCGCCCACCGCCGCCTTGGTCGACGGCGTGAAGATCGGCTGCGGCAGCTTGCTGGATTCCTTCAGCCCGGCTGGCAGCGCGATGCCGCACACGGTGCCGGACTTCTGGTATTCCTTCCAGCCGGAGCCGGCCAGGTAGCCGCGTACCACGGCCTCGATCATCACCGGCTTCAGGCGCTTGGCCACCACGCCGCGGCCGGCCACCAGCGGCAGATCCGCCGCCGACACCACGTCTTCCGGCTTGTCGCCGGTCAGGTGGTTGGGCACCACGTCCTTCAGCGTCTCGAACCAGAAGTTGGAGATCGCGGTCAGGATCTGGCCCTTGCCCGGGATCGGGTCGTCCAGGATCACGTCGAACGCCGACAGGCGGTCGGAGGCGATCATCAGCATGCGCTTGTCGTCGATCTCGTACAGATCGCGCACCTTGCCGGAATAGATTTTCTTCAGGCTGGTGAGAGTGGTATTGGTTGCGGTCATGGTAATTCCTTCAATCAAAAAACTGCATGTCCTGATAGGGACGTATCCTGCATGCCGCCAGACGGCTGGCGAGTGAGCCCACATGTAGCTCCAGCTGGTGGCCATCCGGGTCGAGAAAATAAAACGACTCGCCCTCGCTGCGGTTATCACGCCAGCAATGGACTCCGGCACGCTGAAGGCGCGCCACCCACAGCGAAAACTGCGCCTCGGCAACACCAAACGCATAATGGGTATAGCCAGCCTGCGGCGGCCCCTGCCAGTCATCCCGCGACAGGCACAGCCACAGTCCACCCAGCGTCAGGTAGCCGCCAGCAGCCCAACGAGCCTCCGGTTTCGCGCCCAGCACGGCGGTATAGAACTGCCAGGCACGCTCCAGATCGCTTACTGCCAGAGTCAGGTGATTCAAACCTTGCAGCGTCATGCATCGACTCATGAAAAAGGCGATGCCTTATCGGCACCACCTGATTTCTTACAAGGTATCCTTCAGCGCGCGCGCCTGGTCCAGCGCGTCGTCGACGTTGGCCGCGAGCACGGTGAAGTGCCCCATCTTGCGGCCGGCACGCGCCTCTTTCTTGCCGTACAGGTGCAGGTGGGCGTTCGGTGCTTCCATCAGCACGTCCCACAGCGGCTCGCCGCCGTCCTCGCGCCACACATCGCCCAGCAGGTTGACCATCACCACCGGCGACAGCAGCTCGGTACGGCCCGGCAACAGGCCGCACATGGCGCGCACCTGCTGCTGGTACTGGTCAGTGACACAGGCGTCGATGGTGTAGTGGCCGGAGTTGTGCGGCCGCGGCGCGATCTCGTTGACCACCAGGCTGTCGTCGGCGAGCACGAAGAATTCCACCGCCAGCACGCCGATGTAGTCCAGCGCCTCGGCCAGCTTCACCGCGTAATCCTGCGCCTGTGCGGCCAAGGTCGGGCTGATGCGCGCCGGCACAATCGATTCGTCGAGGATGCCGTTCTTGTGGATGTTTTCCGACACCGGGAACACCGCCACCTGCGCCGCGCTTACGCGGGTGACGATGGCGGACACTTCCAGTTTCAGGTCCAGCATCTTTTCCAGCACGCAGGCCTGGCCGCCGAGGTCGGCGTAGGCGGCGCGGGCTTCGTCGGCGGTCTTGACCCGCACCTGGCCCTTGCCGTCGTAACCGAGACGCGCGGTCTTGAGGATGCCCGGCAGGTAGGGCGCCAGCTCGACCTGGATGTCGGCGACGCTTTCGATGGCCAGATACGGTGCGGTCGGCAGGCCGGCCTTGTTGATCCAGCTCTTTTCGGCGATGCGGTCCTGGGCGATGGCCACGCAGTCGCCGGACGGCGACACGCGCGTGGTTTTCGCCAACGCGCGCATCGCGTCGGCGTTGACGTTCTCGAATTCGGTGGTTACCGCGGCGCAGCTTGCGGCCAACGTTTGCAGTGCAGCGGCGTCATTGAACGGCGCGCACAGGTGCACGTCGGCAAAGTCGGCGGCCGGCGCGTTCGCGTCCGGGTCCAGCACGGTGACGCGATAGCCCATGCGCTTGGCGGCGGTAACGAACATGCGGCCCAGCTGGCCGCCGCCGAGTATGCCCAGCATCGCCGGGGGCAGGATGGCCGCCATGTCAGTCCACCTCCGGCAGGCTCATCGCCAGCACGGTCTGTTCCTGTTGCTTGCGGAAGGCCTTCAGCTTGGCCGCCAGTTCCGGCTGCGCATTGCCCAGCATCGCCACCGCGAACAGCGCGGCATTGGCGGCACCGGCTTCGCCGATGGCGAAGGTGGCCACCGGGATGCCCTTCGGCATCTGCACGATGGACAGCAGCGAATCTTCGCCGCGCAGGTATTTGGACGGCACCGGTACACCCAGCACCGGAACGTGGGTCTTGGCGGCCAGCATGCCCGGCAGGTGCGCGGCACCGCCGGCGCCGGCGATGATGGCCTTCAGGCCACGCGCTTCGGCTTCTTCGGCGTACTGGAACAGCAGGTCGGGAGTGCGGTGCGCGGAGACGACGCGGGTTTCGAACGCGACACCGAAGTCCTTCAGCACGCGCGCGGCGTTCTGCATGACTTCCCAGTCGCTGTTGCTACCCATCACGATGCCAACTTCGATCATGGAGGCGGGTTCCATCAAGGAGGGGAAAAACGCGATTTTACCTGATTCGGCAAGGGCTTGCCGAGTTGACTTGCAGCCGGCGCCCGCACCGGCGCCACAAAAAAAGCGGCCGGCGGCCGCTTTTGACGTTTTCGGTGCGCCGGCAAGCCGGCACGTTAGAACGTGTTCACGATCGCGCGAGCTAGAGCGAGACAAGGCGAAAACGGCTGAGGAAGCGGAGTTTACAAGTCGTAAATGAGCATTCCGAAGGTGTTTTCAACGCCGTATCGCCGAAGCGCAGCAGATCGTGAACAGGTTCCTACAGTTTTGCCAGCCGCTCGCGCGCCTTGCTCGCCGCCGCGCTGTCCGGGTACTGCTTGAGCAGCTTGCGCAGGGTGACCTTGGCCTGGTCCTTCTGCTGCAGCTCGATCTGGTTTTCCGCCATCAGCCGCAGCGCCTCCGGCGCCCGCACGTGTGCCGGGTACTGCTCGGCAAAGCGGCGGTGGATATCGATGGCGGCGTCGTACTGCTTGAGGTAGGTGTGCGCCACCCCCAGCCAGTAGCTGGCTTCCTGCGCCTCGCTATTGGCCGGGAACTTGTCCATCACCGCCTTCAGCTCCGGCACCGCGCGGGCAAACTCGCGGTTGCGCAGCGTCGCCAGTGCCTTGTTCAGCGCATCCTGCGCCGGGCTGACCAGCGGTGCCGCCGGGCTGGCGCCAGCCTCCGCCTCGCCACTTGCCGCCGGGTTACTGGCCGGCTGCTCCAGCTTGCCCAGGCGCAGGTCGAGATCGGCGTACAGGTCGTTCTGCCGCTTCAGCGTTTCGCCCTGCTGGTGCTGCAGCATCTCGTTCTGGCCGCGCAGTGCCGCCATTTCGCTGCGCAGGGTGGCCACTTCCTTGACCAGGTCCAGCAGCCGCTCGTTGGACAGCCGCGCCTCGACCTCGGTCAGCCGCGCGCTGGTCTGCTGCTTGGCGGCGTCCAGTTCGCGGCGGGTCTGTTCGATATCGCTGGTGGTGGCACAGGCGCCCAGCAGCAGGCAGAGGGCGGCAACGGGCAACAGGCGGGGCAAGCTCATGGTGGCATCCTGAAAAACAGCGCGGGACGGCATCGTGCCATCCCGCAACCGGGTCAACACATTACTGCGGGTAGACGAAGTCGGCGCGGCGGTTTTCGGCGTTGGCCGCTTCGCTGTCACCCTCGGCACGCGGTTTTTCCTTGCCGAAGCTGACCGCCTCGATCTGCGCCGGCTTCACGCCCAGCACTTCCAGCGACTGCTTCACGCTTTCGGCACGGCGCTGGCCCAGCGCCAGGTTGTACTCGCGGCTGCCGCGGGCGTCGGTATTGCCCTGCACCAGCACCTTGCTGCTGAAGCGGTTGAGGAAGGCGGCATTGCCTTCCACCACGCCGCGCTGGTCGTCCTTCACCACCGACTGGTCGAAGTCGAAGTACACGCTGTGACCGTTGAGCAGCGCCTGCGCGCTGCGCTGGTCCGGCGCCGCCTTCACCGCGGCCGCCAGCTGTGCGGCGCTAACCTTGCCGCCCTGCAGTGCCGGCTCGCTGCCGGTGACATCGACGGTGGCCACGCTCGGCGTGCTCGGCACGGTGGCGGCCGGCGGGTTGCTGACGACCGGCGCCGGGGTGCTGGCACACGCGGCCAGCAGTGCCGCCGCAATGGCGACGATAAACGGTGATTGTTTCATTCGGCTCTCCTGCATCGGATGGGATGGATTAACTGGCAACATGATGCGCGTACCGCCGGCAGCGCATCAAGGATTGAATGGCCCCCAGGCCGGATCCTGCACCTGGCCGCCGAGGGTGCCCAGCCGTACGCGGCCGGGATAGGCGGTGGCGGCGGCGTACAGCACGCTGCGGCCGCCCTCCTCGCTGGCGTACAGCACCATCTTGCCGTTGGGGGCGAAGCTTGGCGATTCGTCGAAGGCGCTGTTGCTGATCAGGCGGTTGTCGCCGCTGGCCAGATCGAGCAGCATCACCTTGAAACGGCCGCCTTCGCGCCGGACGTAGGCGATCTGGCGCCCATCGGGAGAGAATGTCGGCGACACGTTATAGTTCCCCTCGAAGGTAACACGACGGGCGTTGCGGCCGCCGTCCAGCGCCTGCACGTACAGCTGCGGGCTGCCGCTGCGGTCGGACACGAACACGATCTGGCGGCCGTCCGGGCTGAACGCCGGCTCGGTGTCGATGGCGTCGCTATAGGAAAAACGCTGCACGCCACCGCCGTCGGCATTGATCAGGTACACCTGCGAGTTGCCGCTGGTGGTCAGCACCACCGCCAGCCGCCGCCCGTCCGGGCTCCACACCGGCGCCGAGTTGCTGCCGCGGAAATTGGCCAGCACGCGACGCTGGCCGCTGACCAGGTCCTGCACGTAGATCACCGGTTTTTGCTGCTCGAAGGAGACATAAGCCAGCCGCGTGCCGTCCGGGCTCCACGCCGGCGACATGATCGGCAGGCGCGAGCGCAGCACCGTCTGCGCACGGCGGCCGTCCATGTCGGCGATCTGCAGCCGGTATTCCTTGCCGCTCTGGGTGATGTAGGCGATACGGCTGGAGAACAGGCTCTTCTCGCCCAGCAGCGCCTCGTACACCATGTCCGCCATGCGGTGCGCCATGTCGCGCAGCTGCTCCGGCGCCAGATCGAATTCCGCGCTCAACTTCTGTTCGCGCGGGCTGACGGTGTCGGCCCAGAACGTCAGCCGCACCCGCCCGCCGCCGAGGCTGACCAGCTTGCCGTACACCACCGCGCGCGCGCCGCGCTGCTGCCACGCCGCGGCGTTCAGCTGTGCCGGTGCCGCCAGCGCGTCGCCGGCAGCGGTTTCCAGCAGGCTGAAGGCGCCGGTCATCACCAGATCGCTCTTCACCGTTGCGGTGATCGCCTCCGGCAGCAGGCTCTCGCCCTGCAGCGGCACGATCGCCACCGGGTAGCGGTTACTGCCGCCACCGATCACTTCCACGCTGAGGTCGGCGCGGGCAAGGTTGGCCGCAGCGGTCATGCTCAGCAGCAGCAGGGCAAACAGGCGCGGCCAGAAGCCGGAGACGGTGGCGGACAAGGCATTACTCCTTAGGACGGAAAGACATGGTCACGCGCCGGTAGTCGGCAAACGCCGCACCCTTGGGCAGCGGCGGGAAACGGCGCATCTCGCGCACGGCGGCTTGCACCGCCTCATCGTACAGGCTGTTGCCGCTACTGCGCAGCAGGCGGATCTGGCGCACTTCCAGCGACGGCAGGATCTCGATCTGCAGCACCACCTCCGGATTACCCTTCAGCGTATCGGGGATGAGCACGTAGGGGCGCACGCGGTTGCTCAGCGTCTGCGCGTACAGCGCCTTGGCGTCGGCCACGCCGTGGCTGCTGCCGCCGGCAACGCCGCCCTGGCCGCCGCGCTGGCTCTGTTTGGCATTGCCGGGGCCGGGCGGCAGGTCCAGCTCCGCCAGCAGATCGTTGTCCGCGGCGCTTGGCGCCGGCTTGCTCGCGGTCTTGGTGGCCGGCTTGGCAGTGGGCACGCTGGCCTTGGCTGGCGCAGGCGCCGCCTTGGCAGCCTTCTCCGGCACCTTCTCTGGCACTTTTTCCGCCGGTTTCGGCTTGGTCTGCGGTTTTTCCGTGGCCACCGGGGGCGGCGGCGCTTTGTGCTGCGGCAGCGGGCGGCTGGCCTTCAGCTTGATGTCGGCATCGGCCAGCAAAGGGGTGGCGGCCTGTGCCAGCGGCGCGGCCGGCGGGGCGGCACGCACTTTCGGCGCAGGGGCCGGAGCCGCCGGCGCACCGCCGGCCCACAGCTCCACGGCCAGCGGTGGCGGCGTGTACACCGGCGTCGGCGCATACAGCCACCACAATGGCAGCAGCAGCGCCAGATGCAGCAGCAGCGACATGCCCCACGCGCCGTAACCGATGGCGCCAGTCTGCGGCGACATCAGTTGCCCTGCCGTACCGTCAGCGCGACGCGGGTGATGCCGGCCTGGTGCAGGCGGTCGGCCACCTTCACCACCTCGCTGTACTTGAGATCGCGGTGCGCGGTGACCACCACCGGGCGATTGTCGCGCAGCCGCGCCTTGACCTCGGCCACCAGCACGTCAAGGTTGGCCGCAGGCGCGCGCTTGCCGCCCTCGCCCAGCAGGTAGCGGCCGTCGGCCTCGATGCTGATTTCCAGCGGCGTGCTGTCCACCTGCGCCGCGCGGGTGACGCTGGGTACCTCGATCACGCCGGGGGTGAACATCGGCGCCGTCACCATGAAGATCACCAGCAGCACCAGCATCACGTCGATATAGGGCACGACGTTCATCTGGTTCATCATTCGGCGCGGGCGTCGCTGCAGCATCGGGCATTCCTGTGGCTAGAGGGGGCGGCCGGCACGGCGGGCCGCCGGAGAAACGGATAATGACAGACCGCCGCGGCACCGCATCGGTTCCGCGGCGCCGGCATCAGCGGCGGGTAAGCAGGGTCATGCCGTCGCCGATCGGCAGCACCGACATCACCACCCGCGGGTCGTGTTTCAGGCTGGCATTGAAGGCCTGCATCGCCCGTACTGCCGGCGGGTCACCCGGCTTGGGACTGACCACGCGACCGTTCAGGAAAATATTGTCGACCGCGATCACGCCGCCGGGGCGCACCAGCTGCAGGCAGGCTTCATAGTACTGCGGGTAGCTGGTCTTGTCGGCGTCGATGAAGGCGAGGTCGAAGCTGCCGGCCTGACCGTCGTCCAGCAGCATCTGCAAGGTCTGCACCGCCGGCTGCACGTAGAGCGCGATGCTGTCCTCGACCCCGGCCTGGCGCCAGTAGTCGCGGGCGATGGTGGTGAATTCGACGCTCATGTCGCAGGCCACGGTACGGCCCTGCTCGCCCATGGCCAGCGCCACGGTCAGCGCGCTGTAGCCGGTGAACACGCCGATCTCCAGGTAGCGGCGCACGCCGAGCAGCTTGACCAGCCAGGCGAGGAACTGCCCCTGCTCCGGCGAGATCTGCATCTTGGCCATGCGGTGGGTGGCGGTGAACTCGCGCAGCGCGGTCTGCACCGGGTGCTCGGTGACGCCGATCTGCAGCAGGTAGGCGGCAAGCTGGTCGTCAACGGCGATGGTCGTGCGGGTCATGCTTTACTCCAGAAAAGCACAACGCCCTTGCGGGCGTTGGTCGGCGATACGGCGGGCGTGATGCTCAGTCCGGCTGGTACACGTACGGCTTTTGCGGCACCTTGGACGCGTTCCAGCGACGCAGGTCCTCCAGATCCAGCTTGCGATCCCACCAGGTCAGGCGCAGCTCGCGGCGTTCGCTCTCTACCTGCGGGTTTTTCGCCAGGAAATCGTTCATGAATTGGGTGAATTCGGACTGGTACATGGTATGACCCCGGAAAATGATGCCCTGATTGTACTGCAAAACCGCGCCGCTTTCAGCTGTCGGCGAGGGAAAGGCCGCGCGCCAGCCGCCAGCGGAACAGCGCGCCAACCAGCAGCAGGCCCAGCAGCAGCAGCCACACCAGCAGCAGCGGCAGCCACAGCGAAATGCGGAAATCGCTGCCGCGCAGCGGCCGCTGCAGGCTGAGCCAGTAGCGCTGCTCGCCGACGATCACCACCTCGCGCACCTGCAGCATCGCCGGCCACGCCACCGCCGGGTGCGCATCGCCCATCAGCTGCAGCGCGCGGCCGATATCCGGCTCCGCCAGCGGCGGCAGCCAGCGCTGCGGCCGCAGCCACAGCGCGATGAAACGCCGGTCGCCGGCGCGCGCCAGCGGGTAGATGCTCAGCAGCTGCGCCTGCTCGCCCTCGCCCTGCAGCATCTGCACCTGCGGCTGGCCCTGGCGCAGACGGCCAAGGTTGGCCGCCACCGCCGGCTGCCGCGCCAGATCCTGCCACGGCACCACGCCGGCCCCGAGGCGCAGCGGCACCACCTGCGTCACCAGCAGGCCGTCCTCGCTGTCGCGCAGCAGCGCCACCCGCTCCAGCGCCGGAAAGCGCTGCAGCACCATGCCCGCCTGCCACGCCGGGATCTGCTCGCCGGGGGTGGTGGCGAACTGCTGCGCCAGCTCCAGCAGATGCTGATGCAGCTGCAAGAGGTCGCGCGTCAGCAGCGCCGACTGCTGCTGCGCCTGCCGCTGCAGTGCCTGCTCGGCATCGGCGCGGCTGGCTTCCAGCGCCAGAAAGCCGCTGCTGAGCAGCAGCGCCAGCCAGCCCAGCAGCAGCAGCGCCAGCTGCAGGCTGCGGCCAACCCTGGCCAGCGGCGCGCTCAGAGCAGGAACTCCCGCTTGTCGTGCTGCTCGATCAGCAGCCGCCACGCCTGCATCAGCTTCTGCAGCTTGTTGTTGGTCGGCGCCACCTGCCGCACCTTCTGCAGGTAGTCGTAAGCCTGGCGCACATGGCTTTCATGCCAGCCCTTGAGGTGTACCTGGGCGATGACGGCGTTGACCAGGTTCAGCATCAGCTGGATGCTGTCCGGCATCTCCTGCAGCGCCTGCTGGAACATGGCGATCGCCTTGTCGTGCTCGCCGGCCTGCGCCTCGCGCACCGCCTTGTTGTTGAGGTCGACCATGCCCTGCACGTTGTGCATGATCAGGTCGGCGCCGGCGTCGGCCATGCCCAGCTGGTCGAACATGGTCGACAGCCGCTGCAGCAGCAGCTCGTTGTCGTGGTTGTTGCGGATCAGCTGGCTGGCGACGCCGTCGCCGAGCACCTTCTGCCCCTGCGCGTAACAGGTGCGCGCGAACTCCATCTTTTCCTCGGCCGACAGCTTGTCCAGCTGCGGCAGGCGCTCGGCGGCGGACTGCAACAGCTTTTCCGCCTGCTGCTTGTTGCCGCTGTGCTGCTGGATCTGGCTGTCGAGCACGTCAGCCATCCACTCGCCTTCCGGCTTGTACTTGTAGTCGCGGCGCAGCGAGGCCAGCGTCTTCATCGCCTCGCCCTTCTCGCCGCAGGCCAGCTGCGTGCGCGCCAGCGTCGCGTACAGTACCGGGTTGCGGTGCCAGCTGGCCTTGGACAGCTCCAGCGTGGTGCCGTAGGCGTCCTTCGCCTGCGCCAGGTCGCCGTTTTCCAGCGCCACCTCGGCCAGCGCCTTGTGGCGGCGCACCGTCGCCGGCGACAGCTCGGTGGCACGCTTGAGCACCTGCTGCGCCTGCGCCAGCTCGTGGTTGCCCTGGTACAGCCGCGCCAGCCAGTCGTAGGCCTCCATCACGTGCTCGTTTTCCATCACGATGTGGTGAAACATTGCCAGCGCCGGCTCCACCTGCTTCAGCGAGGCCAGCGACTTGGCCATGCCCAGCTGCGCCCACGGCAGTTCGCGGATCTTCAGCACCTGCTCGTACAGCGCACGCGCGGTGTCGTAGTCGCCGATCTTCAGGCTCAGGCTGCCCTTCAGCTTCATGAAGTCGAGGGTGAACTCGCTGCGCTCGCCGATCTTCTTGTTGCAGGCGTCGATGGCGGCCAGGTACTCGTGGTTCATCAGCGCCTCGTCGACGAAACGGAAGGCGTCGCGGCGGCGCATCGCGCGCTCCAGCCGCTCGGCCAGCACCTCGCCGGTGAAGGGCTTCAGCAGGTAGTCGTCCGGCACCAGCTCGGCGGCGGAGATCACCTTCGCCGCGCGGCGCTCGCCGCTGACGATCATGAACACGCAGGACTGCTTCAGCAGGTTGCGTTCCTTCGCCTCCTCCAGCAGGTACAGGCCGTCGTTGCCGGTGCCGAGGTCGAAATCGCACAGCACCACGTCGAAGTCGTAGCGCATCAGCTTCACCAGCGCATCGCTGGCCTTGCCGGCGTACTCCACCTTCTCGGCGCCGAACGACGCCAGCGTCATCGCCAGCGCGCGCTGCATCTCCGGCACGCTGTCGACGATCAGGAACTGCTTCTTGGCGTAAGGATTGCTGTATTCCTTGTGATGCCGGCTTTTCTGCACGCTGGTGATGGCGTTGAAGGTCGAGGAGTGGATCGGCTGCTCGCTCATGCTCTGAATTCCCCTTTGCCGCCGTGGCGGACAGCGCTTACTGCGCGCTGAGTTTGTCTTTGGCGTAACGCAAATCCAGCCACTTGATGCCGTGCTCGGCAAAATTGATCTGCAGGCGCACATCGTCGCCGGCGCCCTCGGCATTGATCACCACCCCGTCGCCGAACTTGGTGTGGTGCAGGCCCTGACCCATCTTCCAGCCGCCAAGGTTGGCCGCCAGCGGCGCCGCCGCGATGCGGCCCTGCGCGTAGCCGTCGCGCGCCGGTGCCGCCGTCTTTTTCACGGTAGCAGACAAAGTCTGCAACAGCTCGGCCGGCAGCTCGTCGACAAAGCGCGAGCGGATCGGGTAGCGGCTCTGGCCGTGCAGCATGCGGCTTTGCGCGCAGGACAGGTACAGCCGCTTGCGCGCGCGCGTCATCGCCACGTACATCAGCCGCCGCTCCTCCTCCAGCCCCTTGCCGTCGTTCATGCTGTTCTCGTGCGGGAACAGCCCCTCTTCCAGCCCGCCGACGAACACCGCATCGAACTCCAGCCCCTTGGCGGCGTGCACCGTCATCAGCTGCAGCGCGTCGGCGCCGGCGTCGGCCTGGTGGTCGCCGGCCTCCAGGCTGGCCTGGGTCAGGAATTCGATCACCGCCATCGCCGGCTCCTGCGGCAGGAAGCCCAGCGCCGCGTTGACCAGTTCGTCGAGGTTGGCGAGGCGCTCCTCGCCGTCCTTGCGGTCGGCCTCGTACATCGCGCGCAGGCCGGAAGCGTCGATGATCAGGCTGATGGTTTCCGCCAGGCTCAGCGCCTCGCAGCGCTGGCGCAGGCTGTCGATCAGGCGCACGAACTCGGCCAGCTTGCCGGCGGTGCGGCCGCCGCCGGCGCCGCACAGCGCCTGCCACAGGCTGACACCCTGCTCGCGGCTGGCGGTCTGCAGGTTTTCCACGCTGCGCGCGCCGATGCCGCGCGCCGGCACGTTGATCACGCGCAGCAGCGCGTTGTCGTCCTCCGGATTGGCGACCAGCCGCAGGTAGGCCAGCGCGTGCTTGATCTCCTGCCGCTCGAAGAAGCGCAGCCCGCCGTAGATGCGGTAGGCGACGCCGCTCTGTACCAGCACGTGTTCGAGGATGCGCGACTGCGCGTTGGAGCGGTACAGCACCGCCATGTCGGCGAGGTTCCAGCCGTCGCGCGCGAGCGCCTTGACCTCGTCGACGATGAACTGTGCCTCCTCGCCGTCGGAGTAGGCCTCGAACAGGCGGATCTTGTCGCCGGGGCCGGCGTCGGTCCACAGGCTCTTGCCGAGACGACCGTCGTTGCGCTCGATCAGCGCGTTGGCGGCATCCAGAATGGTGCCGGCGGAGCGGTAGTTCTGCTCCAGCCGGATCGGGCCGCTCACGCCGTAATCGGACAGCAGCGCGCGCATATTGCCGACCTCGGCGCCGCGGAAGGCGTAGATCGACTGGTCGTCGTCGCCGACCGCGAACAGCGCGTTGTCCGGCCCGGCCAAGAGCTTCAGCCATGCGTACTGCAGGCGATTGGTGTCCTGGAACTCGTCGACCAGCACGAAGCGGAAGCGGTTGCGGTAGTGCTCGGACAGCGCGGCGTTGCGGCTGAGCACCTCGTAGCTGCGCAGCAGCAGCTCGGCGAAATCGACCACGCCTTCACGCTGGCACTGCGCGTCGTAGGCGGCGTACAGCTCGATCAGCTTGCGGGTGTACGAGTCGTGCGCCGACAGCTCGCCGGCGCGCACGCCGGACTCTTTCTGGCCGTTGATGAACTGCTGCACCTGCTTGGGCGGGAATTTCTCGTCGGAGATGTCGAGGCTCTTCAGCAGGCGCTTGATCGCCGACGACTGGTCGCCGGAATCGAGAATCTGGAAGGTCTGCGGCAGGCCGGCGTCGCGGTAGTGCACGCGCAGGAAGCGGTTGCACAGGCCGTGGAAGGTGCCGATCCACATCGTCTTGACGTTGACCGGGATCATCGCCGCCAGCCGCGTCTGCATCTCGCGTGCCGCCTTGTTGGTAAAGGTCACCGCCAGCACGCCGGCCGGGCTGGTCTGCCCGGTCTGCAGCAGCCAGGCGATGCGCGTGGTCAGCACCCGCGTCTTGCCGCTGCCGGCGCCGGCCAGCACCAGCGCGCTCTTGGCGGGCCAGGTGACGGCGGAGAGTTGTTCGGGATTGAGACCGGCGAGCAGATCGTTATTCATGGGGCAGGCTTTGAGGTGACGCGCAAAACGCCGATTCTACACCACCACCCGCCCCGACAAGGTTGGCCGCAACGCATTGCGGCCAACCTTGTCGCCGCCGGCGCGCTCAATGGGCGTGAAAAAAGCCGTGCCGGCCTTCGCTGACGCGATCCGGTGCGCCCTGCCGCCGTGCGCGGATGCCGTCCCATGCCTTCTCGTGGAAGTAGTAGGCGACGGTATTCACCAGCGGCTCGACCAGGGCCAGCAGGCTGGCGATGCCGAAGCTGCCGGTCAGCAGATAGGCCACCGTGAACGCCACGCTGAAGTGGCAAATGGCGAAAGTGATGGTCTTGAGCATGATGGCCTCCTGGCTGACTGGCGATGCGGTACAGGGGGATGATAGCCAGTCGCATTCAATAGTTAAAATTGAATGTTTTTAGCAAATCGATAGCCAAAATCCGGATCGGGATGCCATGCCCGCAGCCAGGTAGACAAGCAGGCAAGGCGGCGACCGCGGGGGCAGGTGATTGCCGCAGTAAACAGCGTCGCCCGTGGTCGGCCATGCGCGGGTAACAGGATGCGGCTCAGCCGGTGCACGACAGGCAAAAAACGTGGCCGCCAGGCAGCAAGGCCGGCGGCCACATTGTTGGCTACGCGCGCCACCCAAACAGCGGGAGTGCCGGCGCTCGGCCGGCGGCCAGGGTTGGCCGCAAGCCGCAGTCGTTCAGCTCTTGACGCCCAGTTCGCGCAGGCGCTCGTCGAGGTAGGCACCGGCACTGTAGCGCGCCGACAGCACCACCTCGTCGCGCGGGTGCAGGAACAGCGGCAGCGACACCCGGCTCTTGCTCGCGCCGTCGCCAGTCGGGTTCACCACCCGGTGCTGAGTGGACGGGTAGTAGCCCTGCGACGCTTCCTGCAGCATGTCGCCGATGTTGATGATCAGCATGCCGAAGTCGCACGGCACGTCGATCCAGTTGCCGTCCATGTCCTGCACCTGCAGCCCCGGCTCGTTGGCGGCCGGCAGGATGGTCAGCAGGTTGATGTCGCCGTGCGCGGCGGCGCGCAGCGAGCCGGCCGGCTCGTCGCCGGTCAGCGGCGGATAACGCAGCACGCGCAGCAGCGTCTTGTTGCTGCCCTTGATCATGCCGGACAGCGGTTCGCTGTAGTTGGCCGCAATCGCGGGCGGCGTGTACTGCTCCACCCAGCCCAGCAGCTCGGCCGCCAGCGCGTTGGCGGTGTCGTAGTACTGCATCGCGTCGGCCTTGAGCTGCGCCGGGATGCGCCCCCACGGGTAGACATGGAAGTATTCCTTGATGTCCTTCTGCGTCGCGCCCTTGGCGGTTTCCGAGATCGCGGTGGAGAAGTAGCCGTCCTGCTTCTCGACCGAGAACGCGTAGTCGTGCTTTTGCTCGCTGTCGAAGAAGGCCAGCCAGTCGCGGTAGATGCTTTCCACCAGCTGCTGCGGGATGGGGTGGTTGACCAGTACGCCGAAGCCGGTTTCGTGCAGGCTGCGGGTGAATTGGGCTGCCGCATCGGCGGCGCGGTAGTCTACAACGCGTACATTCATGGGAAGGGTTCCCTTGCAGAAAGTGACCGTCAGGCAATATCGGGACGGGACACGGCGGCCGATTCTACACAGCCACGCCCGCGCACGAAAGCACCCGATTTAATTTACCAATGTCATTTACGTTGCCCGTCACGCCGCATTTTGCAGCATTCATGCCATAACCATAGCACGCCGCCAGTGCGCCGCTGATGCCCGCTCACCCGCCGCGGCCCGGGCAAGGCGCCGGCGGCGCGGTCTCCGCGTTGCGGCCAACCTTGGCCGCGCTGGCGGTGGCGGCGTTCACGCAACGCCGCAGCAGGACAAAAAAAAACGGCAAGCCGCCTGGCTTGCCGTCGGGAGTGACTGCGCGACGCGGCTTACACGCGCTGGTCCATGTCCAGTGCCGGGGTGCCCGGCCCCAGCTGCGCCACCACCTTGGCCGGTACGCCCGCCACCGTGGTGTGCGGCGGCACGTCGTCCAGCACCACGCTGCCGGCACCGACCTTGGCGCACTCGCCAACGCGCAGGTTGCCGAGGATCGCAGCACCGGCGCCGATCATCACGCCGTCACCGATTTTCGGGTGACGGTCGCCGCGCTCCTTGCCGGAACCGCCCAGCGTCACGCCGTGCAGGATGGACACGTTGTTGCCGATCACCGCGGTTTCACCGACCACCACGCCGGTACCGTGATCCAGCATCACGCCCTCGCCGATGCGCGCCGCCGGGTGAATATCGGCGCTCATTACTTCGGAGATGCGGTTTTGCAGGAAATACGCCAGTGTCTTTCTGTCTTGCTGCCACAGCCAGTGGGTGATGCGCTGGCTTTGCAGCGCATGGAAGCCCTTGAAGTACAGCAGCGGCGTGGAGTAGCGGTCGCAGGCCGGATCGCGGTCGTAGCAGGCGCTGATGTCGGCGCGCATCGCGCGGCTGATCTGCGGATCGGCGGCCAGCGCCTCGCGGAACAGCTCCAGCAGCGCGCGGGCGTCCATTACCGGGCTGGCCAGCTTGCTGGACAGGTGGAAGGCCAGCACGTCTTCCAGCGTGCTGTGCCGCAATACCGTCATGTGCAGGAAGCTGGCCAGCAGCGGCTCGTCACGCACCGCCTGTTCGGTTTCCTGCAGGATGGCGAGCCACAAGGGATCGCGGTTTGCTTCGCTCATTTCTACTGCCTTTCTGTTGCTGCCACCCTGCCAACGTGGCGGCAGCCCTGCGCTTTACAACAGCCCCACTTACAGTAACACCACGTCAAACTGTTCCTGGCTGTAGGTGGCTTCCACCGACAGCGAGATCGGCTTGCCGATGAAGTCGATCAGCATCGCCAGGCTCTGCGATTCCTCGTCCAGCAGCATGTCGATCACGCTCTGCGACGCCAGGATGCGGAAGCCCTTGGCCTCGAAGCGGCGCGTCTCGCGCACGATTTCGCGCTGGATCTCGTAACACACCGTCTGCGCGGTCTTGATCTCGCCGCGGCCCTGACACACCGGACACGATTCGCACAGCACGTGCGCCAGGCTCTCGCGGGTGCGCTTGCGCGTCACCTCCACCAGCCCCAGGCTGGTGAAGCCGTTCAGCGTCACGCGGGTACGGTCGCGCGCCAGCGCCTTGGCCAGCTCCGCCAGCACCGCCTCGCGGTGTTCGGCGTTATCCATGTCGATGAAGTCGACGATGATGATGCCGCCGAGGTTACGCAGCCGCAGCTGGCGCGCCAGTGCCAGCGTCGCCTCCAGGTTGGTCTTGTAGATGGTCTCGTCGAAGTTGCGGTTGCCGACGAAACCGCCAGTGTTGACGTCGATGGTGGTCATCGCCTCGGTCTGGTCGATGATCAGGTAGCCGCCGAACTTCAGGTTGACGCGGCGCGACAGCGCCTTCTCGATCTCGGTCTCGATGCCGTGCAGCTCGAACAGCGGCCGCTCGCCGCTGTAGCGCTCGATCTTGTCCACCGCCGACTGCACGTAGGCCTCGGCAAATTCGACCATCCTGCCGTAGTTCTCGGTGGAGTCGACGATCACCTTTTCGGTGTGGTCGCTGACCATGTCGCGCAGCACGCGCACCGCCAGCGGCAGATCGTCGTACAGCAGGCTCTTGGCCGGCAGGTGCTGCGACTTGTAGCGGATGTCCGACCACAGCTTGGACAGGTACTCGACGTCGGCACGCAGCTCTTCGTCGGTGGCGGTCTCGGCACTAGTGCGGATGATGTAGCCGCGCGGGCTGCCGTCCGGCAGCAGCTTTTCCAGCCGCGCCTTCAGCGATAGGCGGTCGGCCTCGACCTCGATCTTCTGCGAGATGCCGATGTGTTCTTCCTGCGGCAGGTGCACCAGGAAACGGCCGGCGAGGCTGATCTGCGTCGACAGCCGTGCGCCCTTGGTGCCGATCGGGTCCTTGATCACCTGCACCAGCACGGTCTGGCCCTCGAACAGCATCTTCTCGATGCGCTGCGGCTCGCTCGGGTGCTGGCGCTGTTCCAGCACGTCGGCGATGTGCAGGAAGGCGGCGCGCTCGAAGCCGATCTCGATGAAGGCGCTCTGCATGCCGGGCAGCACGCGCTTGACCTGGCCCAGATAGATGTTGCCGACGATGCCGCGACTGGCGGCGCGCTCGATGTGCAGCTCCTGCACCACGGCGTCTTCCAGCACCGCGACCCGGGTTTCCTGCGGCGTGATGTTGACCAGGATCTGCTCTTTCGGACGCGGCAGATCGCGTGGCAGGGGAATCGGTTGTTGCAGCATGGTGGCCTTTCGCGCTCAGGGCAGGGTGATGTCAAAGGCCGCCAGCAGTTGCGCGGTTTCAAAGACGGGCAGACCGACGACGCCGGTGAAACTGCCGGAAATGTGCTGCACGAATACCGAGGCCTTGCCCTGAATACCATAGGCACCGGCCTTGTCGAATGGTTCGCCGGTATCGAGATAGCGCTCGATCTCGGCGTCAGTCAGCGGCTTGAAGGTGACATCGGTGCAGCTGGTGGCGATCTCGGTGCGCTCGCCCTCGCGGATCGCCACGCTGGTCAGCACTTGGTGGGTGCGCCCGGAAAAGGCGCGCAGCATGCGGAAGGCGTCGTCGGCGTCGGTCGGTTTGCCGAAGATCTCGCCGTCCAGCACCACGGTGGTGTCGGCCGACAGCAGCGGCCGCGACGGCAGTCCCAGTGCCTGCGCCACGCTCCAGCCGGCGGCGGCCTTGTCGCGTGCCAGGCGCTGGGTGTAGCCGACGGCGTCCTCGCCCGGCTGCACCGTCTCGTCGACGTCGGCGTGCACGCGCTCCAGCTGGAAACCAAGTTGTTCGAGGATCTCGCGGCGGCGCGGGCTGCCGGAGGCCAGATAAAGACGGATCTTTCGGGAATTCATGAGCGGGCAATCTGCAAAGGGAAACGCAATGGCCACAAGATTACCAGAGCGGGCCAGTGCCGGATATGTTGGCCGCGTGCGCTGGCAGGTGGCAGGCGGCACACCGCATTGCGGCCAACCTTGCGCGTTACCAAACGGCCATCGCGCGCGGCTGTCATTTCATACAACATAAAAAATGTCGTTTCACTCGAAAAACATTGTGACAAATCAGAAAAGTGGCAATATCGCCTCTCTGATCTATAAGTCATGAAAAAATACAGCCCGCACGGCATCTTCCCCACTGCAATAACAAGGATGGCGACCCCATGAAACTGCTGCACGACATCAGCCTGCGCACCAAGCTGGCCTGCCTGTTCCTGCTCCTGAACATCGTCACGGTGCTGGCATTCAGCACCCACACCTACCTGCGCAGCAGCGAACAGGCGATGGCGCTGATCGATACCCGCCTCAACGCCAGCGCGCGCGCGGTGCCGGCCCTGCTCGGCGACCAGTTCCTCGCCAGCATGTTCAGCCCCGGCAGCATCAGCCAGGCGCAGATGGTCAGCAACGCCCGCAAGCTGGACGCCTATGCCAAACAGTTCAACGTGGTGTATCTGTACCTGTTGTGGCAAAAGGACGGCAAGATCGTCTACCTCGCCGATGGCGCCGGCGAGAAAGAGCTGAAGGAGAACTCCTTCGGCCACCATCTGGAAGAATACGAGCCCAGCGAGGGCCTGAAGCGCAGCTTCCAGCAGCACAGCATCGAATTCGACGAATACACCGACAAGTACGGCACCTTCCGCTCGGTGTTCATCCCGCAGACCATCGGCGGCCAGCAAGTGGTGATCGCCGCCGACATCCTGCTTTCCGACGCGCTGGCCTCGCGCCAGCGGGTGCTGGAGGAAACCCTGTTCATCGGCGGCCTGAGCCTCTTGCTCGGCACCCTGATCGCGTGGTGGCTGTCCGGCCTGGTATCGCGCGCCATCCTGCGCATCTCCAGCCACATCGCGCTGCACGCCGAAGAGTGCCAGCTGAACGCGCCGCTGCAGCCCAAGGGGCGCGACGAGATCGCGCAGATCGCGCACAGCTTCAACCTGCTGTGCCAGCGTTTCCGCGACACCCTGCTCGATGTCGCCAGCCACGCCCGCGACACCTTCCACAGCGCCGAAAACGTGCGCCAGAACGCGCACGACACGCAAAGCTCCAGCAGCAGCAGCCGCGAACAGCTGAGCCAGCTGGCACAGCGCAGCGAGCGCATCCACGGCCTGGCGGAAAACAGCCGCCACACCATCGACGAGGTGCAGCAGCACCTGGAAGCGGTACAGCAGCAGCTGCAGCAGTCGCGCAGCCAGGTCGGGGTGATGGCAGAGGACATGCAGAGCCACGTCGCCGCCAACCGCGAGCTGGCACAGCGCTTTGACGCGCTGTCCAGCGACGTGCAGCACATCACCCAGATCCTGCAGCGCATCGCCGGCATCTCGGAGCAGACCAACCTGCTGGCGCTGAACGCGGCGATCGAGGCGGCGCGGGCCGGCGAGGCCGGACGCGGCTTTGCCGTGGTGGCCGACGAGGTGCGCAAGCTGGCCGGCCAGACGCAGAACACGCTGTCGGAGACCGACAGCTTTGTCGCCAAGCTGCTGAACACCATCCACGATACCGCCGGCATCATCACCCACCAGGCCGACGAGGCCGCCACCCTGTCCGGCACCTCCACCGCGATGGAGCAGGCGCTGGAACAGACGCGGCAGGTACTGGCGTCGCTGGAAAGCCGCTTCGGCCAGATCGTCAGCGAGCAGCAGTCGATCCGCAACGACCTGCAGCAGATGCACCACGGCATGCAGCAGCTGGATCAGCAAAGCACGCAACAGGGGCAGACCAGCCAGCAGCTGTCGGACGAGGCCGGCAGCCTGGAACAGACCGCGCGCCTGCTCAACCTGTCGCTGGCGCGCTTCAAGATGTAACGATCAGTTACCTGTCATTTTGCTTTTGATCTAATCTGGAGACTCCGCCCCGCCAATGACAGAACGGTACCGCATGCTGCGCTTGCTCCTGATCAGCTGTCTGTTCGCGACCGCCGCCGGTGCCGACATCGTGCGGCTGGCCGTCGGCCTCGCCAAACCGCCGTATGTCGAGGCGGGCGGCAACAGCGGACTGGAGGTGGCGCTGGCGCTGGCCACGCTGCGGCTGGCCGGCCACCAGCCGCTGGTGGTGCAGCTGCCGCAAGCGCGCGGGCTGGCGATGCTGGACAGCGGCCGGGTCGATGCCATGCTGTCGCTGGTGCCGGGGTCGCTGGAAGGGGTGTTCTATTCGCAGCCGCTGCTGCACTACCGCAACCGCGCCATCGTGCTGCAGGGCAGTGGCATCGTGCTGACGCAGCTGTCGCAGCTGGCGCAGTACCGGGTGGTGGCGTTCCAGAATGCGCGCCGACTGCTCGGCGACGACTTCCGCCGCACGGTGGAGCGCGCGCCCAGCTACGCCGAGCAGGGCGACCAGGACATCCAGAACAAGATGCTGTTCAATCACCGCGTCGACGTGGTGATCGGCGACGAGCTGATCTTCCACGCCAATCCGACGCAGCGCGACCTCAACAACCGCAGCCAGGCGGTGCTCAGCTACGCGCTGTTCCCCAGCTCGCCGCGCCATGTCGGCTTTCGCCGCGAGCGCCTGCGCCAGGACTTCGACAACGCGTTGCTGCAGCTGAAAGGCAGCGGCGAGTACGAGCGCATCCAGCAGTTCTACCGCGACAAGTACCAGCTGCCGCGCT
Organism: Vogesella sp. AC12; assembly: GCF_024437575.1. Lineage (NCBI taxonomy): Bacteria > Pseudomonadati > Pseudomonadota > Betaproteobacteria > Neisseriales > Chromobacteriaceae > Vogesella > Vogesella sp. AC12. The sequence continues at coordinate 84,872 of NZ_JANFNU010000003.1, forward strand.
ATTAGCGTTTGGCGGTGCGCGCCAGCTGGTTCAGCACCTGCGACGCGGCAAACAGGCCGAAGCTGGCCGTCACCACCACGCTGGCGCCAAAGCCGGCGCAGGACAGCCCCTGCGGGCCGCGCGCCTCGCCCACCTCACCCACCTCGCAGGCCGCCGCCTGCGGATACACCAGCGGCTCGGTGGAATACACGCACGGCACCCCCAGCTTCTTGCCCGGCTCGCGGCTAAAGCCGTGATGACGGCGCAGGTTGTAGCGCAGCTTGGACAGCAGCGGGTCTTCCGTCACCTGCGCAAGATCGGCCAGCGCGATACGCGACGGGTCCATCTGGCCGCCGGCGCCGCCGGAGACCACGAACTTCTGCCGCCGCCGCACACACCACGCCACGATCGCGGTCTTGATCTTCAGGCTGTCGATGCAGTCGATGATGTAGTCGTAGCCCTGCCCCAGCAGTTGCTCCAGATTGTCCTCGGTGACGAAGTCTTCCACCTCGGTCACCACGCAGGCCGGGTTGATGGCGCGCACGCGCTCGGCCAGCGCGGTGACCTTGGCCATACCGTACAGCGGGTCCAGCGCCGGCAGCTGCCGGTTGGTGTTGGACTCGGCGATATTGTCGAGGTCGATCAGCGTCAGGCGGCCGATGCCGCTGCGCGCCAGCGCCTCCACCGCCCACGAGCCGACACCGCCGACGCCGATCACGCAGACGTTGGCCGCAGCAAAACGCTGCAACGCCGCGTCACCATACAAACGGGCAATACCGCCAAAGCGGCGTTCCAGATCGGCACTCATCTTCGCTCGACATTCATCAGGAAAAAACGGCCAAGCATACCGAAAACGCCCCCCTGCTGCCAAGGCGGACACTGTCGGTGCAAACAGCCCTTGCCAAGGCAAATCGTTGATCTACCATGAAAATTCTGCCCCCGCATCCTGCGGGCGGCAGCGACAACCGGGAGATTGCGCATGAAGTTGCCGCGTTTTGACATCGATCTGGACAAGCACTACAAGGCCACGGTGGTGATTGCCTGCCCGCAGTGCAGCCACCAGACCCGCCAGCACCTGGCCAGCCTGGCCCCCGACCAGCCGCTGCGCTGCAGCTGCGGCGCCGACATCAGCATGCCCGGCAGCGCGCTGGCGGCCGCCCGGCAACAGGCCGACGCCATCAAGGCCGCCTACCACGTTCGCTGACCCCGCGCGGAACACACTGATCCGAAATAGGCCTCTACAGGCTCGATGACGGCTGGCACAATCGTGTCATTGCCGATCAACCCCGACACGGCAGCCCCACGGCTGCCGTGTGTCATTGGAGCCCGCCATGTCCGTGCTTGACGTCCGCAGCGACACCGTAACCCAGCCCACCCTCGCCATGCGCCAGGCCATGTTCGACGCCGTGGTCGGCGACGATGTCTACGGCGACGACCCCACCGTGCGCGAGCTGGAAACGTTGGCCGCAGGCATCCTCGGCAAGGAAGCCGCGCTGTTCGTGCCGTCCGGCAACTTCGGCAACCAGCTGGCGCTGTTCAGCCACTGCCAGCGCGGCGACGAAGTGATCCTCGGCGACGACTGCCACATCGTGTGGCACGAAACCGGCGGCGCGGCGGTAATCGCCGGCGTGCAGCTGCGCACCGTCGCCAGCGCAGATGGCGTGCTGCGCGCCGACGAGGTGAAAAAGCGCATCCGTGTCGGCGACGACATCCACTGGCCGCGTACCGGGCTGATCTGCGTCGAGAACGCACACAGCAACGGCCGCGTGATTCCGCTGGCCGACATGGCGGCGGTGTGGGACGTCGCGCAGCAGCACGGCGTGCCGGTGCATCTGGACGGCGCCCGCGTGTTCAACGCCGCGGTGCACCTCGGCTGCGACGTGCGCGACATCACCCGCTACAGCGACACTGTGATGTGCTGCCTGTCCAAAGGGTTGGCCGCACCGGTCGGCTCCATTCTCGCCGGCCCGGCCGCTTTCATCGCCCGCGCCCGCAAAAACCGCAAGCTGCTGGGCGGCGGCCTGCGCCAGGCCGGCGTGCTGGCCGCACCCGGTATCCTCGCACTGACCGAGATGGTGACCCGCCTGCCGGAAGACCACGCCAACGCCCGCTACCTGGCGGAACAGCTGGCCGCCCTGCCCGGCATCAGCGTCAATCTGGACGACGTGCACATCAACATGGTGTGGTTCCGCCTGCCAGACACGCTGGACAGCGGTACGCTGATGGCTGCGCTGGCGGATGCCGGCATCAAGGCCAACGGCCCCGAGCACGGCCTGATGCGGCTGGTGACGCACTGGCAGATCGGCCGCGCCGACATCGACCGCATCGTCGCCGTGTTCGCCAGCGTGCTGGCGGCATGACGCTCACCCTCGCGCTGGCGCTGTTCGCGGCGGCGTTTGCCGCCGGCGCGCTCAACGCCGTCGCCGGTGGCGGCACGCTGCTCACCTTCCCGGCGCTGGTCGCCGCCGGCCTGCCGCCCATCGTCGCCAACGCCACCAGCTCGGTATCGCAATGGCCGGGCTACGTCGCCAGCAGCCTCGCCTTTCGCCGCGAGCTGCGCGGCCAGCGACAGTTTGCCGGCATGAGCGTCGCCAGCCTGCTGGGCGGGCTGGTGGGCGCTTATCTGGTGACGGTGGTGTCGCCACGGCTGTTCGACGTGCTGATCCCGTGGCTGATCCTGCTCGCCACCGCCATGTTCGCCTGCAGCAGCACGCTGACGCGCTGGATGGGCCAGCACGCGGCCAACGTTGGCCGCAGCACCGCCGCCCTGCTGGCCGGGCAGTTCGTGGTCAGCATCTACGGCGGCTTCTTCGGCGGCGGCATGGGCATCATGATGCTGGCGCTGTACAGCCTGTTCGCGCTGGACACGCTGACGCGGATGAACGCGCTGAAAACCTGGCTGTCGGTGGTGATCTCCGGCGTGGCGGTGGTGACCTTCATCGTCGCCGGCATCGTCGACTGGCCGGCCGCCAGCGTGATGCTGGCCGGCACCATCGCCGGCGGCGTGGCCGGCGCCCGCCTCGCCCGCCGCCTGCCGGCCGTCTGGCTCAAGCGCGTGGTGGTGGCACTGGGCAGCGTGCTGACGCTGGCGTTTTTCTGGAAGGTTTATGGCTGAGGCCTGCGGCCAAGGTTGGCCGCAGTGGGTGGGAATCACACAAGGTCCGGAAGCAGTCGTTCGAACTAACGCAAATGATTGCCGGACTTTGGAAGCTGTCGGCTGGCCAATGGCAACACCTCGGCTAAAACAGACAGACATGCCTATGTGCTAGGATGACTGCTATCGGCTATAAGCGATCATTAGCACATCCTAAATAGTGCCCATCTCAGCCAGCTTAGACATTAAGGAAATTCACTTTGCAGCCTCGCCCTATGTCAGTCCAACAGCATTCAATACTCGAACACCCCTGGACATACAGGGTCACCGAGTTGCGCATCGACCTCGTTGCCCGGCAACTCACCATGACACTAGTCAAGGCAGGTGGGTCAGTGAGCCTTCTGTTCACAGAGATCCATCAACTCTCCATTGATGAGGGTTACACCGGGACGGAATCCGGACTGGAGATCCTCGACTTATCTTCTAGCGGCTTGGAGAATACACGCGTACGGGTAAGCAGTTTTGAGCAAGATCCGTCGATCCAGTTCTGGGCGAAGAATGTCGAGCGCATCTAATCCTGAATCGTTTTTCTGTACTTCATGAAATGCTAGCCGTCAAAATGAACACCATCACACTCAACGACATTCATTGGCATGACTCACTCATTTTGAATGTTCACCTCGTACCGGAGGATGATCGTGTCGAAATGCGGCTGTTATACCCTGAAGAGTGGAGCACCAATACTTTTACGGAGAAAACCGTAATATTTGAGAACGCCTACGGGTACAAGGAATTTGAGGGGCCAATTGATGGCTCGCCAACAATCCTCTCGGCTTCAATTTCTGGCACCAATGACCCGTGGTCAAGAATTCGTCTTGAAACAAATGCTGGTTATCGCGAGGTGTATTGCCGTGATGTTTACATCCAAACACTCTAGCTGATTAATACTGCAATCCACCGGACTGCTACCTGTATCATCCTGAAGGTGTGAATGACAAAAGCTAGCACTGATTGGGGGTAAGCCAGTAACGGGCCTCTAGCCAAGACTAGAAATGAATCAGCTACGGCAATCAGCACAATAAAGTTCACCGACCAGCCCGGCCGCAATCACACAAGCACAAATACCAGTTGCGACGCCAAGCCCCCCCACACATCCCGCGTGACCGCCGCCCCCTTCTGCCGCACAATCCCGCCATCGCTGCCTTGCGGCCAACCTTTGCCTGCCCCGACATGACCGATCACACTTCCGATGACTTCCAGTGGCTGGAAAGCCTCGATGACGCCGCCGCGCTGGCGTGGGTTGAGCGCCAGAACGCCGCCACCCAGACCCTGCTCGACAGCGACCCGCGCTTTGCCTCGCTGAAAGACAGCATTCTCGCCAACCTGCGCGACACGCGGCAGATCCCGTTTTTTGCCGAGTACGGCGGCTGGCTGTACAACTTCCACCAGGACGGCGAGCATCCGCGCGGCATCTACCGCCGCTGCACGCTGGACGCCTACCGCGCCAATTCGCAGGACTGGCAGACGGTGCTGGACATCGACGCGCTGGCGGCCGCCGAGGAGGTGGACTGGTATCTGGACGGCGTCGCGCACTACACCGAACAACCGGCGCGCGTGATGCTGAGCCTGACGCCGGGCGGCTCCGACGCCACCGTCAGCCGCGAGTACGACGTCGAGGCGCAGGCCTTCGTCGCCGGCGGCTTCAGCTTCCCCTACGGCAAGAACCACATCGCCTGGCGCGATCTGGACAGCGTGTTCGTGTGCCCGGCGTGGGAGGAGTCGCAACTGACCCGCGCCGGTTATCCGCGCGAGGTGTGGCTGCTGGAACGCGGCCAGAGCTGGGACGAGGCGCAGTGCCTGCTGCAGCTGGACGACGAGGCGATGATGGCGGCGGCGTGGCGTTTTCTCGATGCCGACGGCACGCCATTCGACATGATCGAGGCCTCCGACAGTTTCTACAGCAAGACCTATCACCACGTTGCGGCCAACCTTGCGCTCACCGCGCTGCCGCTGCCGCCGCGTGCCGAGATCGAGGCCTACAGCCACGGCGACCTGATCGTGAAGCTGGCCGAGGACTGGGAGGTTGACGGGCAAAGCTACGCCGCCGGCAGCCTGCTGGCGGTGGCCTGCGACGCGGCCAGCGGCAAGGTTGGCCGCATCCAGCCGCTGTTCGTGCCCGGTGCGCGGCAGTCGGTGGAGATGGTGGAGGCGACGCTGCACCTGCTGGCCATCATCGTCATCGACAATGTGAAGAGCCGCCTCGTCACCCTGCGCCGCCAAGGCGACGACTGGCTGCCGCACGCCAACCCGCTGCCCACCGGCGGCGTGATCGAGTTCGCCGACCAGCCGTGGCAAAGCGACCTCTTGTACTACAGCTACAGCGATTTTCTGACCCCGGCCGCGCTGTACCGGCTGGACCTGCTGGCTGGTGGCGAGCCGGAAGTGCTGCGCGCGCAGCCGCTGGCCTTTGACGCGAGCGGTTATGTGGCCGAGCAGCTGCACGCAACCGCCGCAGACAGCACCGAGATTCCCTACTTCATCGTCCATCGCGGCGGCCTCGCCCGTGACGGCAGCGCGCCGACACTGCTGTACGGCTACGGCGGCTTCGAGGTGCCGATGATGCCCTACTACATGGACAACTTCGGCCCGCAGTGGCTGGAAAAGGGCGGCGTGTTCGTGGTCGCCAACATCCGCGGCGGCGGCGAGTTCGGCCCCGCCTGGCACCAGGCGGCGCAGGGTATCCACCGCCAGGTCAGCTTCGACGATTTCATCGCGGTGGCGGAAGACCTGATCGCGCGCGGCATCACCAGCGCGCGGCGCCTCGGCATCGAGGGCGGCAGCAACGGCGGCTTGCTGGTCGGCGCCTGCATGGTGCAGCGGCCGGAGCTGTTCAACGCGGTAGTGTGTGAGGTGCCGCTCTTGGACATGCTGCGATACACCGAGCTGTTGGCCGGCGCCAGCTGGATCGACGAGTACGGCGATCCGCAGGACGAGGACGAGCGCGCGGCGCTGGCGGCGTACTCGCCGTACCACCATGTCCGCGCCGACGCACGCTACCCGCTGGCGCTGTTCACCACCAGCAGCAAGGACGACCGCGTGCACCCGGCGCACGCGCGCAAGATGGTGGCGCGCATGCAGTCCTTCGGCCACCAGGTGCTGTTCCTCGAAACCAGCGGCGGCGGCCACGGCGGCAACACCGGCCAGGAACAGACCGCCGAGGAGCTGGCGCGGGTGCTGGTCTATCTGTACCGCCAGCTGATGGATTGAACACTGCACCACGATCTGCTGCGCCCTGATATCCAAGGTTAATCCAGCGTTGGAACGGGCCAGAGCATGCGTATTGATATCAACATCAACTGCGCTTTTCTGGCCCATTCCGCCTTGTCTGACTTTGGCTCGCGAGATCGCGAACGCGTTTCTGAGCCTGCGGCCAACCTTGCGCTGAAGACAAGGTTGGCCGCAAGCATGTGACACCGTTACCATAGCCCGGCCCGCTTGCCGGGCTTTTCTTCACTTCTACACTCCGGAACGCGCATGAAGATCGTCGTCCTCGGTGCCGGCGTGGTCGGCGTCGCCAGTGCCTGGTATCTGTCCCGCGCCGGGCACGAGGTCACCGTCATCGACCGCCAGAGCGCCGCCGCGCAGGAAACCAGCTTCGCCAACGGCGGCCAGATCGCGGTATCGCACGCCGAGCCGTGGGCCAACCCGGCCACGCCGCGCAAGATCTGGCAATGGCTGGGGCAGGAGGACGCGCCGCTGCTGCTGCGCCTGCGCGCCGATCCGGCGCTGTGGCGCTGGAGCTGGCGCTTCCTGCTGGAATGCCGCGCACGGCGCACCCGCGCCAACATCCGCCCGATCACCACCTTGGCACAGTACAGCCGCAGCTGCCTGCAGGCGCTGCGCGCCGAGCTTACGCCGCAGGGCGGCCTGCACTACGACCAGCTGCAGCGCGGCATCCTGCACCTGTACACCGACGCGCAGGAATTCGAGCAGGCGCTGCACGCCGCCGCCATCATGCGCGACTACGGCTGCGACCGCCGCCCGCTGACGGCGGACGAGTGCGTGGCGATCGAGCCGGCGCTGGCCAGCGCCCGCGGCCAGCTGGTGGGCGGCGATTTCTCCGCCGAGGACGAATCCGGCGACGCGCAGCGCTTCACCAGCCAGCTGGCGGAATTCTGTCGCCGTGCCGGCGTCAACTTCCGCCTCGACACCGTGATCAGCCGCCTGGAGCGCGACGGCGACCGCGTCGTCGCCGCGCACACCGACAGCGGCGAGCGCATCATCGCCGACGCCTTCGTGCTGGCGCTGGGCAGCTACAGCCCACAACTGTTGCGCCCGCTGGGGCTGTCCTTGCCCGTCATTCCGGCCAAGGGCTACTCCGCCACGCTGACGCTGCCGGATGACAGCGTCGCACCGGTGACCAGCCTGACCGACGACCAGTACAAACTGGTGTTCTCGCGGCTGGGGCAGCGGCTGCGCATCGCCGGCACCGCCGAATTCGCCGGCTTCGACCTCGCGCTCAACCCGGTGCGCTGCGACGCGCTGTTGCGCCGCACGCGACAGCTGTTCCCCGATCTGCGCGACAGCGCGCCGCCGGAATTCTGGTGCGGGCTGCGGCCGGTGACGCCGTCCAGCGTGCCCTTCATCGGCGCCAGCCGCTACCGCAACCTGTGGCTGAACACCGGCCACGGCACGCTGGGCTGGACCATGGCCTGCGGCTCCGGCCGGCTGCTGGCCGATCTGATCGCCGGCCGCACGCCGGACATCGCCTTCCCCGCCCCCGCGCTGTGAGCGCCTGTTCACGGTCTGCGGCGGCGGATCTCAATGGGGCGATAACGCGTTAAGAACGGCGTCGGCATGCTGCTTCTGTCCAGCTAAGCGCCGCTTCCTCAGCCGTTTTCGCCTAGTCTCGCCTGAGCGTGCGAGATCGTGAACAGGCGCTAAGCGGCGGGTGTGCGCGGCGGCAAAGGTTGGCCGCAACGCGGTGGCTGCCTTACCATGCAGCCATCGCCCACCCGAGACCCGCCGCACCATGTCGCATCACCCCAACCAGTTCGACCTGTTCCGCACCCGGCGCTTCCTGCCGCTGTTCATCACCCAGTTTTTCGGCGCCTTCAACGACAACCTGCTGAAGAACGCGGTGATCGTGCTGATCAACTTCCACGGCATGAAGATGCTGGGGCTGGCGCCGGAGCTGATGATCCAGCTGGCGGCGGCGCTGTTCATCCTGCCCTTCTTCCTGTTCTCCGCCACCGCCGGCCAGCTGTGCGAGAAGTACGACAAGGCCGCCATCGCGCGGCTGGTGAAACAGGCGGAAATCGCCATCATGCTGCTGGCGGCGCTGGGCTTCTGGCGGCACGACGGCGTGATCCTGATGTCCACCATCTTCCTGATGGGGGTGCACTCCACCCTGTTCGGGCCGCTGAAATTCAGCGTGCTGCCGCAATACCTGCGCCCCGGCGAGCTGGTCGGCGGCAACGGCCTGATCGAGATGGGCACCTTCGTGTCTATCATCCTCGGCCAGGTGGCCGGCACCGTGCTGGTCAATGCCGACGACAGCCGCATCAGCATCGTGCTGGCGCTGCTGGGCTGCGCGCTGGCCGGCCTGGCCGCGGCGCGGGCGATGCCGCCGGCGGCGCCGACCGCCGCCGCGCTGCCGATAGACTGGAACTTTGCGCGCCAGACCTGGGGCATCGTGCGCCACGCCAAACAGAGCCGGCCGGTATGGCTCAGCCTGCTGGGCATTTCCTGGTTCTGGTTCCTCGGCGCCATCTACCTGTCCAAGCTGCCAACCTACGCCTCCGACGTGCTCGGCGGCGACGCCACGGTGTACACGCTGCTGATGACGCTGTTTTCGCTCGGCGTCGGCACCGGCTCGATGCTGTGCGAGAAGCTGTCCGGACGCAAGGTTGAGCTGGGGCTGGTGCCGTTCGGCTCGCTGGGGCTGTGCCTGTTCGGCATCGACCTCTACTTCGCCACCCCGCCGCAGGCGGCCGCCACGCTGAACTGGCTGGCCTTCATCGCCGACGCCGGCAACTGGCGGCTGATGGCCGACTTCGCGCTGATCGGCGTGTTCGGCGGCTTCTACATCGTGCCGCTGTACGCGCTGGTGCAGTCGCGCTCGGCACCGGAATTCCGCTCGCGTGCCATTGCCGCCAACAACATCCTCAACTCGCTGTTCATGGTGGTGTCGGCGGCGTTTGCCGCGGTGCTGGCGGCGAACGGCGTCAGCATCCCGACAGTGCTGCTGATCGCGGCGCTGCTCAACCTGGTGGTGGCCGCCTACATCTACAGCCTGCTGCCGGAATTCCTGATGCGCTTCGTGATCTGGCTGCTGACCCACACCCTGTACCGCGTGCGCCACCACGGGCTGGAGCAGATTCCGGAGCACGGCCCCTGCGTACTGGTGTGCAACCACGTCAGCTTCATGGACGCGCTGATCCTCGCCGGCGCGGTGCGCCGTCCGATCCGCTTCGTGATGGATCACCACATCTTCCGCACCCCGCTGCTCGGCTTCGTGTTCCGTACCGCGCGCGCCATCCCGATCGCGCCGGCGAAGGAAGACCCGCACGCCAAGGCGCGCGCCTTCGACGAGGTGGCGGCGGCGCTGGCCGCCGGCGAGGTGGTGTGCATCTTCCCGGAGGGCAAGCTCACCCACGATGGCGAGATCAGCCTGTTCAAGCTCGGCATCGAGGAGATCGTGGCGCGCACGCCGGTGCCGGTGGTGCCGATGGCGCTGTGCGGCATGTGGGGCAGCTTTTTCTCGCGCCGCTACGGCAAGGCGATGCTGAGCTGGCCGCGCCGCTTCTGGTCGCGCATCGCGCTGAAGGCGGCGCCGGCGCTGGCGGCGAGCGAGGTCAGCGCCGCCGCGCTGCAGCAGACGGTCAGTGAATTGCGTGGCGACTGGCGCTGAGCGCCTGTTCACGATCGGCGACGCTTCGTGCAACGTTGCGCGGTGAGTACGGCTTCGGCATGCGGGCTGATCTTCAGATAAAGGCCGCTTCCCCAGTCGTTTTCGCCTTGTCTCGCGCGAGCGTGCGAAATCGTGAACACGCGCCAGGGCACCTAAAAATTTGATCACAATCAGGCGCCGTGGCTTGCCGCCGGCGGCCAGCTGTGCCAAAGTGTCAAACATAATCAACATGTTGTAGAAAATAACACCACAGAGGAGCGTTCAATGTCCAACGCCAACGATATCGTCCTGTTCCATCAGCAGGACATCACCCCGGACTCGTTCTCCGCGCCGCTGGAGCGCCGCCTGGCCGGTGAGTGCCAGCAAACCGTCGAGATGCACTACAGCGATCCGACCGGCCAGTTCCACGCCGGCCTGTGGTCCGGCGGCGTCGGCGCGTGGCGGGTGAAGTACACCGAGTGCGAGTTCTGCACCCTGCTGGAAGGCCGCGTGCGCATGCACGACGACCACGGCGGCATGGTCGAGATCGTCGCCGGCCAGCACTTCGTGATTCCGGAAGGCTTCGAGGGCATCTGGGAAGTAGTGGAGCCGGCGAAGAAGACCTTCGCCGTGTTCGAGGAAGACCGCCTGGCGCGCAAGGACTGAGCCTTATCGCTCATATTCAAGGTTGGCCGCAGCGGCGATGCGGCCAACCTTTGGTGTTGTCGATACTGGCTGCTGCGAAGCGCCCAACAAAAACCCCTGCTTCAAAGCAGGGGTTTTTGCTTGCCGGCTCCGCGTGACGCGGTGCCGCTTCAGCGCCGGTTCACGCGCTCAGAACGTGTTCACGATCTCGCGAGCCAAAGTCAGACAAGACGGCATTCGCCCAGAAAGCGCAGTGACGGGGTGTCAATGAGCATTTTTTGGTCAATGCCAACGCAGGATCACGCCGCCGCAGCAGATCGTGAACAGGTTCTCAGAACTTCTCGCTGTCCAGCAGGTAGCGCCACTGCCCCTGCTGCAGCTCGCCCAGCCGCACGCGGCCGATGCGGATGCGGCGCACCGCCTTCACCTGCAGCCCGGCCGCGGCGCACATGCGCTGGATGTGGCGGCGCTGCACTTCGCGCAGCACGAAGCACAGCTGGCTGTCGCTCTGGCGGCTGACGCGCAGCGCGGTCAGCCTGTCGCCGTCGCTGTTGACGCCGGCCTTCAGCGCGGCGAGGCCGGCGTCGTCCAGCGGTCGGTCGATCCACACCAGGAATTCCTGCTCGCAGTCGCCGGACAGCAGCTTGCGCGACACGCGGCCATCCTGGGTCAGCACCAGCAGGCCGGAGGCATCGACATCCAGCCGCCCGGCGGCGGCGAGGTGCAGCTGGTGCTTGCGCAAAAAGGTGTAGCCGGAGCGGTCGGCCGGCGACAGGGTGTCGGCCTTGATCAGCTGCCACGCCGGGCGCTCGCCGGACATCTCCGCCGCACCGCTGACATAGCCGACCGGCTTGTGCAGCAGCAGGGTGACGCGCTCGGCCTGCTCGTTGAGCGCGCGCGCCTCCAGTTCGATGCGCTGCTCCGGACGCACGCGGCTGCCGAGCACGTCGACCACCACGCCATCGACCTTGACCAGCCCCTGCTCGATGAATTCGTCGGCCTCGCGGCGGGAACACAGACCCAGTTCGGTCATGCGTTTGGAAAGGCGGATGGTGTCGTCGGACATGGCGGCAATCTGAGTGAGGGAATCGGGCAACGATTATCCGCTGTTTTGCCGCCGCTGTGGGGGCCACGTTGGCCGCACCCCCTTCCCCCGCTCCTTT
>NZ_JANFNU010000003.1:96654-152822 GCF_024437575.1 Vogesella sp. AC12
TGTTAGATTGTTTGTGGTGATTTTTTTTTTGTGTTGGGGGGAGGGGGTGTGGGAACATCGGGGCCCCCACCCGGCAGAAAACCAGCCGCGCCCGACGGCAAAAAGCCGCGACGGCGACCGTCGCGGCCATTCGTTGCGGCGGACCGCTCCGCCGGCTCAGGCCTGCTCGATGCTCTGCCGGATCTGCTCGATACCGGCCGGATCGTCCAGCGTGGTCAGGTCGCCCGGATCACGGCCTTCGGCCAGCGCCTGGATCGAGCGGCGCAGCACCTTGCCGGAGCGGGTCTTCGGCAGCTGGTTGACGAAGTACACCCGCGCCGGGTTGGCGATCGCGCCCAGCTGCGCCGCCACCTGCGCGATGACCTCTTTTTCCAGCTGCGCACGGCTGGCCGGATCGTCGAGCAGCGCCGGGTTTTTCACCACCGCGAACGCCTTCGGCACCTGGCCCTTGAGGCTGTCTTCCACGCCCACCACCGCCACTTCGGCGATGGCGCTGTGGCCGGCAACGGCTTCCTCGATCTCGCGGGTGCCGAGACGGTGGCCGGCGACGTTGATCACGTCGTCGGTGCGGCCGAGGATGGTGAAGTAGCCGTCAGCATCCTTGATGCCCCAGTCGAAGCTGGAGTACACCAGCTGGTCCGGGAACAGGCTGAAGTAGGTGTCGACGAAGCGCTGGTCCTGCTGCCAGATGGTGCTCATGCAGCCCGGCGGCAGTGGCGGGATCACCCCGATCACGCCCTTCTCGCCGGGGCCGACCTCCTCGCCGGTGGCCTCGTTGAACAGCTTGACGTTGAAGCCGTACACCGGCAGGCCGGGGCTGCCGAACTTGACCGCCTTGGGCTCCACGCCGTTGCACAGCGTCAGCATCGGCCAGCCGGTTTCGGTCTGCCAGTAGTTGTCCAGCACCGGCACCTGCAATTCGGCGGCGATCCAGCTGGCGGTCGGTTCGTCCAGCGGCTCGCCGGCGAGGAACAGCGCGCGCAGGCTGGAGAGATCGTATTTATGCAGCCACGCCGGATCCTGCTTTTTCAGCACGCGGATGGCGGTCGGCGCCGAGAACATCACCGTGACCTTGTACTTTTCCACCAGCTGCCACCAGATGCCGGCGTCGGGGCGGATCGGCAGCCCTTCGTACACCAGCGTGGTCATGCCGTTCAGCAGCGGGCCGTACACGATGTAGGAGTGGCCGACCACCCAGCCGATGTCGGAGGTGGAGAAGTAGCACTCGCCCGGCTGGCCGCCGTAGATGTAGTCCATGCTCGCCGCCAGCGCCACCGCGTAGCCGCCGGTGTCGCGCTGCACGCCCTTGGGTTTGCCGGTGGTGCCGGAGGTGTACAGGATGTAGCTGGGGTGGTTGGATTCCACCCACGTCACCTCGGCGCGCTCGTGCAGGTGCTGCTCGCGCAGCGCGGCGTAGTCGAGGTCGCGCCCCGGCTTCATCATCGGCGCCTCGGCGAGACCGCGATTGACCACGATCACCTTGCCCGGCGCGCTGCTGCCGGCCAGCGTCAGCGCCTCGTCCACCAGCGGCTTGTAGGCGATCACCTTGCCGCCGCGCATGCCGGCGTCGGCGGTGACCATCACCTTGGGCGTGGCATCCTCGATGCGGGTGGCGAGGCTGGCGGAGGCGAAGCCGCCGAACACCACCGAGTGGATGGCGCCCAGGCGCACCGTGGCCAGCATCGCGAAGATCGCCTCCGGGATCATCGGCATGTAGATCAGCACCCGGTCGCCCTTGCCCACGCCCTGCGCCTGCAGGATGGCGGCGAAACGCGCCACTTCCTCGTACAGCTCGCGGTAGCTGTAGCTGCTTTCGGCGCCGGTCTCGCTGGACACGTACACCAGCGCCGCCTGCTCGCCGCGCGCGGCCAGGTGGCGGTCGACGGCGTTGTAGCAGAGGTTGGTCTCGCCGCCGGCGAACCAGTCGCGGAACGGCGGCTGGTCGTACTGCAGCGCCTTGTCGAAGGGCTTGTGCCAGTGGATGCGTTGCGCCTGCTCTGCCCAGAAGCCGGCCGGGTCGTCGATGGAGCGGCGATGGAAGTCGTGGTACGAGGTCATGTCGGGGTCTCTCTTGTGTCTGCCGCGTCTGGCGCGCGGTCTGGCGTCAAACAACCAAGCGGTTGCTTGTCAGACAAATTAAGCCCTTTGACGGGCAAGGTCAATGCGCACACCCCCTGCCGGCGACCCGCGCGAAATTGGACGTTGCGGAAATGCCGAGCCGGCGCCGCATTCCGCCCGCCATTCGCCGGCGCTGCCGCCGGCTGGCCTTGCACAACACTGGTCGAAAGCGGGGCAGATGCGGTACGCTGTAACGCTAAGAAAACGCCCGCAGGACAGGACAAAGCCATGGACATCAAACATTACATGAACGTCGTCGGCCAGGCCGCGCGCAAGGCCAGCCGCGCCATCGCCCGCGCCGACACCAACCAGAAGAACAAGGCGCTGCTGGCCATCGCCGACGCCATCGAGCGCGATCTGGAACGGCTGGTTGCGGCCAACATGGTGGATCTGGAAAACGCGCGCCAGAACGGACTGGAAGAAGCGCTGATCGACCGCCTGACGCTGTCGGAAAAAACCGTGCGCGGCATGGCCGAGGGCTTGCGCCAGATCGCGGCACTGCCGGACCCGGTCGGCGAGATGGACGACTTCACCTACCGTCCGTCCGGCATCCAGCTGGGCAAGATGCGCGTGCCGCTGGGCGTGGTCGGCATCATCTACGAGGCGCGCCCGAACGTGACCGCCGACGCCGCCGGCCTGTGCCTGAAATCCGGCAACGCGGTGATCCTGCGCGGCGGCTCGGAAGCGTTCAACAGCAACCAGGCCATCGCCGCCTGCGTGCACGAGGGCCTGCGCGTGGCCGACCTGCCGCTGCACGCGGTGCAGGTGCTGGAAACCACCGACCGCGCCGCGGTGGGCGAGCTGATCACCATGAGCGAGTTTGTGGACGTGATCGTGCCACGCGGCGGCAAGGGCCTGATCGAGCGCATCAGCCGCGAGGCGCGGGTGCCAGTGATCAAGCATCTGGACGGCAACTGCCACGTCTACATCGACGACACCGCCAATCCGGACAAGGCGTTCAACATCGCGCTGAACGCCAAGACCCACCGCTACGGCACCTGCAACACCATGGAAACGCTGCTGGTGCACACCGCGTTTGCCGAGTTCATCCTGCCAAGGTTGGCCGCGGCGTACTGGGAGCAAGGCGTCGAGCTGCGCGGCTGCGAGCGCACCCAGGGCATCCTCGGCGACAAGGTAGTCGCTGCCACCGAGGCTGACTGGGAAACCGAATACCTGGCGCCGGTGCTGGCGATCAAGGTGGTCGGCGGCATCGACGATGCCATCGAGCACATCAACCACTACGGCAGCCACCACACCGACGCCATCGTCACCGATGACTACGGCCGTGCACGTCGCTTCCTGCGCGAGGTGGACTCCGCCAGCGTGATGGTCAACGCCAGCACCCGCTTTGCCGATGGCTTCGAGTACGGCCTCGGCGCCGAGATCGGCATCTCCACCGACAAGATCCACGCCCGCGGCCCGGTCGGCCTGCACGGTCTCACCAGCCAGAAGTGGATCGTGCTCGGCGACGGCCAGATCCG
Source organism: Vogesella sp. AC12 (assembly GCF_024437575.1). NCBI lineage: Bacteria > Pseudomonadati > Pseudomonadota > Betaproteobacteria > Neisseriales > Chromobacteriaceae > Vogesella > Vogesella sp. AC12. The sequence goes on from NZ_JANFNU010000003.1 coordinate 100,254, forward strand.
CCAGTAAAACCGCACCCGTTTCACCCTCCGATGCGCCGCCGGCAGCCCTGCCCGCGGCGCATTGTCTTGCCCGCAGTTCTTGCCGTACGTGCCGCTGCCGACTGCGCCACTCTTCCACAGTCGGCTGTGGATAAGTTGTGCACAATACTGGCCACGCCGCGCAATGGTGTGGCCGCTGGCGATGATCACGCGCAAAAACCGCCCGTCACGCGCCAAGAACCGCTTTGCCGACAAGCACTTGCCGACAGCGGCAGGCCGGCGCGGGCGAGCGTGGCCCCTGTCCGTCACAGTGCTACAGTGAAAACAGGGGGCTGTGGACAAGCCGGCAGGACAAACCCCGTTTTTGGCAGCAATGCGCAGTTTATTTCCATTTTTTGAAACAATGTCCCGCCATGCGGAACAAAATACTTGCCCTGCATTACCGCACAGGCATAATCGTCTGGCCCGTTGGCACCGCGCTTGCGCCCCGCCATCCCGTTCAGGAGTCGTGCATGTACCCAGTCGTACCCAATACCGAACAGAGCCAGTGGCTGCGCGAGCGCGGCTGTCGTGACGTGGAGCTGTGCTTTGCCGATGTCAGCGGGTTTGCCCGCGGCAAGACGCTGCCGCGCGAGGCCTTCATCAGTGGCCAGACGCTGCGCATCGCGCGCGCGGTGGCGATCCAGAGCTGCGTCGGCGAATTCCCCGACTACCGCTTCTACGGCGAGAACGACCCCGACGCCACGCTGCGCCCGGACATGGCCACGCTGCGACCGGTGCCGTGGGCCAGTACGCCGCGCGCGCTGGTGCTGTGCGACTGTGTCGATCTGGACGGCGCGCTGACCCCGTTCGCGCCGCGCTCGGCGCTGAAGCGGGTGCTGGCCGGCTACGCCGCGCGCGGGCTGCAGCCGGTGGTAGCGCCGGAGCTGGAGTTCTACATCTTTGCGGCCAACCCTGATCCGGCGCAGCCGTTCCAGGCACCGCCGCTGCGCAGCGGCCGGCGCGAGGTCGGCTTCGACTCGTTCAGCTTTACCACCCTCAACGATCTGGAAGCATTCTTCGACGACGTCTACCGCGGCTGCGAGCTGCTCGGCATCGCCACCGATACCTGGGTGCACGAGATGGGCCCCAGCCAGTTCGAGATCAACCTCAAGCACGGCGACGCGCTGGCGCTGGCCGACCAGACCTTTTTGTTCAAGACCCTGCTCAAGGAAACCGGCAACCGCCACGGCCTGAACGTGGTGTGCATGGCCAAGCCGCTGGCCGGCCAGCCGGGCAGCTCGATGCACCTGCACCAGAGCCTGGTCGACCGCGACGGCAGCAACGTGTTCAGCGACCGCCACGGCAACGAGAGCGCGCTGTTCCACCACTTCATCGCCGGCCTGCAGACGCATCTGCCCAAGCTGATGCCGCTGTTCTGCCCTAGTCCCAATTCCTACCGCCGCTTCGTCAAGGGGCTGGCGGCACCGGTCAACGTGTCGTGGGGACTGGACAACCGCTCGGTCGGGCTGCGCATCCCGCAGGGCGGCCCGGAGGCACGGCGGGTGGAAAACCGCCTGCCCGGCTGTGACGCCAACCCCTACCTGTCGCTGGCGGCCAGCCTCGGTGCCGGCCTGCTCGGCATCGAGGACGGCCTGCAGCCGAGCGCACCGGCTCAGGGCAACGTGTTCAAGCAGGCGGACAGCGAACTGCTGCCCAACACGCTGGACGCAGCGCTGGCGGCGATGCAGGGCGCCGACAGCGTCAGCCGCCTGTTCGGCGAGGCATTCAGCCTGCCCTATGCCGCGGTGAAGGAAGTGGAGTTGCAGCATTTTCACGGCGAGATCACGCCGTGGGAGCGCCGCTACCTGTCGCTACTGGCCTGACGGCAGCGGAAAACGACACAGGCCACGGCAATGCCGTGGCCTGTGCTGATCAAGACGGGATGGCGCTTACGCCGTGGCGGCCATTGGCGCCGCGGTGCGCTCGGCCAGCAGCGCGATGGCGTCGCTGCGCGTATGGCCCGGCATCTGGCGCTGCACTTCGATGATCCAGAATTCGACCTTCTGCCGGTCGCCACGCGCCAGGCGCAGCAGGGCGCCGTAGGCCGGGCCGGTGAGGTGGACATCGTGCTGCAGCGACTGCGTCTGCGCGTGCATCGCATAGCGCGCCGTGCCGGCACGGGCGGCGGCCTTGGACCTGGCCCGCTGCTGCGCCGGCTTGACGAAGAACAACCAGTACAGGGCAGCAAACACCAATAATGCAGAGAGAGCGAACCAAGCGAACACGGCATATCCTCCTGTAATAATGACAAGATTCTAATCTGCAATCGCTGGCGAACCTATCCGTGAAAACACCTATAAATGGCATGAGGGCCGGCCTTGCCAGCACCGCCCAGTCGCCGCGCCAGCCATTCCAATGACATGACCGGCGCGTTACACTGCCGCCTGGATCCGAACTCCCTCACCCGCAAAGGAGAAGTGCATGTACCAGCATCTGACGGTTGCCCTCGACGGCAGCCATAACGCCCGCCCGGCCCTGATCGAGGCGGTTCGTCTTGCCGCCGCCAGCAAGGCCCGCCTGTCCTTGGTGCATGTGGTGTCGCTGCACGACTTCGCCATCGAAAGCGTCGGCCTGCTCGACAGCGGCGCACTGCAGGCGGAGGCCCGCGGTCGCGGCCAGGCCATCCTCGACGAGGCCGCCGACTACGCGCAGAAGATGGGGGTGGCCCAGCCGGACTGCTTCCTGCTGGAGGCGCCGGAAGGTGGCAGCAGCATGACGCAGGCGCTGGTCGACTGCGCCACCCAGGTCGCCAGCGACCTGCTGGTGATCGGCACCCACGGCCACCGTGGCTGGCGTCACCTGCTGATGGGCAGCTTTGCCGAGGAAATCATGCGCAAGACCACGCTGCCGCTGCTGGTGGTGCGCAATCCGGAAGACGACGACAACCCGCTGCCGAGCATAGGCTGAGGGTTCAGTACCGGTTCACCATTGTCTGCGGCGGGTCGCAACGGGGCGATCCGGCGTTGAAAACGGCGGCGGCATGCAAGTTGACCGCAAGGTAAACGCCGCTTGCTCGGCCGTTTGCGCCTTGTCTCGCGTGAGTTCGCGAGAGCGTGGGCACGCGCTCAGGCAGAGGCGTGGCGCTGCGCGAAGATGAAGAACTCGCGGTTGCCATCGCCGCCCTTGATCGGGCTGTCGAACCAGCCCAGCCGCCGGAAGCCCAGCTCGGCCACCAGCGCGCTGATCTTCTGCTCCACCCCGGCGTACAGCTGCGCGTCGCGCACGATACCACCATGACCCAGCCCTTCGCGGCCAACCTCGAACTGCGGCTTGACCAGGCTCAGCAGGTAGCCGCCCGGCCGGATCAGCGGCAGCGCCGACGGGTACACCAGCGCCAGAGAGATGAAAGACACGTCGCACACCATCAGGTCGAACGGCGCGCCGTCATTGGCGGCCAGCAGCGCCGCGTGGTCCAGCGCGCGGGCGTTGACGCCCTCGAAGGCGACGATGCGCGGATCGGCGGCCAACCTTGGCGCCAGCTGGTCGTGGCCGACATCGACCCCCACCACCCGCCGCGCGCCGGCCTGCAGCAGGCAATCGGAAAAGCCGCCGGTGGACTGGCCGACATCCAGCGCCGTCCAGCCGTCGATCTGCAAGCCGGCCTGCGCCAGCGCGCCGGCCATCTTCAGCCCGCCGCGCGACACGTAGCGGTCGGCCTCGTCCGGCACGATCACGAAGCGGCTGTCGGCTGGCAGCTTCTGGCTGGCCTTGCCGATGTCGCGCAACTGGCCGCCGTCGTCGATACTGACCCGCCCGGCGGCAATCAGCGCCTGTGCCGCGGTGCGCGATGGCGCCAGACCCAGCTCGACCAGTAACAAATCAACACGTTGCATCAGGCGCACTCCACAAACAGGCAATCGGGCGGCAAGGGTGCGCAATGCGCCGCGGGCTGTCAAGACTGCCGCAGTGCCACCATAAGATGCGATGATGGCCGCAGCCATGGCCACAAGGAGAACAAAATGGACACCCTGACACTGGAACCGCACGCGGTACGCGTCCTCGGCGCACTGATCGAGAAACAGGCGCTGACCCCGGACAGCTATCCGCTGACCCTCAACGCGCTGCTGGCCGCCTGCAACCAGCTGACCAGCCGCGAGCCGGTGCTGCAGCTGAGCGAGGCCGATCTCAGCGCCACGCTGGACAGCCTGCTCGCCGCCAAGCTGGTCAACGAACGACTACCGGCCGGCAGCCGCGTCGCCAAATACGAACACCGCCTCAACTACGCGTGGAACATCGACGGCGCCAGGTTGGCCGCACTGGCGCTGCTGATGCTGCGTGGCGCGCAGACCGCGGCCGAGCTGCGCACCCGCGCCGGACGCCTGTACAGCTTCGGCAGCGTCGAGGAGGTCGATACCGCGCTGAATGCGCTGGCCGACAAGTACCCGCCGCTGGTGCTGAAGCTGCCACGCCAGCCGGGCGAACGCGAGGCGCGCTGGGTGCACACCCTGCATCCGGTGGCCGTGGCCGCCGCCCCTGCGACGGCGAGCGCCAGCGACGACAGTCTCGCCGAACGGGTCAGCGCGCTGGAACAGACCGTCGCCGGCCTGCTGCAACGCGTCGCCGAGCTGGAAGCCGGCGCCGGACAGGCGTAACATCGCCCCCCTTTTTCCGGAGAACATCATGCTGAAACCTGTCCTGCTGGCGCTGGCCGCCTGCCTGCCACTGTCCGCCGTTGCCGGCGACACCACCCTCGCCCGCGGCAGTGACTACGACTTCCTCACCCGCATGCCGACCGGCCTCGGCCCCGGCATCAGCATCGACCACATCGTGGCGCGCAAGGCCACACCGCAGGGCGACAAGCCGCAGGCCAGCGCCGTCGGCGTGCTGTTCGGCCTGCCGGTACCGGCGCTGTTGCGCCTGGACCTGGGCGGCAAGCTGGCCTATCTGGAATCGGACGGCTACGCCAGCGCCGCCATGGTCGGCGGCCGCCTGACCATCGATCTGCCGGCCAGCACCGAGCTGTTCGCGCAGGGCTTCTACGCGCCGTCGTCGGCCGCCAGCGGCAGCGTGAAATCGGTCAGCGACAGCATGGTCGGCCTGCGCTGGAGCCCGCTGAAGCTGGTCGGGGTCGAGGCCGGCTACCGCGTGTTCGAAGTGAAGCGCAACGACAGCCAGCGTGACCGCAGCATCGCCGACGGCGCCTACGCCGGGGTCAGCGTCGCCTTCTGATCACGCCAGCGCCCGATAAACAAACCGGCCCGACAGCATGCTGTCGGGCCGGTTTGCATTGCGGCCAACCTTGGCGCTCAAAACGAGTTCACGATCTGGCGCCTTCACGCGAGGGCAGGCGCCAACGGCAGGGCAAGCGGTGTTTACCTGGCGGAAACAGCCATGCCGCAGCCGTTTCTAATGCCGTCGCCCCTGCTGCAATCCGTGGCAGTAGGGATGCTCAGTGCAGCACGGTACGCTTCAGCCGTCGCATGCCCCACCACACCGCCAGCGCCACCAGCGGCACCGACAGCCCGGTGGCCAGCTCGGCATTGATCGGCGCGCCCAGCGCCTTGCCCGCCTTGAACAGATAGGACAGCAGGCCGATGGCGTAGTAGGTCAGCACCCCGACCGACAGCCCTTCCACCGTCTCCTGCAGCCGCAGCTGCAGTGCGGCGCGCTTGTTCATGCTTGCCAGCAGCGCGCGGTTCTGCGCCTCGTGCATCACCTCCACCCGCGTGCGCAGCAAGGCGGTGCTGCGCTGCAGCCGCGCCATCAGCCGCTCCTGGCGTTTGGCGGCGGTGTCGCAGGTCTCCATCGCCGGCACCAGCCGCCGCTCCATGAATTCACGGAACGGCTGCAGCCCCGGCAGCCGGCTTTCGCGCAGTTCGGTGATGCGCCGCTCCACCAGCTTGTAGTAGGCGCGCGCGGCGGCGAAGCGGTACTGGCTTTCGGCGATCAGCTGTTCGCCCTGCGCCGCCAGATCGGTCAACTCGTCCAGCAGCAGCGCGTCGGTGTCGCTCTGCTCCGCCATGCGCTGGGTGACGCTGCGCAGCTGGGTGCCGAGGCGGCTCAATTCCGGTGCCTGCCGCTTCGCCTCCGGCAGCGCCAGCAACGCCAGCAGGCGGTAGGTCTCGATCTCGAACAGACGCTGCAGCATGCGGCCGGACTGCGACGGCCCCATGTCGCGGTCGATCACCACGTAGCGGCTGAAGCCTTCGGTCAGCCGTGCGTCCGGGTGCAGGCGCAGGTCGGTGTAGGCGACGCCGTTGTTGTCGCCGATCTCGGCGCCGATCAGGTCGTGGCCGCCGAACCAGCGCTGCGAGATCTCGCTGGCCGGTGCCTCCTGCGACGCCGGCAGCAGCACGGCATGGATCGCCACCATCAGCTCGCCGGGCAGGCTGGCCAGCCAGTCCTTCGGCAGCCGGTCCAGCGCGGTGCGTTCGAACGGGTCGACGCAATCGCCGGACAATACAAAGGTGTAACGCACGAATTCGGTATGCAGCGCCCAGCGCACGGTGAGGTCGCCGGCGATGCCGGTATGGTGCGCGCCGCGCGGATCCGGCAGCGGCAGGCCTAGGCGGCGGAACAGCTCGATGAAGGCGGCGCGTTGCGCGGTGTCGTCGTCGTCGAACAGCAGGGTCAGCGTGGAGAGCCGCGCCGGCGACGGAATGGCGATCGGGGGACGAGCATGGGCTTCGTCATTGAGCACCCGTCGTAACGGGTGGCTGGTGAGGGTTGTCATGATCTAGGCAGTGTCCAGTTGACGATGCTCTGTCGGCATCTGCACCGCAGCATAAACGGCGGCACCGGCCACCGCCAGCCCGCCAGCCGTGGCGGCACGGCAATCGCTCAGGAATACCACACCCGCTGGTACATTCTGTGCCCGGCACGCCGTCAGAACCTGTTCACGGTCTGCCGCGACTCCATCTCAAATGAGGCGATGCCGCGTTAAAAACGCCTTCGGCATGCTTGCTTTATCTCTGGATAAACGCCGCGTCCCCAGCCGTTTTCGCCTTGTCCCGCGTGAGCGCGCGAGATCGTGGACACGTACTCAGCGCGGCTTGTGGTGGGCCAGCAGTGCCAGCATCGCCTCGCGCACCACCGGATTGCGGATCTGGCGTGCAGCGTCGTCGAAGGCGCTGACGCCGGCCTCGGACAGGGCAAAGGATTTCGGCTTGCGCAGCTTGGGCGGTGTCGGCAGCACCTTGACGCGCAGGCTGCGCAGCGGGTGGCCCTGGCGCTGCAGCGGCGCCAGCAGGCTGTTGCCGAGCAGCTTCAGCCGCGCGGCCACGGTGCTGTTGTGGGCGTAGACCACCAGTTCACCGTCGCGCACGCAGGCCACCTGGCAGAACTGGCCAAGTTGCCCCGGCAGCAGGCGCTTGAACGCGCGGTCCAGTGCCAGGATGGCGTGGGCGGCGGCGGTCAGGTCGGCCAGCTGCTTGTCGCGGCGGCTGAAGGCGGTGAGGTGCAGGCTGCTCATGATGAAGTCGGGCAAAGGGATAGCCGCAGTTTAGCGCTAAACCGCCCTGCCTGCCGCGCCATCGGCGCCGCCACGCGGCGTGTACAAGGTTGGCCGCAACGGCGGCCGGGCGACCGGCAATTCATCGCCATGCATCTTGATTCCGCGCAGAATCGGCCCCATCTATGCCGCTTATTCGTGTGCTACACTTTAAGCCATTTTTTTCGGCCCGCTGGCCGCTGGATGTTCAGACAATGATTTCGACGCTCCTTAAGAAAGTATTCGGCAGCCGCAACGAACGCCTGCTGAAGGAATACCGACAGGTTGTGGCGCGCATCAACGCCATGGAAAGCACCATGACCGCGCTGTCCGACGCAGCGCTGGCGGCCAAGACCACCGAATTCCGGGAGCGTCATGCCAAGGGCGAAACGCTGGACGCGCTGCTGCCGGAGGCGTTCGCCGTCTGCCGCGAAGCCTCCCGCCGCGTGCTGAACATGCGCCACTTCGACGTGCAGCTGATCGGCGGCATGGTGCTGCACCAGGGCAAGATCGCCGAGATGCGTACCGGCGAGGGCAAGACCCTGGTCGGCACCCTGCCGGTGTACCTCAATGCGCTGTCCGGCAACGGCGTGCACGTGATCACTGTCAACGACTACCTGGCCAGCCGCGACGCCGGCATCATGGCCAAGCTGTACAACTTCCTCGGCCTGTCGGTCGGCGTCAACCTCAGCCAGATGGCGCACGACGCCAAGAAGGCCGCCTACGGCAGCGACATCACCTACGGCACCAACAACGAATTCGGCTTCGACTACCTGCGCGACAACATGGTGTTCTCGCTGGGCGAGAAGGTGCAGCGCAAGCTGAACTTCGCCGTGGTCGACGAAGTGGACTCCATCCTGATCGACGAGGCGCGCACGCCGCTGATCATCTCCGGTCCGGCCGACGACAACGTCGCCATGTACCAGCTGATCAACCAGGTACCACCGCGCCTGCAGAAGCAGGAAACCGAAGACGGCGAAGGCGACTACTGGGTCGACGAAAAAGCACACAGCGTGCTGCTGTCCGAAGCCGGCCACGAGCGCGCGGAACAGATCATGGCCGAAATGGGCCTGCTGCAGGACGGCGACAGCCTGTACTCGGCGGCCAACATCTCGCTGATGCATCACCTCGGCGCCGCGCTGAAGGCGCACGCGCTGTTCATGCGCGACCAGCACTACGTGGTGCAGGACGGCGAGGTGATCATCGTCGACGAATTCACCGGCCGCCTGATGTCCGGCCGCCGCTGGTCCGACGGCCTGCACCAGGCGGTGGAAGCCAAGGAAGGCGTGCAGATCAACCGCGAGAACCAGACGCTGGCGTCGATCACCTTCCAGAACTACTTCCGCCTGTACGGCAAGCTGTCCGGCATGACCGGCACCGCCGACACCGAAGCCTTCGAATTCCAGAGCATCTACGGCCTGGAAACGGTGGTGATCCCGACCAACCGTCCGATGGTGCGTATCGACAGCCAGGACAAGATCTACCGTTCCGCACGCGAAAAATACGCGGCCATCCTCGCCGACATCGGCGACTGCCAGCAACGCGGCCAGCCGGTGCTGGTCGGCACCACCAGTATCGAGAACTCGGAAATCGTCGCCAAGCTGCTCGGCGATGCCGGCCTCACGCACAACGTGCTCAACGCCAAGGAACACGCGCGTGAAGCCGACATCATCGTGCAGGCCGGCCGTCCCGGCGTGATCACCGTCGCCACCAACATGGCCGGCCGCGGTACCGACATCGTGCTCGGCGGCAACCCGGAGCCGGAAATCAAGGCGGTGGAAGCCGACGACAGCCTGTCCGACGCCGACAAGGCGGCGCGCATCGACGCCATCCGCAGCGACTGGAAACTGCGCCACGAACAGGTGCTGGCCGCCGGCGGCCTGCACATCATCGGTACCGAACGCCACGAGTCGCGCCGTATCGACAACCAGCTGCGTGGCCGTGCCGGTCGCCAGGGCGACCCCGGCTCCAGCCGCTTCTACCTGTCGCTGGAAGACCCGCTGCTGCGTATCTTCGCCGGCGACCGCGTGGCGATGATCATGGACAAGCTGAAAATGCCGGACGGCGAGGCCATCGAGCACGCCTGGGTGACCCGCTCCATCGAGAACGCGCAGCGCAAGGTGGAAGGCCGCAACTTCGACATCCGCAAGCAGCTGCTGGAGTATGACGACGTCGCCAACGACCAGCGCAAGGTGATCTACCAGCAGCGCAACGAGATCCTGGAAGACCAGGACGTGTCCGCCATCGTCGGCAATATGCGCGACGACGTGTTGTCCGACCTCATCGACCAGCACATGCCGCCGGAATCGCTGGAAGAACAGTGGGACCTGCCGGGGCTGGAAAAGGCGCTGGACAGCGAATTCCAGCTCGCCGCACCGGTGGCGCAGTGGATCCAGGAACAGCCGACGCTGGACATTCCCGACATCAAGCAGCGCATCCTGGAGCTGGCCGCAGCCGCCTATCAGGACAAGATCAGCCAGGCCGGCGAAGCGGCGATGCGCCAGTTCGAGCATGGTCTGGTGCTGCAGATGCTGGACAACAACTGGCGCGAACACCTCGCCGCCATGGACCACCTGCGCCAGGGTATCCACCTGCGCGGCTACGCGCAGAAGAACCCGAAGCAGGAATACAAGCGCGAGGCGTTCGAACTGTTCGCCGGCATGCTGGACCGCATCAAGCGCAGCGTGGTCGGCGTGCTGATGACGGTGCAGGTACGCAGCGAAGCCGACATGGAAGCGGTCGCCCCGCACGAAGTGGCCGGCATGGAACTGCACCACGACGAGCTGCCGTCGGCAGTCTCCGGCGAGGACAATCCATTCTCCGCCACCGCGCTGGCGGCACAGGGCCTGCGTGTCGGTCGCAACGATGCCTGCCCGTGCGGCAGCGGCAAACGCTACAAGCAGTGCCATGGCCAGCTGAGCTGAGCCGTAGCTGCCCCCATCACGCCGCCGTGACCCCGTCACGGCGGCGTTTTTCATGGTGCCGGTGCTGACGGTCAGCGCACACGGCCGAAGGTTGGCCGCAGCGCGCCCGATCTGTACGTGACCGCCCGGCCACGGCCAAGCCGAACGGCGGCAGCGGCAGCAAGCTTGCGGCCAACCCTGGCCCGCTGCAGACCGCCTGCGGTGCACGACCATCTCGCACGCCCTGCCCCACCGTAACGGGCTTGCCGTCCGCACGACACGACACGACACGACACGACACGACACGACAATGGCACCAAGCTTTGTGCCGCAGCGCACGCCACCGTGCGACACAAGCCTGGCCGCCCCCGCAAACGCCGCCGTCACTGCTGGCCGGCCAGCGCGTCAGCCATGAAAAAACCCTGCCACCGCGGATGCGGCGACAGGGCGGTGTCGACAAGGTTGGCCGCAGGCTTGCGGCCAACCTTGTGTCAGGCCAGCAGGCAGGAGGACTGGGTGTCGGCGCTCAGCCGGCGCAACTCCGGACGTTCGCCGGCGCACTGCGCCTCCGCCAGCGGGCAGCGGGTGCGGAACACACAGCCGGACGGCGGGTTGATCGGGCTGGGCAGGTCGCCCTGCAGGATCTGGATCACCTTGTTGCGCTCCAGTTTCGGGTCCGGGATCGGGATCGCCGACAGCAGCGCGCGGGTATACGGGTGCGACGGTTTGTCGTACAGCGCATGCTTCTCCGCCAGCTCCATCTCGCGACCGAGATACATCACCAGGATGCGGTCGGAAATGTGCTTCACCACCGCCAGGTCGTGGGCGATGAAGATCAGCGCCAGCCCCATCTCGCGCTGCAGTTCCTTCAGCAGGTTGATGATCTGCGCCTGGATCGACACGTCCAGCGCCGACACCGGCTCGTCGCAGATGATCAGCTTCGGCTCCAGGATCAGCGCACGGGCGATGCCGATACGCTGGCACTGGCCGCCGGAGAACTCGTGCGGATAGCGGTTGATCATCTGCTCGCGCAGGCCGACCTTGACCATCATCGCGCGCACGCGCTTCATCACTTCCTCGGACGACAGCTCCGGGCGGTGCACGCGCAGCGGCTCGCCGATGATCTGGGCGATGGTCATGCGCGGGTTGAGCGAGGCCAGCGGGTCCTGGAAGATCATCTGGATGTCGCGGCGCACCGCCAGCCAGTCCTTCTCCGTACCCTGGCGCAGGTCACGGCCCATCCACACGATCTCGCCGGCGGTGGCCGGGATCAGGTTGAGGATGGAGCGCGCCAGCGTCGACTTGCCGCAGCCGGACTCGCCGACCACGCCCAGCGTCTCGCCTTCGTACAGGTCGAAGCTGACGCCGTCGACCGCCTTCAGCGTTTTCTTCGGCGTCCACGGCCAGTCGTTGCCGCCCTTGACCTTGAAGTGCACCTTGACGTCGCGCACCGAGAGAATCAGTTTCTTGTCAGACATGGGCCACTACCTCGACGGACGGTTTCAGCTCGGCCGGCGCCTTGTGACAGGCGCGCAGCACGGCAGGGTTGGCCGCAGAGGCAGCCAGTGGCGGCAGCGTGCTGATGCACAGCTCGCTGACATGGGTGCAGCGTTCGGAGAACGGACAGCCCTTCGGCATGTTGGCCATGTTCGGCGGATTGCCGGGGATGCTGACCAGCTCGCTACCGTCGTGGTCCAGCCGCGGCAGCGCGCCGAGCAGGCCGATGGTGTACGGGTGCGACGGCTGGTAGAAGATGTCATTGGCGCTGCCATACTCCATCACCCGGCCGCCATACATCACCATCACTTTTTCGCACAGCCCGGCCACCACGCCCAGATCGTGGGTAATCATCACGATGGCGGTGCCGAAGTCGCGCTGCAGGTCCTTCAGCAGGCTGAGGATCTGCGCCTGCACCGTCACGTCCAGCGCGGTGGTCGGCTCGTCGGCGATCAGGATTTCCGGCTCGCACAGCAGTGCCATCGCAATCATCACGCGCTGGCGCATGCCGCCGGAGAACTCGTGCGGGTACATGTCGACACGGCGGGCCGCCTCGGGAATGCGCACCGCTTCCAGCAGGCTGATGGCGCGCTTTTTCGCCTCGCGCCGGGTCATGCCCTTGTGCAGCTCCAGCACCTCGGTCATCTGCCGCTCCACCGTCAGGTAGGGGTTCAGCGAGGTCATCGGGTCCTGGAAGATCATCGACACGCGGTCACCGCGGATCGCATTCAGCTGGCGCGGGCTCATGGTCAGCAGGTTCTGGCCGTTGTACAGCGCTTCGCCCGTGGCTTTGCCGTTCTTGGCCAACAGGCCCATCATCGCCAGCACGCTCTGGCTCTTGCCGGAGCCGGATTCGCCGACGATGCCCAGCGTCTGGCCGGCCTGCAGGTCGAAGCTGACGCCGTTGACGGCGCTGACCAGACCGTCGGGGGTCTGGAACTGCACGCCGAGATTGTTTACTTGTAACAGGCTCATGCTGTTCTCCTCTTATCGGTCTTTCGGGTCCAGCGCGTCACGCATGCCGTCGCCGATATAGTTGGCGCAGTACAGGGTGAGCGACAGCATGGCCGCAGGGAACAGCAGCATCCACGGTGTGGTTTCCATCACCCCGGTGCCGTCTTCGATCAGGACGCCCCAGCTGGTCATCGGCTCCTGTACGCCGAGGCCCAGGAAGGACAGCACCGACTCGGTGAGGATCACGCCCGGCACCGTCACCGTGGTGTAGATCACCACGATGCCCAGCAGGTTCGGCACCACGTGGCGGAAGATGATGCTGCCGGTGGACACGCCGATGGCACGCGCCGCTTCGACGAACTCCTTCGACTTCACCGACAGCGTCTGGCCGCGCACCACGCGCGCCATGTCCATCCACGAGAACACGGTGATGGTCAGCACCACCAGGTAGAACTCGCGACCGAGCAGGGTCACCATCAGGATGGCGATCAGCAGGTAGGGCACCGCGTACATCATGTCGACGATGCGCATCATCACGGTATCGACCTTGCCGCCGAGGAAGCCGGCGGTGGCGCCCCACACGATGCCGATGGTGACCGAGGCGATGGTGGCCATCAGGCCCACCATCAGCGAGATGCGGCCGCCGATCAGGGTGCGCACCAGCAGGTCGCGGCCGAGATCGTCGGTGCCGAACAGGTGCAGGTTGTGCCAGGTCGGCGCCATCGCCATCGCATCCCAGTCGGTGTCCTCGTAGCTGTGCGGCAGCAGCATCGGCCCGAAGACACAGGCCAGCACCACCAGCGACAGCAGGATCAGGCTGACCACGGCCGCCTTGTTACGCAGGAAGCGTTCGCGGGCATCGGCCCACGGGCTGCGGCCTTCGACCGCGGCCATGCTCAGGTTGGCCGCCATGGCCTCGGCCACCGCCTTTTGTTTACTTCTGAACAACATGTGCAAGCCCTCGCTCAGTAGCGGATTTTCGGGTCGAGATACGCGTAGGCGAGGTCAACCAGCAGATTGAGAATCACCGCGAACACGGTCACCAGTACCACCAGCCCCAGCACCAGCGTGTAGTCGCGGTTGGAGGCGCCGTTGATGATCAGCTTGCCCAGCCCCGGCAGGGAAAACACCGACTCGGTGACCACCGCCGAGGTGATCGACGAGATCGCCAGCGGGCCGAGCACCGACACCACCGGCATCAGCGCCGGTTTCAGCGCGTGGCGGAACACGATGGTCCGCAGCGGCAGGCCCTTGGCGCGCGCGGTACGGATGAAGTTGCTGTTCAGCACCTCGATCAGGCTGCCGCGCATCACGCGGCCGATGGTAGACACGTTGATGAAGGTCAGCAGCGCGATCGGCAGCACCATGTAGCGCGGGTCGAAGTCGTTCCAGCCGCCGGCCGGCAGCACGCTCAGCCAGATGGCGAACAGCAGGATCAGCACCGGGCCGATCACGAAGGAGGGGAAGGCGCTGCCGAGGTTGCCGACCAGCATCACGAAGTAGTCGATCAGGCTGTTCTGGCGCAGCGCGGCGATAATGCCCAGCGCCACACCGATGACCACCGACAGCAGCAGTGCACCGCCACCGATGGCCAGCGATACCGGCAGCGCATTGCCCACCAGCTCGTTGACGCTCCAGTCGGCGTAACGGAAAGAAGCCCCCAGGTCGCCTTGCAGCAGGCTCTTGAGGTAGAGGAGGTATTGTTGCCACAGCGGCAGGTCCAGATGGTACTTGGCCTGCAGGTTGGCCATCACCGCCGCAGAAACCTTGCGTTCGGTGTCAAACGGGCCACCGGGGGTGGCGTGCAGCATCAGGTAACAGACGGTGATGACGAGCAACAACGTGGGAATCGTCATCAGCACGCGTCGTAAAGCGTAAGACCACATGGGAGTACTCCAGGACGGATAGCGCTTTGCATTGCAGCAATGCAGGTAGGCAAGCGGCAGCAGCACCGCAGGTCGCGGCAGTGCAGCAATCGCCATCACTTCAAACCAGACCGGGTGGCCCCGTCAGGAGCACACCCGGTCTGCGCACATCAGGGGCAAGCCCCGTCAGACTGCCATCAACTCAGCTTAGTGCTTGATGATGTACAGGTCCTTGCTGCGATAGCGGTCCATCGGATTCTTGGTGGTGTAGCCGCCGACGTAGGATTTCACCAGCCGCGGTACGGTGTACTGCAGCAGCGGGATCATCGGGTAGTCATCCATGATCAGCTTGGTGGCCTGGGTCAGCAGCTGCTTGCGCTGGGCCGGGTTCTGCGCCAGGTTGCCCTGCTTGATCAGTGCTTCGGCCTTCGGATTGCAGTTGAAGTTGTCGTTCTGCTCGGAGCCGCACTGCACCAGGGTCAGGAAGGTGGTGGCGTCGTTGTAGTCGGCCACCCAGCCGTTGCGGCCGATCTGGTATTCGCCGTCATGGCGCTTCTTCAGCAGCACCTTGAATTCCATGTTTTCCAGCTCGGTGTTGAGGCCGAGCTTGGTCTTCCATTCCGAGGCGGCGAAGATCGCCATCTTCTTGTGGTATTCACTGGTGTTGTAGCTGAACTTGACCTTGCTGCCCGGCTTCACGCCGGCGGCGGCCAGCAGCTTCTTGGCTTCGGCCACGCGCTGCGCCATCGGCCACTTGGCCCAGTCGTAGCTGGTCACATCGGCGCCGTTGGTGCCGCGCACGATGGCGCTGTAGGCCGGTACCTGGCCGTCGGCGGTGATCTTGGTGGCGAGGATGTCACGGTCGATGACCATGTTCAGCGCCTTGCGCACGCGCACGTCCTTCATCACCGGGTCCTTGTGGTTCAGACCGTAGTAACGCAGGCCCAGCATCGGCGCGTTGCGGATGTCTTTCGGCAGCTCGGCCTTGTACTTCTCGTAGGTGCCTGGTGGCAGCTGGTACACCCAGTCGTTTTCACCGGACAGGAACATCTTCACGTCGGCAAAACCGTCTTCGATCGGCAGGTAGGTGACGCGGGTCAGCTGCACGTTCTTGTTGTCCCAGTACTGCGGGTTCTTGGCCAGCACCACCTTGCTGTTGACCTGCCACTCCTTCAGCACGAAAGCGCCGTTGCTGACCATATTGCCCGGCTTGACCCAGTCCTTGCCGAACTTGTCGATGGCCGCTTTCGGTACCGGGCCCAGCTGGCCGTTGGATACCACTTCCGGCAGGAAGGCCACCGGGTACGGGGTCTTGATTTCGAGGGTGAACTTGTCGAGCGCCTTGACGCCGACATCGCTTACCGGCTTCTTGCCTTCGGCGGCTTCAACACCGTTGAGCAGGAAGGTGCCGTAGGTGGTGGCGTAGGTGGAGGCGGTCTTCGGATCGAGGAAACGACGAATACCATAGACAAAATCATCAGCGGTCACGCTGGAGCCATCCGACCATTTCGCGTTCTTGCGCAGGGTGAATACCCAGGTGGTCGGGTCTTTCTGCTTCCAGGATTCGGCCACACCCGGCACGACACGGCCTTCGTTGTCGGTGGCGGTCAGGCCTTCGAACAGGTCACGGACGAGGTTGTTGGCGCCCACCGACTCGGCGATGGCCGGATCCAGCGATTCCGCTTCGGAACCGTTGTTGCGCACGATTTCCTGCTTAGCGGCCAGCGGGGTACCGGCCGGTACCTTGGCGGCAAACGCGGCGCCGGATACGCCCAGGCCCAGGGCAACGGAAGCTGCCAACACACTGATTGTCATGGTTTTTTTCATATTCTCCTGCTCTCCTTGAAACGACGAGGGCCAACCCCAGGCTGGCCCTCAGCACGATATGGATACAATACGCAAAGGCGAGGCAATTATGCCCAGCCATAAAGTGCGCCACAAGCACTAAAACATGAACTAGCCACCACGACAAGCAAAAAGCGTGGCATTTCTTTCACAGAATTTGAGTAGAAACACCACATTTATGCCAAGGCATGAGCCTTACTCATGCCAGGCATTTCCAAAACACATGCTCGCCGGCGCGCAGCGGCACCAGCGTGTCGTTGCCGTAGGTGATTTCCGCCGGCACCTGCCAGCTTTCCTTCACCAGGGTGATGGTGTCGCTGTTGCGCGGCAGACCGTAGAACGCCGGGCCGTTGAAGCTGGCGAACGCCTCCAGCTTGTCCAGCGCGCCGGCGGCCTCGAATGCCTCGGCGTACAGCTCGATGGCGGCATTGGCGGTGTACATGCCGGCGCAGCCGCAGGCGTTTTCCTTGGTGTGGCGCGCGTGCGGCGCACTGTCAGTACCGAGGAAGAACTTGTCGCTGCCGCTGGTCGCCGCCTTCAGCAGCGCTTCGCGGTGCCGCTCGCGCTTGAGCACCGGCAGGCAGTAGTGGTGCGGACGGATGCCGCCGGTAAACAGCGCATTGCGGTTCATCAGCAGGTGGTGGGCGGTGATGGTGGCGGCAACGTTGGCCGCAGCGCCGGCGACGTACTCCGCCGCCTGTTGCGTGGTGATGTGCTCGAACACCACGCGCAGTTGCGGCAGGCGCGCCATCAGCGGCTCGAACACGGTGTCGATGAACACCGCCTCGCGGTCGAACACGTCCACGGCAGGGTCGGTGACTTCGCCGTGCACCAAGAGCGGCATGCCGACTTCGGCCATCGCTTCCAGCGCCGCCATCGCGTTATTCACGTCGCGCACACCGGCGTCGGAGTTGGTGGTGGCGCCGGCCGGGTACAGCTTGATGCCGTGCACGAAGCCGCTTTCCTTGGCCTTGCGTACTTCGTCGGCGCTGGTGGTTTCGGTCAGGTACAGCGTCATCAGCGGCTCGAAGGTGCTGCCGGCCGGACGCGCGGCCAGGATGCGCTCGCGGTAGGCGGCGGCGGCCTCGACGGTGGTCACCGGCGGTTTCAGGTTGGGCATGATGATGGCGCGGCCCATCTGGCGACAGGTATCCGGCAGCACCGCCGCCAGCGCCTCGCCATCACGGATGTGCAGGTGCCAGTCGTCGGGGCGGGTAATGGTCAGTTGCATGGCAAAACCTTTCTTGAATAAAAAGCGGGCGCCGCCGTGGCAACGCCGGTGGTGTCTTATTTGCGGCGGATCACCAGCAGGAAGCGGCCATCGTCGGTGGTGGACGACTCCAGCAGCGCATTGCCGGTCTGGCGGCAAAAGGCCTCGAAATCCTTCGGCGCACCGGGGTCGGTGGCGATGGCGGACAGTACCTGGCCGCTGGTCAGGCCGGCCAGCGCCTTTTTCGCGCGCAGGATCGGCAGTGGACAATTGAGACCGGACAGGTCGAGGTGAAGATCTGGCTGCATGAAAACTATCCCCTGCCATTACACGTTACAATGAAGCGATCTATTTTAAGGTGCGCCGGCAGATTGCCCAAGTGCGCAATACCATTATATGTGTGTGATTGCCCTCGCCTACCAGACCGCAGCCTGCGGGCCGCTGCTGGTGGCGGCCAACCGTGACGAGTATTACGCCCGCCCCACCGCGGCGCTGGATTTCTGGCGCCCGGAACATCCGGACGTGCTCGGCGGCCGCGATCTGCAGGCCGGCGGCAGCTGGCTGGCGATGGACGTACGCGGCCGCTTTGCCGCCGTCACCCACATCCGCGAAGGCCACGCCCGCAGCGCGGCGCGCTCGCGCGGCGAGCTGGTCAAGCGCTTTGTCAGCGGCAACGAATCGGCGCTGGAATTCGCCGCCTGGCTCAAGGCCGAGCACCGCCAGTTCGCGCCGTTCAACCTGCTGTTCGGCGAGATCCGCAACCTGTTGCACTTCAACAGCCGCAGCGGCATGCTCAACCGCGTGCCGCCGGGCATCCACGTGCTGTCCAATGCCGACATGAACAGCCGCTGGTTCAAGTGCGAACAGCTGCGCGCCAAGCTGCAGCAGCAGACACGGCCGCCGGCGGAAAACGACATCCTGCGCTGGCTGAGCGACCCGACCCCGGCACCGGTGGAACAATTACCCAATACCGGCGTCGGTCTGGCATTGGAAAAGATGCTGTCGCCGGTGTTCATCAACGGCCGCGACTACGGCACCCGCGCCTCGTCGGTACTGATGCTGAACGCGCGCAGCGAATTAAGCTTTACCGAAGTCAGCTGGGGACTGGGTGGCCGTGAAAGCGGTCGCCGTCGCCAGACCATGCGCCTCACTCCCAACAGGAACTCATGATCGTGAAATACCTTGCCCCTGCCCTTGTCATCGCCGTTGCGGCCAACCTTGCCGTGGCCAGCTCCCTGGGTAAAGACCGCCCGGTCCACAGCAAGCAGAACTGGTACGAGGAAGAAGCCCCGTGGCAGGAAGCCAGCGTGCCGCTGGCCGACTATCCGGCCAGCTTCGACTGGCGCGAGATCGAGATGCCCGGCGAGGTCAAGCAGCGCGTGTTCATCGATGCCGGCTCGATCCAGGTCGGCAGCGATGGCGTCACCCGTTTCAGCCTGCGCCAGCTGAGCAGCAAGGGCGCGGAGAACATCAGCCGTGAAGGCGTGCACTGCAACGAGCGCAGCCTGCGCAGCTACGGCTTTGCCGACCCCGAGGGCAAGCGCTGGATCGAGTCGACCAAGGCCAAATGGCAGAAGGCCAGCTTTGGCGATCCTTTCCGCCAGACCATGCTGAAGAACCTGTGCCCGGACGGCCTGGCGCCACGCAACGCCGAAGCGCTGCTGGCCAACCTGAACAAGCCGGACGCCAGACCGCGCAAAAAGTAAACGGATGCCGCCATGACCGCCTCAGCCACCACCCTGTCGCCCGGCCACAGCCTGCTCGGCCCCGCCCAGATCCTGCTCTCCGCGGTAGCCTTCGGCGCGATGGCGATCTTTGCCAAACAGGCTTACGCCGACGGCGTCAGTACCGGCAGCCTGCTGTTCCTGCGCTTCCTGGTCGCCGGGCTGCTGTTGCTGCCGTGGGTGCTGTGGCGGCGGCTGCCGTGGCCGCGCGGCCGTAGCCTGCTGACGCTGATCGCGATGGGCGCGGTCGGCTACGCCGGCATGTCGGCCTGTTATTTCAATGCGCTGCACTACGCCTCGGCCGGCACCGTGGCGCTGCTGCTGTACCTGTTTCCGGTGATCGTGATCCTGCTCTCCAGCCTGCTCGGCGAGCCGCTGACCCGACGCCGCCTGCTGGCGCTGCTGCTGGCGCTGGGCGGGCTGGCGGTCACCATCGGGCTGGAGTGGTCGACCTCGCTACGCGGCCTGCTGCTGGGGCTGGGCGCGGCGCTGATCTACGCGCTGTACATCCTGGCCGGCAGCCGCCTGCGCGAGCGCGGCCACCCGCTCGCTGCCGCCTGCGTGGTGACGCTGTCGGCGGCACTGTGCAATGGCATCGTGGTCAGCCTGCAGGGGCTGCAGCCACCGGCGAGCGGCAGCGGCGTGCTGGCCATTGCGCTGATCGCGCTGATTTCCACCGTGATTGCCATCACGCTGTTCCTGGCCGGACTGGAAAAAACCGACGCCACCCAGGCCTCGCTGCTATCGACGGTGGAGCCGGTGGTCACCGTGCTGCTGGCGGCGGTGTTCCTGCACGAAGCCGTCACCCTGTCGCAGCTGGCCGGCGGCGCGCTGATCCTGGCGGCGGTGGTGGTGATCAGCCGTGAACGCAAGCCAGCGGAGCTGACACTCACCGAGTGACAGGCGGCCAGTCGACACGGTTTTTCCCGATAGATACGACGGCACCGGTATAATCTGCCGCTGTTTTTCGAATTAGGGTGTCATCGTGTCCGATCGTCTTGCCGTATTGCCGCAATACCTGCTGCCCAAGCAGGCGCTGACCGCCTTTGCCGGCCGGGTTGCCAATGCCCGTGGCGGCGAGCGCACCACGCGGCTGATCCGCTGGTTCGTGCGCCGTTACCAGGTCAACATGGCGGAAGCCGCCAATCCGGACATCGCCAGCTACGACACCTTCAATGCCTTCTTCACCCGCGCGCTGCGCGACGGCGTGCGGCCGCAGGCGGACGCGGCGCTGACCTGCCCGGTGGATGGCGCCATCAGCCAGTTCGGCCACATCGCGCAGGACCAGATCTTCCAGGCCAAGGGCCACCACTACTCCACCACCGCGCTGCTCGGCGGCGACGCCAGCCTGGCGGCACAGTTTGCCGACGGCCAGTTCGCCACCATCTACCTCAGCCCGCGCGACTACCACCGCATCCACATGCCGTGCGACGGCACGCTGCGGCGCATGATCTACGTGCCCGGCGCGCTGTTCTCGGTCAACCCGACCACCGCGCGCGGCGTGCCCGGCCTGTTCGCGCGCAACGAGCGCGTGGTATGCGTGTTCGACACCGCGTTCGGCACTATGGTGCTGACCCTGGTCGGCGCCACCGTGGTCGGCAGCATGGCCACCAGCTGGCACGGCGTGGTCAATCCGCCGCGCCGCAGCGAGGTCACCGAGTGGTCCTATACCGGCCAGCACATCACCCTCAAGCAGGGTGAGGAAATGGGCCGCTTCCTGCTCGGCTCCACCGTGGTGCTTCTGTTCCCGCAGCACAGCATGGCGTTCAACCCGGCCTGGCTGCCGACCAAGCCGGTGCGCCTGGGCGAAGCGATGAGCACGCCGCGCTAAGACGGCCCCGTCCCAATGCAAAACCGCGCGGCGATCACTCGCAGCGCGGTTTTTTCATGCGGCCAACCTTCAGACCACGTCGGGCAGGCGGTGAAAGCTGGATGGCACGTCGTGCTCGTCGCTGAAGCTGACGAACTCCCACGCCTCCGGCGTATCCAGCAGCACGCGCAGCAGCTTGTTGTTGAGCGCATGGCCGGACTTGTGGCCGCTGAAGGCGGCGATCAGCGGATGGCCGACGATGTACAGGTCACCGATGGCATCGAGGATCTTGTGGCGCACGAACTCGTCCGGAAAGCGCAGCCCTTCCGGGTTGAGCACGTACTCGTCGTCGATCACGATGGCATTGTTGAGGTTGCCGCCGCGGCCGAGACCGTGGCTGCGCATGTACTCGACCTCGTGCATGAAGCCGAAGGTGCGCGCGCGGCTGATTTCGTCGATGTAGGAACGGTTGGCGAAATCGATGTGCACCGTCTGCGGCGCACGGTTGAATGCCGGATGGTTGAACTCGATCGACAGCTCGACACTGAAGCCGTCGTGCGGCGCCAGCCGCACCCACTTGTCGCCTTCCACCACCTCGACCACCTGCTTGACGCGGATGAAGCGCTTCGGCTGTGCCTGATCGACGATGCCGGCGCTTTGCAGCAGGAAGATGAACGGCGCGGCGGAGCCATCCATGATGGGCATCTCCGCCGCGGTGACGTCGATCAGCAGGTTATCGATGCCCAGCCCTGCAAAGGCGGACATCAGGTGTTCGATGGTGCCGATACGCACGCCGGTCTCGGAGACCAGCGTCGAGGAGAGGCGCGTATCGTTCACCAGCGAAGGATGCACTTTGACACTGACCGGCTCGGGCAGGTCAGTACGGCGAAACACGATGCCGGTATCGGGCGCCGCCGGGTTCAGGGTCAGTTTCACCCTTTCTCCCGAATGCAGGCCTACGCCGGTCGCGCTGATCGCTTTTTTCAAGGTGCGCTGCAAAATCATCACATGCTTTCAAGCCGTTACAGTGACACCGATTCTAGCACAGCTCACGCTAGTGCTTTATTGATTGACCGGATACCGACTATAGGTCTGCGCTATCAGTCCGCCTGCTTGCGCAGGAAGGCCGGAATGTCGAACGACTCGCTGACCGACGGATCGGAGAAGTCGGCGGCACCGGTGGCACGGCGGTTGCGGCTACGCATCACGGCCGGGGTGTTGCCCAGCTCGTTGTAGTCCACTTCCATCGCGATATTGTCGGTACCGGTCTTCACGATCTTGATGTATTCCGGACGCTCGTCACGGCTGGTCTGCGGCTTCTGGCCGAGGCCGGTCGCGATCAGTGTCACGCGGATGGTGTCTTCCGGCATGTCTTCCACTTCGGCGGTACCGAACTTCACCTGCGCATCATCGTCGGCGTACTGGCGGATGATGGACATGATTTCGCGGTATTCGCTCATCTTCAGACAACCCGGCGCGGTGGAAATGTTCACCAGTACGCCACGGGCACCTTCCAGCGTGATGTTGTCCAGCAGCGGGCTGGCCACGGCCTGTTCGGCGGCGACGCGGGCACGGTCGATGCCGGAGGCAAACGCCGACCCCATCATCGCCAGACCCATCTCGCCCATCACCGCGCGCACGTCGGCAAAGTCGACGTTGATCAGGCCCGGGCAGGTAATCACCTCCGAGATCCCGGCCACGGCGCCCTTGAGCACGTCGTCCGCGGCGCGGAAGGCGTCGCGCATCGACACGTCGTCACCCAGCACGTCCATCAGCTTCTCGTTCGGGATCACGATCAGCGAATCGACGTGCTTCTTCAGCAGCTCGATGCCGTCGTTGGCGACGCGCATGCGCTTGCCTTCGTGGTCGAACGGACGCGTCACCACGCCGACGGTGAGGATGCCCATTTCCTTGGCCACTTCCGCCACCACCGGTGCGGCGCCGGTCCCGGTACCGCCGCCCATGCCGGCGGTCACGAACACCATGTTGGCGCCGCGCAGCATCTCGGCGATGCGTTCGCGGTCTTCCAGCGCGGCGCTGCGGCCAACTTCCGGATTGGCACCGGCACCCAGACCGCGGGTCAGGTTGTTACCCAGCTGCAGCTTCTGCGCGGCCTTGTTGCGCTTCAGCGCCTGGGCATCGGTGTTGGCGCAGATGAATTCCACGCCGTTCACCAGATTGTCGATCATGTTGTCGATGGCGTTGCAGCCGCCACCACCAACACCGATCACCTTGATCACCGCCTCGGAGGCGGTTTCCTGCATTACTTCGAATACCATGCTCATTTTTTCTCTCCTGTTAAAAGATGAGCGAACCCGAGACCCTGGTCATGCTCAGAAATTTCCGGCAAACCAGGCTTTCATTTTTTGAAACATTTGTCCTACGCCGCCATCGTCCACCTTGTGGTGGGCGCGCGGATTCATCTGGTCCTTGCCGTACTGCAACAGGCCGACGCCGGTCGAGAAGCGCGGATTCTTCACCACCTCCGACAAACCGCCGACATACTTCGGCACGCCGATACGCACCGGCATGTGGAACACTTCCTCGGCCAGCTCGACCATGCCCGGCATCAGGCTGGCGCCGCCGGTAATCACCATGCCGGACGACAACACTTCCTCGAAACCGCTGCGGCGCAGCTCCTGCTGCACCAGCTGGAACAGTTCTTCCACCCGCGGCTCGATCACTTCGGCCAGCGTGGCGCGCGACATCTGGCGCGGACCGCGCTCGCCGACGCCCGGCACCTCGATCATCTGCGAGGCATCGGCCAGCGACACCAGCGCCACACCGTGCTGGATCTTGATGTCTTCCGCTTCCTTGGTCGGGGTGCGCAGCGCCATGGCGATGTCGTTGGTGATCTGGTCTCCGGCAATCGGGATCACCGCGGTATGGCGGATGGCACCGTTGGTGTACACCGCGATGTCGGTGGTGCCGCCACCGATGTCGATCAGGCAGACGCCGAGTTCCTTCTCGTCCTCGGACAGCACCGCCATCGCCGACGCCATCGGCTGCAGCACCAGGTCGGACACTTCCAGCCCGCAGCGGCGCACGCACTTGGCCACGTTCTGCGCGGCGGAGACCGCGCCGGTGACGATGTGCACCTTGGCCTCCAGCCGCACGCCGCTCATGCCCAGCGGCTCGCGCACGCCTTCCTGTCCGTCGATGCTGTATTCCTGGGTCAGGATGTGCAGCACCTGGTGATCCGGCGGAATGGTCACCGCGCGCGCGGTTTCGATCACGCGCTCGATGTCCATCGGCGTCACCTCGCGGTCCTTGATCGCCACCATGCCGTGCGAATTGACGCTCTTGATGTGACTGCCGGCGATGCCGGTAAACACCTGGTGGATCTTGCAGTCGGCCATCAGCTCGGCCTCTTCCAGCGCGCGCTGGATCGCCTGCACCGTGGACTCGATGTTGACCACCATGCCGCGCTTCAAGCCGCGCGACGGCACCTGGCCCATGCCGATGATGTTGATCTGGCCCTCTTCCAGCACCTCGGCAACGATCGCGACGATCTTCGAGGTCCCGATATCCAGACCGACCAGCATGTTCTTGCTTTCTTTAGGTTTGCTCACCTGTCGCTCCAACACTCAAAGCTTGTTTGCTGTTGCCGTGCTTGCCGCCTTGTAATCCGGCATCTTCACGGCAAATCCATTGGGGTAACGCAGGTCGATGTACTCGATGCGATACGGCATGGTGGCCAGGCTGCGCGGCCAGTACTCGACAAACCGCGCCAACCGCTCCTTCACCGGGCCACGTCCCAGCTCCAGCATTACCCCGTTATCCAGTTCCATCTTCCAGGCGCGGCGTTCGCTCAACCACAATTGCCGCACTTTCAGCCTGGCCTGAGCCAGTACCGGCCCGAACGTGTGCAGGGCCTGTACCATTTCCTTTTCACTGCCCGCCGGCCCGAACAGCACCGGCAGCGGCTGGTCACTGGCCGCATCGAACCAGCGGCCTTCCTTGCTGATCAACCCGCTTTCGCCCCAGCGCGCCACCGCGACGTGTTCCGCGATGGTGATCTGCAGGCGGTCCGGCCACGTCCGCCTCACCTGCGCCTCGCGCACCCACGGCAGCTTCTCGAACGCACCGCGCGTCTTGTTGATGTCCAGCGTGAAGAAGGTGCCGGACAGCTCGTGCTGCGCGATGTACTTCAACTGCACCGGTGTCACCTTCACGAACTGGCCACCAATCGCGATCCGCTTGACCGGGAACAGCGGCGAGTGCGTCAACCACACCCCGGCGCTGTACAGCAACATCAGCAGCGCGGCCAGCAACAGCATGTTCGCCAGCGCGCGCAGTACCGCATGGTTATCCCACATGAGCTGCCGCCAGCACCTGTACGCACAGATCTTCGTAGGACAGCCCCTCGACCCGCGCCGCCATCGGCACCAGGCTGTGGCTGGTCATGCCCGGATTGGTATTGGCCTCCAGCAAATAAATGCCGCCGGCCTCGTCCATCAGGAAGTCGATGCGCGCCCAGCCACGGCAACCCAGCACGCGGAAAGCCTGCAACGCCAGCTCGCGCGCACGCTGCTCAACGTTGGCCGCAAGGCCGGACGGGCAGCGGTAGACGGTGTCGTCGCGGAAATACTTGGCCTGGTAGTCGTAGTACTCGGTGGCCGGCTCGATCTTGATGGTCGGGTAGGCCTTGCCGTCGATGATGGCGCAGGTGTACTCACCGCCGCCGATGAACTGCTCGGCAATCACGATCTCGTCGTACTGGCGCGCCTCTTCGTACGCCGCCTTCAGG
This sequence comes from Vogesella sp. AC12, assembly GCF_024437575.1. Lineage (NCBI taxonomy): Bacteria > Pseudomonadati > Pseudomonadota > Betaproteobacteria > Neisseriales > Chromobacteriaceae > Vogesella > Vogesella sp. AC12. Next base: position 126,262 of record NZ_JANFNU010000003.1, read on the forward strand.
CCGCCGTGTTCCTTCACCTTGGTGACGCCGATGCTGGAGCCTTCGGTGGACGGCTTCACGAAGATCGGCAGGCCGAGGCGGGCCTCGATGGCGTCGAAATCGCTGTCGTCGCTCAGCAGCTCGAAGTCAGGGATCGGCAGGCCGGCGCCCTTCCACAGCAGCTTGGTGCGCCACTTGTCCATGCAGATCGCCGACGCCATCACGCCGCAGCCGGTATAGGGAATGGCCATGCTCTCCAGCGCACCCTGCAGCGTGCCGTCCTCGCCGAACGGGCCGTGCAGGATGTTGAACACGCGTGCAAAGCCCTCTTCCTGCAGCGCTGTCAGCGGTTTTTCCGACGGGTCGAACTTGTGCGCATCGACGCCCTTGCTCTGCAGCGCGGCCAGCACGCCGTTGCCGCTCATCAGCGACACTTCGCGCTCGGCGGAGCTGCCACCCATGATCACTGCCACCTTGCCAAATTGCTTCATCATGTTTCCTTGCTGCCGCGTGAGCTGCACGCGGCCAACCTTGTCCTGGGTTATGCCTTGCTCGCCGCGACCAGCTTGGCCGGGATGCCGCCAATGGAACCGGCGCCCATGGTGATCACCACGTCACCGTCACGCACCATGTCGCTGATCACCTGCGGCATGTCGGCGATCTGCTCGACGAACACCGGCTCCACCTTGCCGCCGACCCGTACCGCCCGCGTCAGCGCGCGGCCGTCGGCAGCCACGATCGGTGCCTCGCCGGCGGCGTACACTTCCGCCAGCAACAGGCAGTCGACACCGTTCAATACCTTGACGAAGTCCTCGAACAGGTCGCGGGTGCGGCTGTAACGGTGCGGCTGGAACGCCAGCACCAGCCGCTTCTGCGGGAAGGCGCCGCGCACCGCGGCCAGCGTCGCCGCCATTTCCACCGGATGGTGGCCGTAGTCGTCGATCAGGGTGTAGCTGCCGCCATCCTTGGCCGGCAGTTCGCCGTAGCGCTGGAAGCGGCGGCCGACACCGGCGAACTCGGCAAGACCACGCTGGATCGCCTCCACCTCGGCACCGCACTCCAGGCCGATGGCGGTAGCCGCCAGCGCGTTGAGCACGTTGTGGCGGCCCGGCATGTTCAGCGTCACCGGGAAGCGCAGGCCGTCGGCCTTGACCACCACGTCGAAGTGCATCTGGCCGGCATCGGCGACCACGTTCTCGGCGTAGACATCGGCGCTGTCGTCCAGACCGTAGGTGGTGACCGGCTTTTTCAGCTGCGGCACGATGCTGCGCACGTGCTCGTCGTCGACGCACAGCACGGCCCGGCCGTAGAACGGCAGGTGGTGGATGAAGTCGACGAAGGCCTGCTTCAGCTTGTCGAAGCTGTGGTCGTAGGTGTCCATGTGGTCGGCGTCGATATTGGTCACCACCGACATCACCGGCTGCAAATAGAGGAAGGAGGCGTCCGATTCGTCGGCCTCGGCCACCAGGTAGTCGCCGCTGCCGAGGCGGGCATTGGTGCCGGCCGCGGTCAGCTTGCCACCGATCACGAAGGTCGGATCAAGGTTGGCCGCACCCAGCACCGACGCGGTCAGGCTGGTGGTGGTGGTCTTGCCGTGGGTACCGGCGATGGCAATGCCCTGCTTGAAGCGCATCAGCTCGGCCAGCATCATCGCGCGCGGGATCACCGGCACGTGCTTGGCCTGGGCTTCCTGCACTTCCGGGTTGTCGGCCTTCACCGCGGTAGAGGTCACCACCACGTCGGCGCCCTTGATATAGGTGGCATCATGGCCAAAGAAGATGCGCGCGCCCTGCTCGGTCAGGCGCTTGGTGGCGGCGTTGTCGGCCATGTCGGAACCGGACACGGTGTAGCCCAGGTTCAGCAGCACCTCGGCGATGCCGCACATGCCGACGCCGCCGATACCGACAAAGTGTATGTGTTTGACGCGATGTTTCATGGTGTCTTCTCTTGCTCGGGCCCCGTTCGGGCCCAGTCCTATTCGGTATCCGCCAGCGCCTGGCACAGGTCAGCCACTTTGGCTGCCGCGGCCGGCTTGGCCAGCGTTCGCGCCTGTTCGGCCATCTGCAGCAGCTGTGGGCGGGTCAGCCCTGCCAGCAGCGCCGCCAGTTGCTGCGGATTCATGTCTTGTTGCGGCAGATGGATGGCCGCGCCATGGGCCGCCATCCACGCCGCGTTGTCGCGCTGGTGCGAGGTGGTGGACACCACCAGCGGCACCAGGATGCTGGGCACGCCGGCGGCGCACAGTTCGCTGATGGTGATCGCGCCGGCACGGCACAGGATCACGTCGCAGTCGGCCAGCAGCGCGGCCATATTGTCGATAAACGGCAGCAGCGTCACGTCGCGGCCAACCTTGAGCCCGGCGCTGGCGTACGCCTGCTGCACCGCGTCGAAATTCTTGTCGCCGGTCTGGTGCGTCAGCAGCGGCCGCGCCTCGGCCGGCAGCAGCGCCAGCGCCTGCGGCAGGGTGTCGTTGAGCACCTTGGCACCCAGGCTGCCACCGACCACCAGCACCCGCAGCGGGCCAGTACGGCCGGCAAAGCGCTCGGCCGGCGGCGTCATCTGCTCGATCTCGGCGCGCACCGGGTTGCCGGTGACCACCGCCTTGTTCAGCCTGGCGGCCTCGCCGTCAAAGCCGCAGGCCAGATGGTCGGCAAACGGCAGCAGCGCCTTGTTGCTCAGCAGCAGGCCGGCGTCGGCATTGACCATCACCAGCGGCTTCCACAGCAGCGCGCCGGCGAGGCCGGTCGGCAGGCACACGTAGCCGCCCATGCCCAGAATCACGTCCGGGCGGTGTTCGAACATCAGCTTCAGGCTGCGCACAAAGGCGGCCCCCAGCTGCAGCACGCCTTTTACCGACCCCAGCAGCCCCTTGCCGCGCACGCCGTGGAACGCCAGCCGGATCAGCGGGATGCCGGTCGGCGGCACCAGCTTGTTTTCCATGCCACGCTCGGTGCCGACCCACAGCACTTGCCAGCCGCGCTGTTGCAGCTCGCGGGCAACAGCGATGCCGGGGACGATGTGTCCACCCGTGCCTGCCGCCATTACCATCACCGTGCGTTTAGTCATCTTTTCTTTCTCAACTCCGGGCCGTAGCCCCTGATTCCGTTCACCTGCGGCCAACGTTGGCCGCAGCGTAATGCTTCAAACCCTGAAGCCTCACTGCCTGTTTTTCCTTCGCCGCTACGCGGCTTTTAAACCTTGAAGCCCCGCATCAAACGCCTGTTTTCATAATCCACCCGCAACAGCACCGCCAGCGAGGCGAGGTTGCACAGCATGGCCGAGCCGCCGAACGACATCAGCGGCAGGGTCAGGCCCTTGGTCGGCAGCAAGCCCATGTTGACGCCGACATTGAAGAAGGTCTGAATCCCCAACCAGATGCCGATACCCTGTGCCACCAGCGACGGGTAATAACGCTCCAGCTTCTTCGCCTCGGTGCCGATATGGAAGGCACGCCGCACGATCCACGCATACAGCCCCAGCACCACGCAGATGCCGATGAAACCGAATTCTTCCGAGATCACCGCCATGATGAAGTCGGTGTGCGCCTCCGGCAGGTAGAACAGCTTCTCGATGCTGCCGCCGAGGCCGACGCCCAGCCACTCGCCACGGCCGATGGCGATCAGCGAGTGCGACAGCTGATAGCCCTTGCCGTACGGGTCTTCCCACGGATCGAGGAAACCCAGCACCCGCTTCACCCGGTACGGCGAGGTCACGATCAGCAAGCCGATCGCCGCCACCGCCATCAGCGCCAGACCGGCAAAGATGCGCAGGTTGATACCGCCGAGGAACACGATGCCCATGGTGATGCTCATCACCACCATCAGCGCGCCGAAGTCCGGCTCCGCCAGCAGCAGGAAGGCCACCACCACGATCGCCATCAGGATCGGCAGGAAACCCTGGCTGAAACTGTGCAGCTTGGCCGCCTTGCGCACGGTGTAGTCGGCAGCGTAGATCACCGCCGCCAGCTTCATCACTTCCGACGGCTGGAAATTCAGCACGATCAGGTTGATCCAGCGCCGCGACCCATTCACCACCCGGCCGATGCCGGGAATCAGCACCAGCACCAGCAGGAAGCCGGCGAACAGGAAAAACTTGCCCGCGTACTGCTGCCACCACGCCATCGGGACCATGAAGGTCAGCGCCGCCGCCGACAGCCCGATCACCATGAACACCATGTGGCGCATCAGGTAGAAGTACGGGCTGTTGGTCGCCGGATCGGCCTCGGCGTTGGCAATCGACGCCGAGAACACCATCACCAGGCTGACCGACAGCAACAGCGCAATCGCCCACATCAGCGCCTCGTCCATCACGGTGATGGCGGTGCTGTGGTGGTAGCGGCTGCGCGCGGCGTGCATCACGATAGACGCTCCGCTTGCAGCTGCGCGACGGTGTCGACAAACACTTGGGCGCGATGCGCGTAATTCTTGAACATGTCGAGGCTGGCGCAGGCCGGCGACAGCAGTACCACGTCACCGGGCTGCGCCAGGCTGGCCGCCTCGCGGGTGGCGTCCTCCAGCGTCTGGCACGCCACCAGCGGCACGCCGCTGTCGGCCAGCGCGGCGCCGATCTGCGGGCCGTCACGGCCGATCAGCACCACCGCGCGGGCGATACGGGCGCAGGCCGGCGCCAGCGGCGCAAAATCCTGGCCCTTGCCGTCGCCGCCGGCGATCAGCACCACCTTTCGGGTCATGCCGTTCAGCGCCGCCTCGGTGGCGCCGACGTTAGTGCCCTTGGAGTCGTCGATGTACATCACGTCGTCGAACTCGGCGACGAACTCGACGCGGTGCGCGAGGCCACGGAAGGTTTTCAGTGCCGGCAGCAGCTGTTCGCGCGCGAGGCCGATCGCCTCGCACAGCGCCAGTGCCGCCAAGGCGTTGGCCGCGTTGTGCAGGCCCTGCAGCGGCATGTCGGCACAGTCGAACACCGCCTGTCCGGCGATGGCCAGCTGGTAACGGCTATCCGTCTGTTGCAATGCGTAATCGGCGTCTTCACGCAGCGAGAACCACGCCACCCGTCGTCCGGCGCGCACCATCGCACGGCAGAACACGTCGTCGCGGTTCAGCACCTGCACGCCGTCACCGTTGAAGATGGCGGTCTTGCTGTGCGCGTAATCGAGCAGGTCGTGGTAGCGATCCAGATGATCTTCGGAGATGTTCAGCACCGTGGCCGCGTCCGCCTGCAGGCTGCGCGTGGTTTCCAGCTGGAAGCTGGACAGCTCCACCACCCACACCTCCGGTGCCCGCCCGGCGGCTTCGCGCGCGGCCAGTGCGTCCAGCACCGGCAGGCCGATATTGCCGCACACCACGGTATCCAGCCCGGCGGCCTCGCACAGGTGGCCGACCAGGCTGGTGACGGTGCTCTTGCCGTTGGAGCCGGTGATGGCGATCACCCGCGCACCACTGACGGCAATGGCGCGTGCCCACAATTCCACGTCGCCGACCACCTCGCCGCCGGCGGCGGCAAAGGCGGCGATGGCCGGGCTGCGGACGCTGACGCCGGGGCTGACCATCAGCATGTCGGCATCGGCAAAGGTAGCGTCGCTGAAGGCGCCCAGACGCAGCGACACCGAGCCAAGGTTGGCCGCAACGGCGGCCGCATTCGGCGGATTGTCGCGGCTGTCCGCCATCGTCACCCGCGCACCGTGCGCCAGCAGCCAGCGGGCGGCGGACACGCCGGTGTCACCGAGGCCGATAACGATGATGTGACGGTTAGCCAGATCCATGGTCAGCTTTCCTTAGCGCAGTTTCAGCGTGGCAAGACCTGCCAGCACCAGCATCATGGTGATGATCCAGAAGCGGACCACCACCTGGGTCTCTTTCCAGCCTTTGAGTTCGTAGTGGTGATGCAGCGGCGCCATGCGGAACACGCGCTTGCCGGTGAGCTTGAACGACGCCACCTGGATCATCACCGACAGCGCCTCGACCACGAACAGGCCGCCCATGATCAGCAGCACGATTTCCTGGCGCACGATCACCGCCACGGTGCCCAGCGCGGCGCCCAGCGCCAGCGCGCCGACGTCGCCCATGAACACCTGTGCCGGGTAGGCGTTGAACCACAGAAAGCCGAGGCAGGCGCCGCAGATGGCGGCGCAGAACACCACCACCTCGTGCGCACCGGGCACGAAGGGCATGCCCAGGTATTTGGAGAACAGCGCGTGGCCGGCGACGTAGGCGAAGATCGCCAGACCGGCAGCCACCATCACCACCGGCAGCGCGGCGAGGCCATCAAGGCCATCAGTGAGGTTGACCGAGTTGGAGGTGCCGACGATGACGAAGTAGGTCAGCACGCAGAAGCCGATGCCGCCCAGCGGATAGATCACGTTCTTGAAGAACGGGATGATGAATTCGGTGGATGCCGGCAGCTTGGCGGTGGTGATCAGGAACACGCCGGCGGCAATGGCGATGGTCGATTGCCACGCCATCTTGAAGCGGGCGGAGACCCCGTTCGGGTCCTTGTACACCACCTTGCGCCAGTCATCGTAGAAACCCAGCGCGCCGGTGCCCAGCGTCACCGCCAGCAGCAGCCACACGTACTGGTTGGACAGGTCGGCCCACAGCAGGGTGGTGACACTCATCGCCAGCAGGATCAGCGTGCCGCCCATGGTCGGGGTGCCGGTCTTCACCAGATGCGTCTGCGGGCCGTCGCTGCGCACCGCCTGGCCGACCTTGAGTTCGGTCAGCTTGGCGATCACCCACGGCCCCAGCCACAGCGAGATCACCAGCGACGTCAGCGCCGCCATCACCGCGCGCAGCGTGACGTAGTTGAGGACGTTGAAAGCCCGGATGTGGTCCTTTAGCAGTTCAGCCAGTAACAGCAGCACGTTTAGCCCTTCCCGTTTTCTTGTTGTTGTGGGGTTACCAGATGGGCAACGACCCGTTCCATGCGCATGAAGCGCGAACCCTTGACCAGCACCGTGCTGGCCGGGGTGACCACGGCATCCAGCCGCGCCAGCAGCGCGTCGATGTCGTCGAAATACTCGGCGCCGGCACCGTAGGCTGCGGCGGCATGCTGCGCCAGCTCACCGAGGCACAGCAGGGTTTCGATGCCTCGTGCGCGGGCGTGGGTGCCGACTTCGGCGTGCAGTTGCGGCGCGGTGTCGCCCAGCTCGCCGATCTGCCCCATCACGAATACGCGCGGTGCCGGATAGGCAGCCAGCACGTCGATACCGGCCTTCATCGAATCCGGATTGGCGTTGTAGCTGTCGTCGATCACGGTGGCACCGCAAGCGGCTGGCTTCAGCTGCAGGCGGCCCTTGACGCCGGCAAAGGCGGCCAGGCCGGCGGCGATGGCGGCCAGCGGCACGTCCAGTGCCAGCGCCACCGCTGCGGCGGCCAGCGCGTTGCGCACATTGTGTTCGCCGGCGGCCGGCAGTTCGATCGCCTGCTCGCCCTGCGGGCAGCACAGCACGAAGCGGCTGCCGGTGGCGCTGGCGACGATGTCGCGGGCGTAGACGTTGGCCGCAGCGGACAAACCAAAGCGCAGTTGGCGATGCTGGCCGGCGGCGGCGGTGAAGATCGCCTGCTGCGCGTCGTCGGCATTGATGATGGCGACACCGTCGGCGCTCAGGCCTTCAAAAATCTCGCTCTTGGCGCGGGCGATGTCGGCGGTGCTGTCGAAGCCGCCGCCCAGATGCGCGCGCATGGCATTGTTGACCAGCGCCACCTGTGGCCGGGTCAGGCCGCTCAGGTAGCGGATCTCGCCAAAGTGGTTCATGCCCATCTCGATCACCGCGTAGCGGTGCGCCGGGCGCAACGCCAGCAGCGTCAGCGGCAGGCCGATGTCGTTGTTGAAGTTGCCGGCAGTGGCGTGCACTGCGGCGTTGCCGGCATGGGCGCGCAGGATGGCGGCCACCATCTCCTTGACCGTGGTCTTGCCGTTGGAACCGGTGATGCCGATGCGCTTCACGTCCAGCCGCGCGCACCAGGCGGCGGCCAAGGTGCCCAGCGCCAGCCGGGTGTCGTCGACACGGATCACGCTGCCGCCAGCCGGCGCAAAGTCGCGGCGCACCAGCGCAAACGCGCCCTTGGCCAGTACCTCGGCCACGAAGTCATGCGCGTCGAAGTTGTCACCCTTCAGCGCCACGAACAGGTCGCCGGCCTGCACCGCGCGGCTGTCGGTGACCACGCGCTGGAACACGGCGTCGCTGCCGGCCAGTTCGCCGGACAACAGGCGAGCGGCGTCAGACAGCGGCAGCATCGTTGGCCCCCCAGGCGGTGAGCGCGTCTTCGGCAACGCGGAAATCGGAGAACGGCTGCTTCACGCCGGCGATGTCCTGGTATTCCTCGTGGCCCTTGCCGGCGATCAGGATTACGTCGCCGACGCGGGCATTGGCCACCGCCCAGTGGATGGCGGCGGCGCGGTCGATTTCGACATGGCCCGGTGCCTGCATGCCGGCGACGATGTCGGCGACGATGGCCGCCGGCGCTTCGCTGCGCGGGTTGTCGCTGGTCACCACCGCCACGTCGGCGATGCGCTCGGCGATCTCGCCCATCAGTGGCCGCTTGCCCTTGTCGCGATCACCACCGCAACCGAACACGCAGAACAGCTTGCCGCCGGCAGGGCGGATCTCGGCCAGGGTGGCCAAGGCCTTTTCCAGCGCGTCCGGCGTGTGTGCGTAGTCGACCACCACCAGCGGCTCCAGGCTGCTGCCAATGCGCTGCATGCGACCGCGTGCCGGCTGGATCTTGCCCAGCACGCGCACCGCGTCGTCGAGGGTCACGCCGTTGGCGCACAGCACCGCCAGGCAGGCCAGCATGTTGGCCGCATTGAAGCGGCCCAGCAGCGGGCTCTTGATCTCGGCATCGCCCCACGGCGTGGTGACGGAGAGCTGCAGGCCATCAAGGTTGGCCGCAAGGCTCAGCGGGCGCACGTCGCCCTGCTCCAGGCCGTAGCTGATGACACGGGTGCGGCTTTGGTCAATTTCGCTCGCCAGCTGGCGACCGAAGGCGTCGTCGACATTGATCACCGCGTGCTGCAGCCCCTGCCAGTGGAACAGCTTGGCCTTGGAGGCGCCGTACTCGGCCATGGTGCCGTGGTAATCAAGGTGGTCGCGGGTCAGGTTGGTGAACACCGCGCTGCGGAAGCTGACGCCATTGACGCGGAACTGGTCGAGGCCGTGGCTGGACACCTCCATCGACACCATGTGCGCGCCCTGGCGACGGTATTCCGCCAGCTTCTGCTGCACGGTGATCGGGTCGGGGGTGGTGTGGGTGGTTTCGGTCAGCGCGCCGTAAAAGCCGTTGCCGACGGTGCCGATCAGCGCCGCCTTCTCGCCCAGCAGCGCGTAGGCCTGCGCCAGCCAGTGCGAGATCGAGGTCTTGCCGTTGGTGCCGGTAATGCCGATTACCGCCATGTCCCGGCTGGGGTAGCCGTAGACGTGGGCGGCGACGATGCCGGCGCGCTCGCGCAGCTGCGGCACCGCCAGATTGGGTACCTGCCACGCCGGGTTCCAGACGAAGCCGTCGGCGTCATCCCACAGCACCGCGGCGGCGCCCTTTTCCAGCGCGGCGGCGATGAAGTCGCGGCCGTCGCTGTACTCGCCACGGCAGGCGAGGAACACGTCACCGGGGAACACGCGGCGGCTGTCCGCCTCGACGCGGGAAATGGCGACGCCCAAACCCTGCAACACGGCAGGGTCCCAGTCAGGCAAGTCGATCAAGCTTGTTTTCATGTTTCTTCCCGCACTTCCGAAATCTGGTGTTCCGGAATCAATGTATTGTTGGAGGGAGCATCCGGCTCGACCCCCAGAATTCGCAAACTGCCGGCCATGATGTTGGAAAACGCCGGCCCGGCCACCGCACCACCGTAGTAGGCACCGGCACCCGGTTCATCAATCATCATCGCCACGATCAGCCGTGGCGTGGTCGCCGGCGCAAAGCCGACAAACAGGCCGATGTGCTTGTTGGCCGCATAGGCGCCACCGACCAGCTTGCGCGCGGTACCGGACTTGCCGCCAACGTGGTAGCCCAGCACCTGGGCGCGCACCGCGGTACCGCCTTCTTCCGTCACCGTCACCATCATGTCGCGCATCTTTTTCGCGGTGTCCGGCTTGATCAGGCTCTTGCCCGGCAACGGTGCACCGAGGCGGGTAAACGACACCGGCAACAACGCGCCGCGGTTGGTAAACACCGTGTACGAACGCGCCAGCTGCAACAGGCTGACCGAGACGCCATAACCGAACGACATGGTGGCCTGCTCGATCGGGCGCCAGTTCTGCCAGTCGCGCAGGCGGCCGGCACTTTCACCCGGAAAACCGGTTTGCGGGCTTTGCCCGAAGCCGGCCTGCCGGTAAAACGTCCACATATCCTCCGGCGAGAACATCGCCGCCATCTTCGACGAACCGACGTTCGACGACTTCTGGATGATCTGCGTCACCGTCATCGCCGGCTTCGGATGCGTATCGCGCACCGTGGCCGGACCGATGCGGTAGGTCTGGGTGTCGAACACCGTGTCCGGCGTCACCTTGCCGGCATCCAGCGCCATCGCGATCGGGAACGGCTTCATGGTCGAGCCGGGCTCGAACATGTCCACCACCGCGCGGTTGCGCCGCATTTCCGGCTCCAGCACCGCACGGTTGTTCGGGTTGTACGACGGGGTGTTGGCCAGCGCCAGCACCTCGCCGGTGCGGGCATCCAGTACCACCACCCCGCCGGCTTTCGCCTTGTTTACTTCCATCGCCGCCTTCAGCTCGCGGTAGGCGAGGTACTGAATGCGCTTGTCGATCGACAGCTGCAGCGTCTGGCCGTCACGCGGCGGCTCGATCACCGCCAGGTCTTCCACGATGTGGCCGCGACGGTCCTTCAGCACCGTGCGACTGCCGTGCTTGCCGGCAAGCATCTTTTCGCGCGTCAGCTCGAAACCTTCCTGCCCCTTGCCGTCCACGCCGGTAAAGCCGACCACGTGGGCCAGCATCTCGCCAGCCGGGTAGTAGCGGCGGAATTCCTGCTGCTTCGCCACCCCCGGAATCTCCAGCGCCATCACCTGCTGCGCCAGCGCCGGACTGATCTGGCGCTTGAGGTAGACGAACTCGCGCTTGTTGTCCGACAGCTTGCGCTTCACTTCGTCCAGCGGCATTTCCAGCAGCCGCGCCAGCTGCTGCAGCTTGGCGGCCGGCACCGTGCCCAGCTCCATGTCGACCGGGCTGGCCCAGATCGACTGCACCGGGGTGCTGATCGCCAGCGGCTCGCCATTGCGATCGGTAATCTCGCCGCGGTTGGCCTCCAGCAGCAGCGTGCGGCGGAAGCGCGCATCGCCCTGGTTCTGCAGGAAGTCCTGCTGCACCACCTGCAGGTAGATCGCCCGTGCCAGCAAGGCCAGCAGCAGCGCGCCCAGCAGCAGCAGCACCACGGTGACCCGTCCCGGCGCCAGCCGCATCGCCGGCTTCAGGTTCTGCTGGTAGCGCGGCGTGTACACCCGGCTCATCGCACGCCCTCAGGCGTGATCACGTGCACCTGGCGCTGGCTCGGCGTCAGCATCTGCAGCCGCGCGGCGGCGGTCTTCTCGATCAGCGCATGCGCGCCCCAGGTGCTCTGTTCCAGCGTCAACTGCCCGTACTCCACATCCAGCTGGCGTGCCAGCTTTTGTTCTTTTTCCAGCTCGTAGTACAGCTTGCGTGCCACGTGGGTGGAACTCACTACCGACATCGCACACAGGACCAACAGCAGCAGCAGTACCGCATTCAGCTTGTTAAGGCTCACTCTGTGCCCTGCCACTGCCCGCCGATACGCTGCGCCACGCGCATGATCGCGCTACGCGAACGCGGGTTGGCGGCCACTTCCGCCTCGCTGCAGCGGATCGCCTTGCCCACCGGCTTGATCGCCGCCTCGGGGATGTCGCAGGCACGCACCGGTACCCACGACGGCAGCTTGTCGGTGGTGCTGGCATCGCGAATGAAGTTCTTCACGATGCGGTCTTCCAGCGAGTGGAAGCTGATCACCGCCAGGCGACCGCCTGCGGCCAACCTTGCCACCGTTTGCGGCAGGATTTCCTTCAGCTCGTCCAGCTCGCGGTTGATGTAGATCCGGATCGCCTGGAAGGTTCGCGTCGCGGGGTCCTGACCTTGTTCGCGAGTACGGACGTTTTTCCCAACGAGCACAGCGAGCTCACGCGTCGTTTCGAGGGGACGTTCAGCCCTGTGCGCAACAATGGCTGCTGCGATCTTGCGAGCAAACCGCTCTTCACCATAAGTCTTGATAACCTCTGCAATATCCGCCTCGTCAGCCGTGGCCAGCCACTGCGCGGCCGTCTGGCCGCGGGTGGTGTCCATGCGCATGTCCAGCGGCGCGTCAAAACGGAAGCTGAAACCGCGGCGTCCGTCGTCAATTTGCGGGGACGAAATCCCCAGATCCATCAGCACGCCGTCGACCTGGGCCACGCCCAGCGCGTCCAGCTCGGCGGCAAAGGCGGCAAAGCCGTTGTGCACGATGGTAAAGCGGGCATCGCTGGCCGCCAGTGCGGTGGCGACCGCAATCGCCTCCGGGTCCTTGTCGAAGGCGATCAGCCGGCCCGTCGGGCCCAGCTGCGACAAAATCAAGCGACTGTGGCCGCCGCGCCCGAAGGTGCAATCAACGTAAACGCCATCCTTGCGGATGGCGAGCGCCTCTACGGCTTCGTCGAGCAGCACCGTGCGGTGAACAAAAACTGCGTCGGTCAAAGTGTAAAATCTCCAAGGTGCTGCGCCAGGTCGGCCGGATCCAACGCCAGGGCAGCATTGGTCTGCGCGTCCCATTCGACGGCATCCCACAATTCAAATCGGTTACCCATACCCACCAGCGCCACTTCCTTGTCCAGCTTGACCAGCTCGCGCAGCCGCGCCGGCAGCAGGATGCGGCCGGCGGCATCCATCTCCAGCAGGTCGGCGTGGCCGAGCATCAGGCGCTGGTAGCGCTTCAGGGCCGGGTTGGCGGCCGGCAGCTTCAGCAAGCGCTCTTCTACCGGTTTCCAGTTGGCTTCGGGGTACAACAGCAGGTGCTCGGACGATTCCAGCGTGATTACCAGGCGATGACCGAACGCGGACAACAGTGTCTCCCGGTGCTTGGCCGGAATGGCCAGACGCCCCTTGCTGTCGAGAGAGACAAGACTTACGCCGCCGATCATTTTGTTGTCACATCACCTGAAATTAATGCGCTGACACTCCACAATTACCCACATTGCCCCACTTTTCGCCACTATAGGGAAACGACATCAGCCGGTCAATATTGATTTGTGGCATTTCGCCTTTCGCGACAAAGACTTAGGGCAGGTCAAAGCGGAGGGAAAACAAGAGAAATCAGCGGCTTACAGCATCCTCTGCAGGCAGAGTGTCAAGTCATGCCATTGACAAGCAGCACCACAAAACAAAAAACAGCGGCCGCCCTGCCAAATACAGGGCGGCCGCTGTTTTTGCAGGCTTACGCCAGCTTCTGCTTCAGGATTTCCTGCACCTGCGCCGGGTTGGCCTTGCCTTTGGATGCCTTCATCACCTGTCCGGCCAGCGCGTTAAGCGCCTTTTCCTTGCCGGCGCGGAATTCTTCCACCGCTTTCGGGTTGGCGGCCAGCACCTCTTCCACCATCTTCTCGATGGCGCCGGCATCGGACACCTGCTTCAGGCCGTCGCGCTCGATGATGACGTCGGCAGACAGCTCGCTGTCCCACATCGCATCAAACACCTGCTTGGCCAGCTTGTTGGACAAGGTACCGTCGGCAATGCGCACCAGCAGGCCGGACAAGCGTTCGGCATTGATCGGCAGCTCGGCGATATCCTTGCCTTCGCGGTTGAGACGCGCGGCGACGTCGCCACCCAGCCAGTTGGCCGCCAGCTTGCCCTGGCCGGAGGCCGTCGCCACCGCCTCGAAATAGGTGGCCAGCGCGCGACTGCCGGTCAGTACCGCGGCGTCGTACGGGGTAACACCGAAGGCGTCGACAAAGCGCGCCTTCATCTGCGCCGGCAGTTCCGGCATCTCGCTGCGGACGCGTGCGATCTGCTCGTCGCTGATGCGCACCGGCAACAGGTCCGGGTCCGGGAAGTAGCGGTAATCGTGCGCGTCTTCCTTGGTCCGCATCATGCGCGTTTCGCCGGAGTCCGGATCGAACAGCACCGTTGCCTGCTGCACCTTGCCGCCGTCCTCGATGGTTTCGATCTGCCACTGCGTCTCGTACTTGATCGCCTGCTCGAGGAAACGGAACGAGTTCAGGTTCTTCACCTCGCGGCGGGTACCGAATTCGGCCTGGCCGAACGGGCGCACCGACACGTTGGCGTCGACGCGGAAGCTGCCTTCCTGCATGTTGCCATCGCAGATCCCCAGCCAGGTCACCAGCGTGTGCAGCGCCTTGGCGTAGGCGACCGCCTCTTCCGCCGAGCGCATGTCCGGCTCGGACACCACTTCCAGCAGCGGCGTGCCGGCGCGGTTGAGGTCGATGCCGGTCATGCCGTGGAAGTCTTCATGCAGCGACTTGCCGGCATCTTCTTCCATGTGCGCGCGGGTGACGCGGATGGATTTCTCCTCGTCGCCGACCAGGATGTTCAGCTTGCCGTGTTCGACGATCGGCAGCTCCATCTGGCTGATCTGGTAGCCCTTGGGCAGGTCGGGATAGAAGTAGTTTTTGCGGGCAAACACGTTCTTCTGGTTGATGGTGGCGTCCAGCGCCAGACCGAGGCGAATCGCCTTCTCCACCACCGCCTTGTTCAGCACCGGCAGCACACCCGGCAGCGCCAGCTCCACCAGCGAGGCCTGGGTGTTCGGTTCGGCGCCGAAAGCGGTGCTGGCGCCGGAGAAAATCTTGGAAACGGTGTTGAGCTGCACGTGCACCTCAAGACCGATAACGACTTCCCATTTCATGTTTGGAAAATCCTTCTTGTTTTAAAGGTTGGCCGCAGGCTGCGGCCAACCTTTGTTGATCGCGTAATTACAGGGCCGGGGCCTTGCTGTGCCAGTCGGTGACCTGCTGGAACTGGTGCGCCACGTTCAGCATCTTCGCTTCGCTGAAGTAGTTGCCGATGATCTGCAGCCCGACCGGACGGCCGTTGTCGCTGAAGCCGGCCGGCACGCTCATCGCCGGCAGGCCGGCGAGGTTGACCGACAGGGTGTAGATGTCCGACAGGTACATCTGCACCGGATCGCCGGACTTCTCGCCCAAATTGAAGGCGGCGGTCGGCGCCACCGGGCCGAGGATCACGTCGCAGCCGGCAAAGGCGGCCTTGAAATCGTCGGCGATCAGGCGGCGGATCTTCTGTGCCTTGATGTAGTAGGCATCGTAGTAACCGTGGGAGAGCACATAGGTGCCGACCATGATGCGGCGCTTCACCTCGCTGCCGAAGCCTTCGGCGCGCGACTTCTCGTACATGTCGACCAGGTCCTTGTACTCGCTGGCGCGGTGGCCGTAGCGCACACCGTCGAAGCGCGACAGGTTGGCGGAGGCTTCCGCCGGCGCGATCACGTAGTAGGCCGGGATCGACAGCTGGGTGTTGGGCAGGCTGATGTCCACCACCTCGGCGCCCAGCTTTTTCAGTTCGCTCACCGCGTTGTCGATGATGCGGCCAACGTCGGCGGCGAGGCCGTCGGCGAAGTACTCGCGCGGCAGACCGACGCGCAGGCCGGCCAGCGGCTGCGCCAGATCGCGGCTGTAGTCTTCCTTGGCACGCTCCAGGCTGGTGGAATCACGCTCGTCGAAGCCGGCGATCACGTTCAGCATCAGCGCGCAGTCTTCCGCGGTCTGTGCCATCACCCCGCCCTGATCCAGCGAGCTGGCGTAGGCGACCATGCCGAAGCGCGATACCACGCCGTAGGTCGGCTTGATGCCGGTCACGCCGCAGTGGCTGGCCGGCTGGCGGATGGAGCCGCCGGTATCGGTGGCGGTGGCCACCGGCGCCAGGCGCGCGGCCACCGCCGCGGCGGAACCGCCGGAGGAGCCGCCGGGAATGGCGGCCAGGTCCCACGGGTTCTTCACCGCACCGTAGTAGCTGTTCTCGTTGGACGAGCCCATCGCGAATTCGTCCATGTTGGCGCGGCCCAGCGTCACCAGACCGGCGGCCTGGCACTGCTCGATCACGTGCGCGTCGTAGGGCGAAATAAAGTTGTCCAGCATCTTCGAGCCGCAGCTGGTCTTCCAGCCCTGCTGGCAGAAAATATCCTTGTGCGCGATCGGTGCCCCGGTCAAGAGCCCGGCGCTGCCCGCGGCGCGGCGCGCATCGGCGGCGGCGGCCTCGAGCAGGGTCTTGTCGCGGTCAACGGTGATGAAGGCATTGAGCTGCGGGTTGAGCGCGTCGATGCGCTGCAGGTATTCGGTGGCCAGCTCGACGGCAGAAACCTGCTTGTCGGCCAGCTGTTGCGACAATTGTTTTAGCGTAGCGTGAATCATCGTGTAGAGAGCTTCCGTAGAGAAGGCCCGCCTCGGCGGCAGGGCAGATACGGCAAAGGTTGGCCGCAGCGGCTTATTCGATGACTTTCGGCACCAGGAACAGGCCTTTTTCCACCTGTGGCGCCACCGCCTGGCAGGCCTCGCGCCGGTTCGGCTCGGTGACAACGTCTTCGCGCAGGCGCAGCGATACATCCTGCGGGTGCGCCATCGGCTCGATACCGTCGGTATTGACCGCCTGCATCTGCTCGATCAGGCCGAGAATACTGTTCAACTGGCGGTTTACCGCGTCGATTTCGGCGTCTGTTACCGCGATGCGGGACAGGCGCGCAATACGTGCAACATCCTGATGGCTCAACGACATGGCGTCCTCGTCAAAATCTTTAATATTTCAAGCGTTGTAGGGTATCATAATTGGTTACATTAGCCCAAGAACCAAGGGGCCAGACCTGCTTGGCAAACGGGACCGCTGCGGACAGTGAATCTTTACCTGTCCGCCCTGTCCCAAACACGATTTAATTACGCGTGCCGTCGTTTTCGATAAGGCAACGTTCAAAAAACATTTCAGGACCGACCCCCATGCTCCGCTCGCTCACCGGATACTTCTCCAATGACTTGGCTATCGACCTCGGTACTGCCAACACCCTGATCTACATGCGCAACAAGGGCATCGTGCTGGACGAACCGTCGGTGGTCGCCATTCACAACGATATCCCCAGCAACAAGAAATCGATCCTGGCCGTCGGCCTCGAAGCCAAGAAAATGCTGGGACGCACCCCGGGCAGCATCCAGGCCATCCGTCCGATGAAGGACGGCGTGATCGCCGACTTCACCGTCACCGAGCAGATGCTGAAGCAGTTCATCAAGAAGGTCACCCCCAACCGCTTCTTCGCCGCCAGCCCGCGCATCGTGATCTGCGTGCCGTGCGGCTCGACCCAGGTCGAGCGCCGCGCGATCAAGGACTCGGCGCTGGCCGCCGGCGCCCGCCGTGTCGAGCTGATCGAAGAAACCATGGCCGCCGCCATCGGCGCCGGCCTGCCGGTGGAAGAGCCGACCGGCTCCATGGTGGTCGACATCGGCGGCGGCACCACCGAAGTCGGCGTGATCTCGCTGGGCGGTGTGGTGTACTCCAATTCGGTACGCGTGGGCGGCGACAAGTTTGATGAAGCCATCATCAACTACATCCGCCGCAACTACGGCATGCTGATCGGCGAAGCCACCGCCGAAGAAATCAAGAAAACCATCGGTTCCGCCTTCCCCGGCGCCGAAGTAAAGGAAATGGAAGTCAAGGGCCGCAACCTGGCCGAAGGCATCCCGCGCGCCTTTACCGTGTCCAGCAACGAGATCCTGGAAGCGCTGACCGAGCCGCTGAACCAGATCGTGTCGGCGGTGAAGATCGCGCTGGAACAGACCCCGCCGGAACTGGGCGCCGACATTGCCGACAAGGGCATGGTGCTGACCGGTGGCGGCGCGCTGCTGAAGGACATCGACCGCCTGCTGGCCGAGGAAACCGGCCTGCCGGTGTTCATCGCCGAAGAGCCACTGACCTGCGTGGTACGCGGCTCCGGCAAGTCGCTGGAAAAAATGGACAAGGTCGGCACCATTTTCACCAGCGTTCCCTGATTTCCTGACCAGACGTCACCTCGCAAGAGGTGACGTTGTGCTGCATGAACTTTGCCAACACTCCCAGCTTTGCCAATCAGGGCCTGCAGCCCGGCGGCCGCCTGTTCCTGTGCGTGCTCACCTCGCTGGCGCTGCTGATCGGCGACAGCCAGTACGGCCTGATGGAAAAGGCGCGCGACGCCATTTCCGTGGTGCTGTACCCGTTGCAGCGTGCGGCCAACGTGCCGCTCAACCTCACCATGCAGGTCGGCGACTTCTTTACTGCGCAGGCGGCACTGAAGCGCGAGAACGACGCACTGCGCGAACGCGACCTGATCCAGTCCTCCCACCTGATGCGCATGTCGTCGCTGGAGAAGGAACTGCAGCAGCTGCGCCAGCTCAATGCGCTGGCGGCGCAGCCGTCGCATGCCGGCGTGGTGGCCGAGGTGCTGTACACCGGGCGCGACCCGTTTTCCTATCGCCTGATCATCGACAAGGGCAGCAGCAGCGGCATCGCCAGCGGCCAGGCGGTGATCGACGAGAACGGCCTCATCGGCCAGGTCACCCGCGTGCAGCCGCTGAGCGCCGAGGTCACCCAGGTGATCAACCGCCACTACATCGTGCCGGTGATGATCGAGCGCACCGGCCATCGCGCGCTGCTGTACGGCTTTGGCGGCGGCGTGGAAGTGCGCTACCTGCCGATCAGCACCGACATCCGCGACAATGACCTGCTGGTTACCTCCGGCGTCGACGGCGTCTACCTGCAGGGCATTCCGGTAGCGCGGGTGAAACAGATCGACCGCCTTGGCGGCGCCGCCTTTGCCCGCGTGCGCAGCGAGGTGATCGCCGGCGTGCAGTCCAGCCGCTTCGTGGTGATCATGCCCAACCGCCGACTGCCGGCCGCGCCGCCGGTGCCGCCTCCGACCGACGCGGCCAACACCGACAAGAAATCGCCATGATGCGTGATGCCTTCCATCCCGGCAGCGGCCATGCCCAGCTGCGCCATTGCCGTCAGTCCCGACCGTCATGAACTACGATCGCCCGCAAGAACTGCTCAAGCCGGTCAAGCGCCGCTTCATCACGCTGACCTTTGTCGTCGCGCTGGCGCTGGAGCTGCTGCCCTTGCCGCAAGGCTCCAGCCGCTGGCTACCCGACTTCGTCGCGCTGCTGATCCTGTACTGGAGCGTAAACCAGCCGCGGCGCATCGGCATCGGCATGGCCTTCGGCATCGGCCTCTTGGCCGACGTGGTGTCGACCAGCATGTTCGGCCAGCACGCGCTGGCCTACTCCGTCGGCGCCTACCTGATCCTGCTGCGCCAGCAGCAGCTGGTGATGTTCAACCTCGGCCAGCAGACGCTGGTGATCCTGGTGCTGATGATGCTGATCCAGCTGCTGATGGCGGTCGCGCGCTGGAGCGTCGGCGCCTCGCTGCCCGGCCTCGGCTACTTCCTGCCGGCCCTGATCGGTGCGCTGCTGTGGCCGCTGCTGACCAAGCTGATGCTGCTGCCCTACCGTAGCGAACGGCACTAAGCGCCATGAAGCAAGCCGCACGCCTGAAAGACCCGCACACCGAAGAACGCCAGCTGTACTGGCGGCTGCTGGTCGCCTACCTGTTCATGGTGCTGATGCTGTTGCTGCTGGTGGCGCGTTTCGTCTGGCTGCAGGTGTTCCAGTACGAACACTTCGCCACCCTCGCCCAGAACAACAGCATCTCGCTGGTGCCGGTGCAGCCCAACCGCGGCCTGATCGTCGACCGCAACGGCATCGAGCTGGCGCGCAACTACGCCTCCTACACCCTGGAGCTGACGCCGGACAAGATCGACAACCTCGACGCCACCATCAAGGCGCTGGGCCAGGTGGTGCCGATCACGCCGCGCGACCTGAAGCGCTTCCAGAAATTCCTGTCGGAGTCGAAGGACTTCGAGCCGGTGCCGCTGCGGCTGAAGATGGATGACGTCGAGGCGGCGCGGCTGGCGGCCAACCTGTGGCGCTTCCCCGGCGTCGAGGTCAAGGCGCGGTTGTACCGCGACTACCCGTACAAGGAGCTGACCAGCCACGTGCTCGGTTACATCGGCCGCATCGGGCCGCGCGAGAAGGACCGCCTCGCCGCGGACGAGAAGACCGCCAACTACCGCGGCGCCACCCACATCGGCAAGCTGGGGCTGGAAGCGGTGTACGAGGACGACCTGCACGGCCAGAACGGCTTCGAGGAAATCGAGACCGACTCCGCCGGCCGCGCGGTGCGCTCGCTGCGCCGCACCGCGCCGGTACACGGCAACACGCTGCAACTGGCGCTGGACATCCACCTGCAGGATGTCGCCGACAAGCTGTTCGGCGCCCGCCGTGGCGCGCTGGTCGCCATCGACCCGGGCAGCGGCGGCGTGCTGGCGCTGCTGTCCAAGCCCAGCTTCGACCCCAACCTGTTCATCGACGGCATCGACAGCCAGAGCTGGCAGAGCCTGAACAGCGACTGGCAGCGGCCGCTGATCAACCGCGCCATCCGCGGCATGTATCCGCCCGGCTCCACCTTCAAGCCGTTCATGGGCATGGCGGCGCTGGAAGCCGGTGCCATCACCCCGAACGAGATCCGCCCGGCGCCGGGCTACTTCACCCTGCCCGGCTCCAGCCACCAGTTCCGCGACTCCAACCCGCGCGGCAACGGCTCCGCCAACCTGGCCAAGGCCATCGCGGTGTCCAGCGACACCTTCTTCTACAAGCTGGCGTGGGACATGGGCATCGACCGCATCCACCCGCTGCTGGCGCAGTTCGGCCTCGGCAGCCGCACCGGCATCGACCTCGACGGCGAGGCGGTCGGCGTGCTGCCGTCCAAGGAGTGGAAGGCGCGCCGCTTTGCCGGAACGCGCTACCGCGACGAGCACCGCCGCTGGCTGCCGGCCGACGTGGTCAGTATCGGCATCGGCCAGGGCTTCAACACCTACACCCCGCTGCAGATGGCCAATGCCACTGCCATGCTGGCCAATGACGGCCGCGCCTTCCACCCGCACCTGGTGCAGAAGGTCACCGACGCGCGCAACGGCAAGACGCGCCTGATCGAGGCGGCGCCGTACAAGCAGCTGCCGTTCAAGCAGCAGCACTACGACTACATCAAGCAGGGCATGCGCGCGGTGATGCTGCCGGGCGGCACCGGCTGGCGTCTCGGCCAGGGCCTGCAGTACTCGATGGCCGGCAAGACCGGCACCGCGCAGGTGGTGCAGATCAAGCAGGGCGCCAAGTACAACGCCGGCGCGCTGGCCGAGCAGCACCGCGACCACTCCTGGTTCATCGCCTTCGCCCCGGTGGAGCAGCCGAAGATCGCGGTAGCGGTGATCGTGGAAAACGCCGGCTTCGGCGCCACCGCCGCGGCGCCGATCGCGCGCGCGCTGTTCGACTACTACCTGACCGGCAAGCTGCCCGACGACATCCGCGGCCAGCTGGAAACCTTCCCGCCCTCGGCAACAGGAAAGCAAGATGCAAGTGTCGCTCGCTAAGCGCCTCACCCGCGCCATCATGGACCCGCTGGACGGCTGGCTGCTGGCGCTGCTCGCCGGCGTGTTCGTGCTGAGCATGATCGCGCTGTTTTCCGCCTCCAACCAGAGCTGGGCCAAGATCGACAACAAGCTGGTCTACACCGCGCTGTCGCTGCTCATCATGTGGCTGCTGGCACGGCTGAGTCCGCAGACGGTGATGCACCTGGCGCTGCCACTGTATGCTGCCGGCGTGCTGCTGCTGGTCGGCGTCGAGCTGTTCGGCATCACCGTCAACGGCTCCACCCGCTGGCTGAACGTCGGCATCGCCCGCATCCAGCCGTCCGAAATCATGAAGATCGCGCTACCGATGATGCTAGCGTGGTACTTCCAGAAATACGAAACCACCCTCAACTGGCGCCACTACGTGGTGGCGGCGGTGCTGATCGTGATTCCCGGCCTGCTGATCCTGAAACAACCCGACCTCGGCACCGCCACGCTGGTAATGGGCGCCGGCTTCTTTGCGCTGTTCTTTGCCGGCCTGTCGTGGAAGATCATCATCGGCGGCGGCGTCGCCTTCCTCGCCAGCCTGCCGGTGGTGTGGAACCTGATGCACGACTACCAGCGCAAGCGGGTACTGACCCTGATCGACCCGATGGAAGATCCGCTCGGCGCCGGCTACCACATCATCCAGTCGATGATCGCCATCGGCTCCGGCGGGGTGTGGGGCAAGGGCTGGCTGGCCGGCAGCCAAACCCACCTCGACTACATTCCGGAGCGCACCACCGACTTCATCTTCGCGGTGTACTCCGAGGAGTTCGGCCTCGCCGGCAACCTGCTGCTGCTGGCGCTATACCTCGGCATCATCAGCCGCTGCCTGCTGATCACCGCGCGCGCGCCGACGCTGTACGGCCGGCTGCTGGCCGGCGCCATCACGCTGTCGTTCTTCGTCTACGTGTTCGTCAACATGGGCATGGTCGCCGGCATCCTGCCGGTGGTCGGTGTGCCGCTGCCGTTCATGTCCTACGGCGGTACCGCCACCGTGTCGCTGGCCATCGGCCTCGGCATGCTGATGGGCATCGGCAAGCTGCAGCGCCGCTAGCACGCGACGCAAGGTTGGCCGCAAGCCGGCCATCCGGCCTAGACCATGCGGCCGATGGCGCGCCCGCTGCCGGCGCGCTAGGCTGGACGCCATGAAACCCGATCCCTCGCTGCCCCTGGTCTACGCCTGCTCCGGCTGCTCCAGCGCCGCGCAACTGGCCAACCACTTCGCACTGCGCCTCACCCGCGCCGGCCACGCCGAGATGTCGTGCATCGCCGGCGTCGGCGGCCAGGTGCCCGCCTTGTTGCGTACCGCACGCAGCGGCCGCCGCATCCTGGCGCTGGACGGCTGTCCGCTGCGCTGCGTGCAGGGCTGCCTGCAGCAGGCCGGACTGCACGCCGATCTGAGCATCGAGCTGTCCGACCACGGTGTGATCAAGCGCAAGCACGCCGATTTCGACAACGCCGACGCCGAGCGGCTGTGGCCGCAGCTGGTGGCGGCGGCGCAGGCGCTGCAGCCGCCGCGCTAGAGCGCTCGCCACTGCCCGCATGCGATGCCAGCAGGCGCGGCCATCCTGTACCGCGACCGGTTGAGTCGCGGCTCAGCCCGAAACAGGATCACATCGGATAGAAGAGAAAAAGACGCTCGTTCGCAGCGGCCAGCGCCGCCGCGCAGGCGGCTTACCTCACAGCAGCCAGCGCCACAGGCCGTACACCACGAAACCGCTGACGATCGCCGCCAGCGTGTGTCGGCTGAAGAACGCCACCGCCGCCGCGGCGAGGGTGCCAGGCAGGTAGGCGTTGCCCGGCGACAGGTCGATGGCCCCCTGCGGCGCCAGCGCCATCGGCACGATCAGCGCGGTCAGCACCGCCGCCGGCACGTAGTGCAGCGCACGCGACAGCCAGGCTGGGAAGCTCAGCTTGTGGCCGAATACCAGAAAACTCAGCCGGATGCCGTAGGTGACCACGATCATGCCGGCAATGGTCAGTAGCAGTTGCAGGCTCATGTCGTCTCCTTCATCTCAGACTTGGTGGTCGCCGTCAGCCGTTCGGCCAGCACGCCGCCGGCCACCCCGGCCAGCGCCGCCAGCATCAATCCCAGCTTGAACGGCAGCTCGCGCGCCAGCAGCGCCACCACCCCGGCCAGCAGCGCCGCCACCAGCACCGGCCGCTTTTTCAGCTGCGGCGCGACGATGGCGGCAAAGGTAGCCACCATCGCGAAATCCAGCCCCAGATCGGCAAGGCCGGGCACGCTCTGTCCCAGCAACACGCCGATGATGGTCCACAGCTGCCAGTTGCCGTACATCGCCAGCGACGAGCCCAGCCAGTACCAGGCGCCGTCGAACTCGTTGTCCTGCTGCCGCAGCTGGTGCTCGACCACGGCGAAGGTCTCATCGGTGAGCCAGAACGCCAGCGACCAGCGCCAGCGCACCGGCAGGTGGCGGGCGTAGGGCAGCAAGGTGGCGCTGTACAGCGCGTGGCGCAGGTTGACGACAAAGGTGGTCAGCCAGATCACCGGCAGCGCGGTGCCGCTGCTGATCAGACTGACGGCGATGAACTGCGACGAGCCGGCGAACACCAGCGCCGACAGCGCCAGCGTCGCCCACGCCGGAATGCCGCTGGCGATCGCCAGCGTGCCGAAGATGACGCCGAACGGGGCGGCGCCGACCAGCATCGGCAGCGAATCGCGGGCACCGGCCAGCAGCGGGGGAAATCGTTGCGACATGCTTGCTCCACAGCAAAAGGTTGGCCGCATTGTAGGCCGCCGCCAACGGCGCCGTCTTGAACGATCTTGCGCCGGTTAGCTGCGCACCGCGCGCTGGTACGCCGCCGGCGTCACCCCCAGCGCGGCACGGAAGGCGCGCGTCAGGTGCGGCTGATCGGCAAAGCCCAGCTGCGCCGCCACCTGGCCGGGCGCCACGCCCTGCGCCAGCAGCTGGCGCGCACGCGCCACGCGCAGCTGGTTGCGCCACGCCACCGGCGGCAGGCCGAATTCGGCGCGGAAGCTGCGGTTGAGGTGCCACGGCGACAGCCCGGCGCTGTCGGCCAGCTGCTGCAGCGACAGGTTGTCGGCGAGGCGGTCGGCCAGCAGCGCACGCACCTGCTGCAACCGCGGCTGGTCGCGTGCCAGCAGCCGCTCGCGCACGCCCATGTGCCGCTGCAGCACGTCGGCAAACACCGCGTACAGTGCACTCTCGCGCTGCAGCCGGTCGTGGCACTGCGCCAGCAACGGT
Source organism: Vogesella sp. AC12 (assembly GCF_024437575.1). NCBI lineage: Bacteria > Pseudomonadati > Pseudomonadota > Betaproteobacteria > Neisseriales > Chromobacteriaceae > Vogesella > Vogesella sp. AC12. The sequence continues at coordinate 150,914 of NZ_JANFNU010000003.1, forward strand.
TGCAGCAGCGCCAGCCGCCGCGCCAGATCGACATCGTAGATCACCGTCTGGCGGAAGAACGGCTCCACCGGGCGCCCGGCCAGCTGGCTGGCGAGGGCGCGGATCAGCGTCGCCGACGGGTAGAAACCGCGATAGCCCCAGCCGGCGGCATCGGCCGATTCGCCGGTGTGCACCTCGCCGGGATTGATCAGCACCAGCGCACCGACGCCGGCGACGTGCGAACTGCCGTGGTAGCGGTAGGACTGCGCGCCCAGTGTCAGCGCGTTGACCACGTACTCCTCGTGAAAGTGCGGGGTGAACACCTGCCGGGTGTAGAACGCGTCCAGACACTCCAGCGGCGCAATGTCGTCGGCGCGGAAGTAGCGGGCGTATTCGGCTGGAACGGCGGACATGGTGACGGCTCGGCAGGGGGTGGCCCCATTCTGGCACAGCCGCCGCCGCAGGGGCTTGAACGATCTTGCGGCCAACCCTGCCGCCGGCCGTTTAGGAACCGGCCATGAAGGTGCGGATGCCGGAGCCGATGAACTGCACCCCGACGCAGATCAGCAAAAAGCCCATCAGCCGGCCCAGCACCTCGGTGCCGGCGCGGCCCATGCGCGCCGCGATCAGCGTCGACGAGCGCAGCACCAGCCAGGTCACCAGCGCGGTGCTGACAATGGCGAGCATGGTCATGCCGAAGGCGAGCAGCTTCTCGGTACGGCTGTGCAGTTCGGCAATCTCGGTGGCGATGCCGATCACCACCGCGATGGTGCCGGGGCCGCTGATGCCCGGCATCGCCAGCGGGAAGAAGGAATAGTCCTCGCGGCGGTTGGTCTTCGGCGCCATGCCCGGATCCTGCGACAGGAACAGCATGCGGTAGCCCAGCACCGCCACCACGAAGCCGCCGGCGATACGCAGCGCGCCGAAGGAAATGCCGAACGCGGCCAGGATCAGGTTGCCGGCCAGCAGGCACACCAGCATGATCGCGGCGGCGTAGACGCAGGCCATGCGCGCCTGCTGCGCACGGCGCAGCTCGCTCATGCCCTGCGTCAGCGACACGAACAGCGGGATCTTGGACAGCGGATTGGTGATCACCAGCAGGCTCACCAGCCCGCCAAACAGGAACTGCAGATACAGGGTCTTGAACATCATTCTTCTTGATCTGGAAGTAAGGATCCGGAAATAAGGCCAGCGGCCGCCGCAAGCAGCGGCAGCGCGGGCAGGCATTGTAGCCAGCCGTCGTCGTGGGCGAAACCGGCGGCACGGTAATCGTGATCATGGGGCCAGCTGCGACATTATGCCGCAGCTGGCGGCGGAGGCTGCGTGCTATGCTCTTCGCCACTGCAACCTGCCCCCGCACACCATGAAAAAACTCGCCCTTGCCGCACTCGCCGGCCTGCTGTCGTTGCCCGCCCTTGCCCATGACTACAGCGCCGGCGCGCTGAAGATCGACCACCCGTGGAGCCGCGCGATGCCGGCCAGCAGCCCGACCGCGGCGGTGTTCATGACCATCAGCAACAGCGGCGGCGCCGACCGGCTGCTGGCCGCCAGCACGCCACAGGCGGCGCGCGCCGAGCTGCACCAGCACCTCAACGACAACGGCGTGATGCGCATGCGCGAAGTCAGCGGCGGCATCGTGCTGCCGGCCGCCGGCCAGGTAAAGCTGGCTCCCGGCGGCCTGCACCTGATGCTGCTGCAGATACCGAAACAGGCGGTCAGCGGCGACCGCTTCCCGCTACAGCTGCAATTTGAAAAAGCCGGCAAGGTCACCGTAGAGGTCACCGTGGAAAGCGGCATGGCACCCGTCCACCCCGCCGGCCACTAAGCCTGCCCATCCCCGCCCGGCACCACGCCGGGCGGCGCCTGCCATCGCGCTGTTGGGGGCGGGGGGGGGGGGCGCCCCCCCCCCCCCCCCCCCCCCCCCCCCCCC
>NZ_JANFNU010000003.1:152832-370184 GCF_024437575.1 Vogesella sp. AC12
GGTGGGGGGGGGGGGGGGGGCCGGCGGGGCCCCCAAAACCCCGCCCCGCCCGCAACTATTCACCAATCGCCGCTTCGCCAACAACATAATCGTTTTTCATATTATTTCTCCGCTACACTCGAGCAACGACTCTAGCCTGCGGAACAACACCATGAAAATATCGCAACGATTGGGCCTGTTGATTGCACTGGCCATCAGCGGCCTGCTGATCCTCGCCGTCACCAGCTTCCTGCAGCTCAACCGCGTCTACAACGAGCTGGAACACATCAGCGACAACGTGATGCCGAGCATGCAGACCCTGGCCGCCTTCGACAGCGCGATGCTGGAGCAGCGCAACTCGCTGCTGGCGCACATTCTCAGCAGCGACGACAGCAAGATGGGCGAGATCGCGCAGTCCTTCGCCGAGCACAGCCAGCATGCGGCCGCCGCGCTGGACCAGTACGCACCGATGATCGTCAACGAGCAGGACCGCGACTACCACAGCAAGCTGAAAGAAGGCCTGGCCGAGCTGAACCGCGTCTACGCGCCGATCCTGGACGCCTCGCGCAGCAACCGCAAGGAAGAGGCACAGGTAATGGCCAACAGTGCGCGGGTGATCTTCCAGCGCATCAACGGCATCTCCAAGCAGCACACCCAGTTCAACCAGCAGCTGGCCGACAGCGCCAAGCAGCACGCCATCGACGTCAACCTGCAGGCGAAACTGATTGCCGCCACGGTGGCCGCGGTCGCCATCCTGCTGCTCTGTTTCAGCGGCTGGCGCACCTACCGCCAGGTGGTGGGCAGCGTCAGCCGTGCGCAGCAGAGCATCCGCCAGCTGGCCGAGACGCTGGATTTCACCACCCGCTGCGAGGTGCAGGGCAAGGATGAGATCGCCCTGATGCTGGGTGCCTTCAACCAGCTGATCGCCAAGATGCAGGACAGCCTGCGCACCATGATCACCGCCGCGCGCGACGTGTCGCAGTCGGCTACCGAGCTGGCCGGCTCCGCCAGGCAGGTCGCCGCCGGCTCCTCCGCGCAGAGCGAATCCGCCGCCACCATGGCGGCGGCGCTGGAACAGATCACCGTCAGCATCAACCATGTCGCCGACCGCGCCCTCGAGGCCAACCACCTGGCGCAGGACACCGGCGCGCGCGCGCAGCAGGGCGAGCAGGTGATCGGCGACACCACGCAGTCGATCGAAAGCATCGCCGGCGCCGTCGGCAGTGCCTCCAGCGAGATGGCACAGCTGGTGGACCGCACCCGCGACATCGCCACCGTGGTCAGCGTGATCAAGGATGTCGCCGAGCAGACCAACCTGCTGGCGCTGAACGCGGCGATCGAGGCCGCCCGTGCCGGTGAGACCGGGCGCGGCTTTGCCGTGGTCGCCGACGAGGTACGCAAGCTGGCCGAGCGCACCGCGCTGTCGACACAGGAGATCGCGCAGATCATCAACGCGATCCAGAGCGTGTCCGGCTCCGCCGCCGAACGGATGCAGGGCGCGGTCCACAACGTGGAAAACGGCGTTGGCGAGGCGGCCAAGGCGCGCAGCACCATGCAGTCGATTTCCGATGTCGCCGGCCAGAGCCGGCATCTGGTCGGCGAGATCAGCAGCGCCATCCGCGAGCAGGGCAGCGCCGCCAACAGCATCGCGCAGCAGGTGGAAACCGTGGCGCAGATGGCGGAGGAGAATTCCGCCGCCGCCGGCCACGTCACCGAGCTGGCCAACCGCCTGCAGGGCCTGTCGCAGGGCATGGAACAGGAAGTGTCGGTATACCGCGTCTGAGGCGGTCGCACCCACGCAAAAGGGCCGCCCGGTGGGCGGCCCTTGTCATTGCCGGCAGCGGGCTTACTGGCCTTGCTGCATCAGGCGGCGGGTGGCCAGCGCGGTGTCGGTGTAGTCGGTGAACACACCGTCGACACCGGCGGCAAAGAACAGGCGGTACTCTTCCGCTGGCCGCTCCATGAAGTTGGCCGCCAGGTGTTTGGCCTCGTTGCGGAAGGTGTAGGGGTGCACCACCAGCCCCAGCTTGTGCGCGTCGCGGATCACGCTGTTCGGCTCCAGCAGCGTCATGTCGCGCTGGTCGACCACCTTGTCGCCGTTGACGTCCATCGCCTTGCCGGCCTTGTCGGTCATCGCCTGCCAGCTGATCAGGTACGGTTTCCACGGGCCGATGCCGTCGGCGAAGCGGCGGATCTCCTTCAGCCCGGCCGGGGTCAGCATGTCGGCGTAGGTGCGCGCGTCGCCGGCCACCACGTGGTCATAAGGGCGCAGGGTATCGATGCTACCATCGGGGCGCACGTCGTTGGCGTCGAGCAGGTACACCAGCTTGTTCGGGGTCAGCTTGCGCAGCGTCTTGAGGTTGGCCGCCTCGAACGACTGGATGAACACCGGCGCCGCCTTGCGGTTCAGCCGGTACTTGGTAAGCGCCGCCACCAGCGGTTGCTCCAGCGCCAGGCCCTGCTGCTGGTGCCAGGTCGGGTGCTTGGTTTCCGGATAGATGCCGATGTCGCGGCCCAGCGCCTGCGATTGCTGCGCGCGCAGCGCCAGCACCTCGTCGAAGGTCGGGATCAGGAACTGGCCGTCGTAGGCCTTGCTGCGGTCGCCGCGCGGCTGCACCGCGCGCAGGGTCTTGATCTCGGCGAGGGTGAAGTCGCTGGCAAACCAGCCCTCTTCATCGACGCCGTCCACCTTCAGCGTGCGCTTGCGGGCGGCGAATTCCGGGTGCCGGGCGACGTCGGTGGTGTCCTTCAGGTTCGGCTCGTGGCGCGCGATCAGCACGCCATCCTTGGTGCTGACCAGATCCGGCTCGATATAATCCGCGCCCAGCTCGATCGCCTTCGCGTATCCTTCCAGGGTATGGTCCGGCAGGTAGCCGGACGCGCCGCGGTGCGCCACCACCAGCGGCGGCTTGCCGTCCAGCGTCGGAAACGGGGATGGGCCGGCGGCCAGCACTGGCCCCGACAGCAGGATGGCCAGCAACGGCAGGCGCAAAGGCATGGTTTTCATTGGGTACACTCCCTGAACAGCGTCAATGTGAAATCGCTGCCGCAGCGTGACAGAACAACATGACATTTTATTGACCGCAACATGTAACGGCGATGACAGCGCCCCGCCCTGTCCGCGCCGCACCCCGAATACTGCCGAGACATGCGTCCATTTTCGATGACATTCCGCCTGCGCCCGGGCCTGCTGCTGGCGGTGATCCTGCTGGTCGGCCTGGCCGGGCTGTGGCAGCTGGCCAACAACGCCGCCGACAAGGTCGACGAGGAAGTTGCCGCCCTCACCCGCAAGACCCTGCAACAGGAGCTGCTGCGCCAGCGCAAGACGCTGGGCCAGTCGCTCAACGACTACGCGGTGTGGGACGAGATGTACCGCCAGAGCCAGTCGCCGCAGATGGACCGCGCCTGGCTTGCGGCCAACCTGACCGGCTCGGTGTACCAGAATCTGGATGTCGACATCGCACTGCTGCTCGATCCCGCCGCCGGCGTGCTGTACGCACTGGACCGCGGCGTGGTCAGCCCGCAGCCGCAACGGCTGCTGCAGCTGGAGCCGCGGCAGTGGCAGAACCTGCTGCGCCAGGCCGACCGCTACGACCCGCAGCAGGCCAGTACCGGCCCCAGCCTGCTGCTGCGCCAGCAGCACGGCAACAGCCTGACCGGCCAGCCGCAGACCGCCATCTATCTGGTGGCGATCCAGCGCATCGCGCTGGAATCCGGCGCCTCGCCCGATGGCCGCGCGCGCTACCTGCTGTTCGCGCGCGCGCTGGACCAGCGCCTGCTGCAGGAGATGGCGGCCAGCAACTCGCTGCGCCGGCTGTCGCTGAACTTCTCCGCCACGCCGCAACACAGTGCGGCGCTGGCGCTGGAAAACAGCCAGGGCCAGATCCTGGGGCTGCTGGAATGGGACAACGAGCGCCCCGGCGACGCGGTACTGCAGCGGCTGCTGCCGCAGAGCCTGCTGCTGCTGGCCTTCATGCTGCTGCTGTCCGGGCTGATCGTACGCGCCGGCTACCTGCAGCAGCAGGCCAACGTGCGCCGTTCGCAGCGGCTGGAACAGCAGGGCCGCGCGCTGCAGCAGCTGGTGGCGGCGCGCCATAGCGAAACCCAGGTGCTGCAGGAGTACATCGACGAGATCCTGCCGCTGCTGGCGCAGACCCTCGGCGTCAGCCGCGTCAGCGTGTGGCAGTTCAGCGCCGACCAGCAGAGCCTGCACTGTCTCGCCGGCGTCGATACCGGCGACAGCCTGCGCTTCAGCGGCGACGTGCTGCTGCTGGAGCAGCACCCCGACTACTTCGACGCGCTGCGCGAACAGCGCTACCTCAGCAGCGTGCAGCCGCTGCAGGACGAACGGCTGCTGTCGCTGCGCGCCCATCTGGCGGAGCGCGACATCAAGGCGATGCTCGACGCCAGCATCATGGTCGGCGGCCTGCAGCACGGCATCATCTGCGCCGAAAGCCGCACCCTGCGCCGCGCCTGGCGCCAGGAAGACGTCAACTTCATCTGCTCCGCCGCCGACATCATCGCGCTGGTGATGGAGTCCTCCGCCCGGCTGCAGGCCGAGGGCGAGCTGTACCGCCAGTTCTACTACGACCGCTTCACCGGCCTGCCCAACCGCTCGCGGCTGCAGATGCAGCTGGGCGAACTGATCCAGCAGCGCGAAAACAGCCAGGCGCGCGACAAGCGCCCGATCGGCTGCATGATGCTGTCGCTGGAAGGCCTCGCCAACATCAACGAGCTGTACGGCCGCGACAGCGGCGACCAGCTGATACGCCTGCTCGGCGAACGGCTGGAAAAGCTGGCGCGCAACGGCGAGATGGTGGCGCGCCACGCCGACAACCGCTTTGCCATGCTGCTGCTGGACGAGGACGAGCTGAGCATCAGCCAGCGTACCGACGCCCTGTGCGACCAGCTGCGGCAACCGCTGTTCCTGCAGGAGCAGCAGCTGTTTCTGCGCCTGAGCACCGGCCTCAGCATCTACCCGCACGACACCATCCACGCCGACGGCCTGCTGGAACACGCCGAGCTGGCGCTGCAGATCTCTCGTAACGACCCGGCCGGCAACTGGGTGCGCTTCCGCCCGGAGATGAACGACAACTGGCGCCGCCGCCACCACATCCAGAACGACCTGCGCCAGGCGGTGGCACGCGGCGAGCTGAGCCTGCACTACCAGCCCTACGTGTCGCTGAAGAACGGCCGTGTCGCCGGCGCCGAGGCGCTGGTGCGCTGGGAACACCCCAACCTTGGCCGCATCCCGCCGACCGATTTCATCCCGCTGGCGGAGGAAACCGGGCTGATCAAGGACATCGGCGAGTGGGTGCTGGGCGAGGCCATCCGCCAGGCGGTGCAGTGGCGCGCGCGCTATCTCAGCCAGTTCGTGATTTCGGTCAACGTGTCGCTGGTGCAGCTGGAGGACGCGCGCTTTGCCGAGGTGGTCGCCAGCCAGCTGGCCACCCACCACCTGCCCGGCGACGCGCTGGAGCTGGAGGTGACCGAGGGGCTGGCGCTGCGCAACACGCCGACCATCGACAGCAACCTGCACAAGCTGCGCGCGCAGGGCATCGGCATCGCCATCGACGACTTCGGCACCGGCTACGCCTCGTTCAGCTACCTGCGCCGCTTCCCCACCGAGAAGCTGAAAATCGACAAGCAGTTCCTCGACCAGGTGCCGGACAGCGTTGGCGGCAGCAACCTGGTGCGCATGATCGTGGCGATGGGGCACACCCTCGGTGCCTCGGTCACCGGCGAGGGCATCGAGAATATCCGCCAGGCGCGCTTTCTGGCCGAGCATGGCGGCGATTACGCGCAGGGCTACCTGATCAGCCGGCCGCTGCCAGCCGGCGACATGGAGCGCTTCCTGATCGACAATCCGACGCTGGCACTGTAGCCGCAGGCGGCACTATCGATAAATGTAAGCAAACGTTGCAAAGATGTAACATGGTGCAAAGCAACATTGTCGGACAATCGCGCCGCGTGCTTCCCCAATGCACCGGCTTGATGCACACTGGCCCTGCGTTTGCACCGCTGCCTCCACGCACAGCGCCAGGTTTACACAGATAGCCGGGTGATGGAGGAGAAAATACAGCTCTTCAAAGAGCCACGACACAACAACACAGAGATATTGCGAAGCAAGGTAGCGGTGCAGCGTCCCTTCGGGTTTCCCCCTCTCGTATTCGGCATTACCATGGCCTTTTTGCTTGCGGCCAACCTTCATGAGCCCTGACACTTCCCCGCTGTTGCCCGTTGTCGCCATCCGCTATTGCACCGGCTGTCGCTGGCTGTTGCGTGCCGCCTGGATGGCGCAGGAACTGCTGACCACCTTTGAAAAGGAACTCGGCGAAGTCGCGCTGCAACCCGGCAGCGGCGGCGTGTTCCAGGTGCGCGTCGACGGCGAGCTGCTGTGGGACCGCGCGCGCGACGGCGGCTTTCCCGACATCAAGCAGCTGAAACAGCTGCTGCGCGACCGCATCGCACCGGACAAGGGTCTCGGCCACAGCGAGCGCGGCGGCTGACGCAAGGTTGGCCGCAAGGTGAGCATCCAGCGCAAGATCATCCACATCGATTGCGACTGCTTTTTCGCCGCGGTGGAGATGCGCGACAACCCGGCGTGGCGCGACATCCCGCTCGCCGTCGGCGGCCAGCCGGGGCAGCGCGGCGTGATCGCCACCTGCAACTACGAGGCGCGCCGCTACGGCGTGCACTCGGCGATGCCGTCATCGCTGGCGCTGCGCCGCTGCCCGGCTCTCTTGATCGTGCCGCCGGACTTTGCCCGCTACAAGCAGGCCAGCCTCGCGGTGCAGGCGATCTACCACCGCTACAGCGAGCTGATCGAGCCGCTGTCGCTGGACGAAGCCTACCTCGATGTCAGCGGCCAGCCGCACTGCCACGGCAGCGCCAGCCTGATGGCGGCAGAGATCCGCGCCGCCATCCGCGACGAGGTCGGCATCACCGCCTCGGCCGGCATCGCCCCCAACAAGTTTCTCGCCAAGATCGCCAGCGACTGGAACAAGCCGGACGGGCAATGGCTGGTGCGGCCGCAGGACGTCGCCACCTTTGTCGAGACCCTGCCGGTGGAAAAGATCTGGGGCGTCGGCGCCGTCACCGCCGCCAGGCTGAAGGCTCAGGGGCTGCACAGCTGCGGCGACCTGCAGCGGCTGCCGCTGCTGGAAATGCTGCAGCGCTTCGGCAAGTTCGGCAAAACCCTGTATGACCTGTCGCGCGGCATCGACCACCGCGCGGTGGAGCCGGCGCGCGAGCGCAAATCGGTGAGCGTGGAGGAAACCTACAGTCGCGACCTGCCCGATCTCGCCAGCTGCGAGGCCGAGCTGGCGCCGCTGCTGACGCGGCTTGCACAGCGGCTGCAGCGCATCGGCACGCCGGCGTTTCGCGGCCTCAGCGTCAAGATCAAGTTTGCCGACTTCAGCCAGACCACGGTCGAGCTGGCCGGGCAAACGTTGGCCGCAGACGTATTCCAGCAGCTGCTGCACACCGGCTTCGCCCGCGGCAACAAGCCGGTGCGCCTGCTCGGCGTCGGCGTGCGCCTGCGCGAGGACAGCCCGGCGGCGCAGCAGCTGCCGCTGTTCGAGGAAGGACTGCCGTAGACGGCAAAACAGCCATCCGCCGCGAGGCTGGATGGCTGTCGGGGGACACCGCGGTCGCTCAGTGCGGCAGGAACTTGCGCAGCGCCTGCTCGCGGTCGTGCCACATGCGTGCCACGCTGGCGCGTTGCGCCAGCCGCTCGTGGTACTGCGGTGGCAACGGCAGGCTGGCCAGCGGGTCGTGACCCAGCAGCGTGCTGCCGAGATAGCCCAGATGCGGCAGCGCCACCGCCAGCGCGATGTCGGCGACGGTGAAATCGTCACCGCACAACCAGTTGCCCTCCGGCACCATGCGCCGCGCCAGCGCGGCGGCACCTCGTTCGAGGTTGGCCGCCACCTCGGCCTTGCCCTGCTCCGACAGCGGCGCGCCGAACAGCGCGTGGCGCACCAGCGGCGCGCTGGCGGCGATCAGGTAGTGCTCGATCAGCAGCGCCAGTTCACGGGCGCGGGCTCGGCCGTTGGTCGACGGCGGCAGCAGCGACAGCGTCGGGTAGGCATCCTCCAGCCACTCCACGATGGCGCCGGATTCGGCCAGCTTGAAGCCGTTGATGTCGACGTAGGGAATCTTGCCCATCGGGCTGGCCGCCAGCACCGCCTCGTCCTGCGACGGGCGCTGCAGCCGCTCCTCGAAGTTGACGCCCTTTTCGAGCAGGGCCACCTTGGCCTTGTTGTACCAGGGCGACAGCGCGGAACCGTACAGGATGATCATGCGGAAACTCCAATAATTGCTGGTGGGGGCATTATGGCATCACTTGGCCGCGCTGCGCGCCGTCGCCCAGCGCTCAATGGCCTGGCGGATCACCGGCAGCCCTTCGCGCGCCACCTTCTCGCCTTCCAGCATCGCCGCGCCGCGCTCGTCAAAATCGGCGGAGCCGATGTGCAATACCCGCGGCCGCAGCGTGACGTTGGCCTGTTTCAGCTCCTGCGTCAGCGCTGCCTGGCTCATGATGTTGAGGCTCTGGTCGAGCAGGCTGAGGAAGCCGAGCGCGCTCTTGCCGGTGGGCTTGGCCGAGATGTCGACCGCGATCACGATGTCGGCACCCATCTCGCGGGCGGCGATCACCGGCACCGGGCTGGTCAGCCCGCCGTCGACGTAGCGGCGGCCGTTGATGGTCACCGGCTGGAACACGTTGGGAATCGCCGCCGAGGCGCGCACCGCGGTGCCGGTGTCGCCGCTCTTCAGCACCACCCGCGCACCGCTGTCCAGATCGGTGACCACCGCGCCGAAGCGGCGCGTCAGCTGCTCAATCTTCTTGCCGTCCACCTGCTGGTTGACCATCGCCGCCAGCTTCTCGCCCTTCAGGAAGCCGGAGGTGGAGAAGGTGAAGTCGCGCAGGTCGCTCTCGTTGATGCGCAGCGCGCGGTAGCGCAACGCCTCGCCGTCGACGCCGGAAGCATAGATGGCGCCGACGATGCTGCCGGCACTGGTGCCGGTGATGATGTCGGGCACGATGCCGTTCTGCTCCAGCACGCGGATCACGCCGACATGGGCGAAGCCCTTGGCCGCGCCGCCGCCCAGCGCCAGTGCGACTTTCGGTTTCAGTACCGGTTTCGGGACCACTACCACCGGTGGGGTCGGCGTGGTGCACGCCGCCAATAAAAAAATTGCAGCACTGGCTGCAATTCTGGACACAGACCACATGGGCAAGGCTCTCACTGCTTGGGTGGGGAACGACTGAATTCGATCACCTGGCTACCGTCAGCCAGGATGGTCGGCTTTTTCTTCGGCTGCGCCTTCCAGGCGTGGCCGTACAGCACTTCGTAGGTTGCCGGCAACTGGCCGTCGCGGCGCCGCGTTTCGTAGGCGTCGCAGATCCGCTGCCAGGTGTGCTTGCCCATCAGACCACGATTCCGGCCGGCAGTTGCATTGTGGGCGCCGATCGCCTTCAGGTCGTGCATCACCTCGCGCACGCTGTCGTAAGTCATCACGATCTTTTCCATGTCCATCACCGGCTCGGAGAAGCCGCAGTGCATCAGCGCATCGCCCAGATCGTGCATGTCGATGAACTGGTTGACGTGGGTGGCGCCGTCCACCGCGCCGAAGGCGGCGCGCAGCTCGGTCAGCGTATCCGGCCCCAGCGTCGAGAACATCACCATGCCCTCCGGTTTCAGCACGCGCTGGAATTCGGCAAACACGCTGTCCGGCACGTTGACCCACTGGATCGCCAGATTGGACCAGATCATGTCGACGCTGTTGTCGGCCAGCGGCAGGCGCTCGACATCGGCGCACAGTTGCCACGGCGCCGGGCGGCGGAACAGGCGGCCGAGCATGCCCTGGCTGTCACGCTGCTTCTCGCGCGACGCGCACAGCATGCCGTGCGCCAGGTCCAGCTCCAGCACCCGCGCCTGCGGGTAGCGCTGGCGCAGCATCGCCGCGCCGTAGCCGGTGCCGCTGCCGGCGTCGAGGATCACCGCCGGTTGCAGCTTGATGTAGTCGAGACGCTCGGCCATGCGGTCGGACACCTCGCGCTGCAGTACCGCGGCGGAGTCGTAACTGGTGGCCGCCCGCTCGAACGAGGCGCGAACGCGGTCTTTGTCGGTGTAAAACGCTTCGCTCATGCGTGCTGTTCCAGATGTAGTCGCAGGGCTTCGACAAAGTCCGTTTCATGCGACAGAAACGGTGCGTGCGAAGCCTGGGGAAAGTCGTAAAAAGTGGCGTCGGCCAGCTGCTGGGCCAGCCAGCGCCCGGCCCCGATCGGGGTGATCGCGTCGCGCGCGCCGTAGAACAGGCCGACCGGACAGGCGATGGCCGGTGCCAGCGCGCGCGCGTCGGCGTGCAGCAGGCAGTGCAGCGCCGGCAGCAGGCCCTGCGGCCGGCCATGGGCAAACAGCTGCGCCTTCAGCGCCTTCAGCGTGTCGCGTGCCGCCGGCGCGCCCATCATCTGCAGCGCGAGAAAGCGCTCCAGCGTCAGCTCGAAAGCGGTGTCGAGATTGGCACCGACGCCCTCGATCGCTTCGCGCGCCTGCGCATGCGGCCAGGCTTCGTCGCGCACGAAGCGCGGGCTGGTGGCGACCAGCGCCAGGCTGCGCACCTGCTGCGGATGCTGCGCCGCCCAGTGCTGCGCGATCAGGCCGCCGAGCGACCAGCCGAGCAGATGCACCGGCAGCGGGAAGTGGCCGGCGAGCGCGTCGGCAATCGCCGCTGCGTCAAAGTGCGCGGCCGCGGCGCTGGCGCCGTGGCCGGGCAGATCCACCAGGTGCAGACAGAAATCGGCTTCAAGGTTGGCCGCAACGCGCTCGAACACGCCGCCGTGCAGCCCCCAGCCGTGCAGCAGCACCAGATCCGGGCCACGGCCGCGGGATTCTATAAACAGGGTCATCGACTAGTGCAAATGGGGCAAAACCCGATTTTCGCAATAGCGCGCCGAGAAAGAAAGCCCGTTGCACTCATGCCAGCGACGGCAGCAAACCGTCGCCGGCGTGAGCCAGCTCCTGCTGCATGCCGGCCAGCCGCGACCAGTCCAGCTCCGCCGCCGGTGCCGGCCGGGCAAAGTAGTAGCCCTGCAGCCGCGGGCAGCCGAGCTGGCGCAAGGTCTGCACCTGCAGCATGGTTTCCACCCCTTCCGCCACCACGTCCAGCCCCAGCGCCGCCGCCAGCGCCAGGATGGCGCGCACGATGGCGGAGGATTCCTCGTGGCAGTGGATGTCGCGCACGAAGGCCTGGTCGATCTTGAGCACGTCGAAGTGGTAGCGGTGCAGGTAGGACAGCGCCGAGTAGCCGGTGCCGAAGTCGTCCAGCGCGAGGCAGATGCCGCGCTCCTTCAGCTGCCGCATCACCTCGATCGCAACGTCCGGCACGTCGATCAGCGCGCTTTCGGTGATTTCCAGGTGCAGCGTGCCCACCGGCAGCGCGTGCCGCTGCATCAGCTCCTGCAGCCAGCCGACCAGCCCCGGATCGTGGAAGTGCGCCGAGGACAGGTTGATGTGCAGGCACACCGCGTGGTCGATGCGGCCGCTGCCGTACCACTGCGCCAGCTGCGCGCAGGCGTGCTCGATCATGTAGCGGTCCAGCTTCAGGATCAGGCCGCTCTCCTCCGCCATCGGCAGGAACACACCCGGCGCGATCAGGCCGCGCTGCGGGTGGTGCCAGCGCACCAGCGTCTCGAAGCCGGCCAGTTTGCCGCTGTGGCTGTCCACGATCGCCTGGTAGTAGGGCACCAGTTCGTGGCGGTTTTCCAGCGCGTGGCGCAGCTCGGCCTCCAGCGCCAACTGGTCGGCCTGGTTGCGGCGCAGCTCGTGATTGAACAGGGTGTAGCCGTGGCGGCCGCGCTGCTTGGTGCGGTACATCGCGTGGTCGGCGTCGCGCAGCAGGTCTTCCGCACGCGAGTAGTGTTCCTTGTCGGCCAGCACCAGGCCGACGCTGACGGTGGTGAACAGCTCGCGCCCGGACAGCATGATCGGGCGTTCGAACTCGCCGACCAGGCTCTGCGCCAGCCGCTCGCACTCTTCCAGCGAGTCGACGCCGGACAGCAGCACCGCGAACTCGTCGCCGCCGAGGCGGGCCAGGAAATCGGCATAGCCGAGGCAACTGCGGATGCGTTGCCCGGCCTCGGTGAGCAGGTGGTCGCCGGCGAGATGGCCGAGGGTGTCGTTGACCAGCTTGAAGCGGTCGAGGTCGATGAACACCACCGCGAAGCGCTGCGTCGGATCGAGCTGGAACTGGTCCCAGTTGCGCTTCAGTACGCGCGAGAAATAGCTGCGGTTGGGCAGCTTGGTCAGCGGATCGTGCAGGCTGTCGTGCTGCAGCTGGGCGTTGACGGCGTCCAGCTCGTTGGTACGCTCCAGCACGCGCTGTTCCAGGTCGGCATAGGCGCGCTGCAGGTCGTCCAGCGCCTGCACCCGCGCCAGCGCGCTGCCGATGTGGTTGGCGACGAACTCCAGCAGCTCCTGGTCGCGGTAGGAGTAGCGCACGCTCGGCTCGTAGCTCTGCACCGCCAGCACGCCGCGCAGTTCGTTGCCGCTGTACAGCGGCACCCCCAGCCAGCTGACCGGCACCGCGATGTCGTGATCGTCGCTGGCCAGCAGCACATGGCCGCTGGCTTCGGCCAGCAGCAGCGGCCGGCCGCTGTGCAGCACCTGTTCCAGCAGGCCGCGCCCGGGGCGCTGCGGCAGCGGATCGGTCAGGTACAGGTCGGAACAATAGGGAAAGCTCAGCTCGTTGCGCTCGCTGTCGTGCAGGCACACCATGCAGTTGCTGGCGTCGATGAACTCGGACAGCAGCCGATGCAGGCCGACGAAGAAGGCCTCCATCGACAGGCTGGTATTGGAGATGTCGCCGATGCGGAACAGCACGCTCTGCAGCTGCTCGGTGCGCTTGCGCTCGGCCACCTCGGCGTGCAGGCGGATATTGATGCCTTCCAGCTCGGCGGTGCGCAGCCATACCTTGCGCTCCAGCTCGGCGCGGTGCGCCAGCCGGTCCAGCGCGCTGGCGATATGGTGGGCGATGAACAGGAAGGCGCTCTGCGCCGCGTCATCGAAGCGCTGGTGCACGTCGTAGCTCTGCACCACCACCGCGCCGACCACCTTGCTGGCGGCATCAAGCAGCGGCACCCCCATCCACCACGACGGCATCAGCCCGGACATCACCACGCCTTGCTGCCGGCACAGCCTGTCGATCTCGGCGCCCGACAACAGCATGAAGGAGTGCTGGCGGCATAGCCAGGCGGTCAGCGACGGCGTCTGTCCGCCGCAGGGAAACACCTCGTCCGGCCGCGGCGGCCGCGGCTCCATCACGTCGGAGAAATAGGGAAAGCGCAACGCGCTGCCACCCTCGTCCAGCAACGCGATATAGAAGTTGTCGGCCGGCATCAGCCGGCTCACCGCGCGGTGCAGACGGCGCAGGAAGTGCTCGACATTCTGCGACTCGTTGGCGAGGCGGTTGATGTCGAGCAGGGTATGGTGGGTGACGCGTGCCGCGCTCAGGTCATTGCTGAGGCTGGCACTGGTCAGGTGTCCGGTCAGCAGCAGCGCCAGCTGCGCGGTGCGCTCGCTGGCGGCGCAGCCATGCCAGAACAGGAAGCCGAGCGGCTGCGCGTGGCTGCCCAGTACCTGGCAGCAGACGGCAGCATCCAGCGGCGGGAGCGGGACACCTGCCTGCGGCGTCGGCAGGGCGGACACATCCCCCCGCTGCGCCAGGCAGCGCCACCCCTCCCCCAGCTTTCCCCAAACGCTCGCCCCGAGCGGCAGCTGCCAGCAGAACAGGAAATCCAGGGCAGCTTCGGCGGCTTCTTCGGGCGAAAACAGAATATCAGCCGTGCTATTCATACGATTTTGGTTGAGCCCACTACGCGGCCACGCATCGCAACCGCGATTTTATTGTTATAGGGCACACCGGACAGGGCAACGGCAGTGGCCGGGTCAGCGCAACAGCCTGACCAGCGCCTGTGCCAGTTGTGAAACGTCCTGCCCGGAATGCGCCGCCGACAGTGACACGCGCAAGCGCGCGGTTCCTGCCGGCACCGTGGGAGGCCTGATGGCGGGAACCCAGATCCCCGAATCCTGTAAATCCCCTGCCATCTGCACGGCAGCCTCGTTGCCGCCAATAATAATCGCTTGAATTGGCATACGGGAAGAGCATAACCGGAAAGAAGTTTCCATCAGCGCAGCACGCAATGCCGAAATATGCTCTTGTAATAGCAGGCGACGCCACGACTCCTGCTCGATCAGCTGCAAACTGGCCAGCACCGCCGCCGCCTGCGCCGGCGGATGCGCGGTGGTGAAGATATAGGTGCGCGCACGGTTGACCAGCCAGTCGATCAGCTGGCGGCTGCCGGCGACAAAGGCGCCGGCCACCCCGGCAGCCTTGCCCAGCGTGGCCATGTACACCACGCGCGGGTGCTGCAACGCGTGCTCGACCAGCGCGCCGCGACCGTTGCCGAGGATGCCGAAGCCGTGCGCGTCGTCGAGATACAACCATGCGTCATAGCGTTCCGCCAGCTGCAGCAGCTCTGCCAGCGGCGCTTCGTCGCCTTCCATGCTGTACACCGCATCCACCACGATCAGCCGCGACGCCGCTGGCGTGTTTTGCAACAACTGCGCCAGATGCGCCAGATCGTTGTGGCGAAAGCGCTTGAATTCGGCCCGCGACAGCTGGCAGGCGTCGTTGAGCGAGGCGTGGTTGAGCTTGTCGGCGAAAATGGCATCGCCGCGGCCGACCAGGCTGCTGACCACGCCAAGGTTGGCCGCATAGCCGGAGCCGAACAGCAGCGCCGCCTCGCAGCCGACGAATTCGGCCAGTGCCTCCTCCGCCTGCTGCTGGATGGCGAAGTGCCCCGCCACCAGCGCCGAGGCGCCGCTGCCGACGCCCCACGCCTCGATCGCCTCGCGCATCGCCGCCTTCAGCGCCGGATGATTGGCGAGGCCCAGATAGTCGTTGCTGGCGAAGGCCAGATAGTCGCGGCCGCCGATGCTGACGCGCGGCCCCTGCGGGCTGTCCAGTACCGCGCGCTGGCGCAGGCGATGTTCGGCCTGCAGTTGCGACAGCGCGCCGGCGAGTTGATCGGGACGCATGCGGCCAACCTTTCCTTGTTCGATTGATGAAAAAAAAGCACCCGCCGGCGGCAAGGTGCTTTTCGATGATGCCATGACGGCAGTTTACAGCGGCTGCAGGCCCAGCTTGTCCATCAGCGCGCGGTCGGCGTCGACGTCCGGATTGCCGGTGGTCAGCAGCTTGTCGCCGTAGAAGATGGAGTTGGCGCCGGCGAGGAAGCACAGCGCCTGCATCGCTTCCGGCATCTCGCGGCGGCCGGCCGACAGGCGGATATAGCTCTTCGGCAGCGTCAGGCGCGCCACGGCGATGGTACGCACGAACTCGGTCCAGTCCAGCGACTCGGCGCCATCCAGCGGTGTGCCGGTCACCTGCACCAGGTTGTTGACCGGCACCGACTCCGGCTGCGGGTCGAGGTTGGCCAGCTGCAGGATCAGTCCGGCGCGCTGCTCGCGGGTCTCGTTGAGGCCGACGATGCCGCCACAGCATACCGACAGTCCGGCACCGCGCACCTTGCCCAGCGTGGCGAGGCGGTCTTCATAGTCGCGGGTCTGGATGATGTCGGCGTACTTGTCCGGGGCGGTGTCCAGATTGTGGTTGTAGTAGTCGAGGCCGGCATCCTTCAGCTTCTCGGCCTGGCCGTCCTTCAGCAGGCCGAAGGTGGCACAGGTCTGCAAGCCCAGCGCCTTCACCCGCTGCACCATGTCCAGCGTCTTTTCCAGGTCGGCATCCTTCGGGCCGCGCCAGGCGGCGCCCATGCAGAAGCGGCCGGCACCGTTGGCTTTGGCGTGGCGCGCGGCGTCCACCACCTCGTCCACCGTCATCATCGGCTGGTTTTCCACCGCCGTTTCATGGTGTACCGACTGCGGGCAGTAGCCGCAGTCCTCCGGACAGCCACCGGTCTTGATCGACACCAGCGTCGACAGCTGCACGCGGCTGGGGTCGAAGTGCTGGCGATGGACTTCCGCGGCACGGAACACCAGCTCCATGAACGGCAGGTCGTACAGCGCCTCGATTTCCTGCTGGCTCCACAGCGCGGATTCGGGGTGCAGGGTGGCGGGACGCTGGAATTGGATGGTGGCCTGGGTCATGGTGGGCTATCGTCACTGTCTGAGAGTCAAAACTGGGCGAATCTTGCGCGAGGGCCGACCATGCTGTCAAACGCGATTGCGGCATTGCTTAACAACTGCCTTGTTTTTGAGCAACACTGCCAGCTGTGCGGCCAACGTCCGTGTGCCAGCGGCGTCTGCGCTGCCTGTGTCGCGACGCTGGCACCACCCGCCGCGACGCGCTGCCCGGTATGCGCCGCGGCGGCGGCCAGTAGCCTGGTGCCCTGCGGCCATTGCCTGCGCGCCGCACCGGCGTTTGCGCGCCTGCACGCCGCCTACGGCTACGACTACCCGCTGGACGGCCTGATCGGCGCCTGTAAATACGGCCGCCAGCCGGCGTTGCAAGGCGCGCTCGCCAGCCTGTTGCGACAGCAGTTGCAAAGCACGCCGCAGCGGCCGGAAATCGACCTGGTGGTCGCGGTGCCGCTGGCGCCGGCACGGTTGGCGGAACGCGGTTTTAACCTGCCGGATGCCCTGGCGCAGGCAGTCGCTGCTACAATCGGCGGCCGCATCGTCCACGACTTGTGTGTGCGCAAACGCAACACTGCGCCGCAGGCCGCGCTCGACCGCCGCCAGCGGCTGCGCAATGTGCGCGATGCTTTTTGCGTAAAGCGCCGCTGTGACGGGCTTTCCATCGCCATCGTCGACGACGTCGCCACCACCGGCGCCACCCTCGATGCGCTGGCCAAAGCGCTGCAAAAAGCGGGCGCAAAACGGGTCGAAGCCTGGGTGCTTGCCAGGGCCTCCGACCACAAAATTTGACCAACCTGTTGATTTACCGGATTATTCACCCCGCAACGATGTTTACTGTTGTTCTCTACCAGCCGGAAATACCGCCCAATACGGGCAATATTATTCGACTCTGTGCCAACACCGGCTGTGAACTGCACTTGGTCAAACCGCTGGGTTTTCCGCTCGAAGACGCCAAACTGAAACGCGCCGGACTCGACTATCACGAGTACGCCCGCATGGTGGTTCACGAGAACTGGGAAGCCTGTCTGGCCCACCTTGGCCCGCGCCGCATCTTCGCGGCCACCACCAAGGGCGCCACGCGGCACGACCGCATCGCCTTCCAACCCGGCGATGTTTTGCTGTTCGGACCTGAATCACGCGGCTTGCCCCAGGAAGTACTGGACAGTCTCCCGACTGACCAGCGGGTGCGGTTGCCGATGCGGGCCGAATCACGCAGTCTCAATCTCTCTAATGCTGTCGCTGTCCTCGTCTTCGAGGCCTGGCGTCAACACGGTTTTGCCGGAGGGATCTGAGCCAGTTCACTGAGTTGGCGCAACAGCATAGGAGAGGTTCATGCGACCTTTTTACCGATGGCTGTGGCTTGCGTTCATCAGTGCTGTACTGGTGGCCTGTACCACCGTCAGACCGGCAACTGCCACCCAGACAGCCAAGGTCACGACCAAAAAATCGCCTGCCAACACAGGCGCCTACTTTCAGAATGACGGCCCGGGCAGCAACATCCCGGTTAACCTGGACCTGGTTCCGGACGCCGTTCCCCAGGCAGAACCGCTGATCGCTGCGGCCAACCTGCCCTACACTGCCCTGGGCATGAGCTTCCGCCCGGACAAGAGCGCCAAGCCTTACCGCAAGACCGGCCGCGCCTCCTGGTACGGCAAACAGTTCCACGGTCGCAAGACCAGCTCCGGCGAACGCTACGACATGTTCGCGATGACCGCGGCGCATCCGACGCTGCCAATCCCGAGCTATGCCCGCGTCACCAATGTCAGCAATGGCGAATCGGTGATCGTGCGCATCAATGACCGCGGCCCGTTCCACAAGAGCCGGCTGATGGACCTCAGCTACGCCGCCGCCCATCGCCTGGGCTACGTCAACCGCGGCTCGGCCGAGGTGCTGATCGAGCGCGTGTTCCCGGTCAAGGGCAGCGAGCGCATCGCCACCAAGCCGCCTGCGATGCAGGCTGCCGCCAGCGATCCGCTGTACCTGCAGCTGGGCAACTTCTCGCGGCTGGCCCGTGCCGAGGCCGAGCTGAAAAAGCTGCTGGCCGACGACAGCCTGCACGACGACAAGCTGGCCATCGTCAATCACGAGGGCATCTACAGCATCCGCATGGGCCCGTTCCAGGGCGACCACGAAGCGTTGGCCGTCGCCAATGCACTCAGCGTGGCGCCGGTGATCACCCGCTAAGCCCGCTGTACCTGCCCCAGCACCGCCTGCCTACCTCCGCGTAGCCAGGCGGTTTTTTCATGGTGCCGGCGCCAGGCCGATGCCGGCCGCCTTGATCACCGCGGCCAGGGTGGCGAAGTGGCCGGCGATATCCTGCTCGTGCACATGGGCATAGCCCAGCAGCAGGCCCTGCTGCGCCGGCGCCACGCCGCGGTAATAGGCACTCAGCGGCCGGGTGAGGATGCCCTGCTGCAACGCGGCCTCGGCAATGGCGTGATCGTCGCAGCCATCGGGCAGGCCCAGCACCAGATGCAGGCCGGCGGCGCCGTCATGGATCGGCAGCCGCGCGCCAAAATGCGCGGCGATCGCCGCCAGCAGCGTCTCGCGCCGTAGTGCATAGAGATGGCGCATGCGGCGGATGTGCGACACGAAGTGACCCTCGGCGATGAAATCCGCCAGCACCGCCTGCGTCAGGTACTGCCCGCCGCGGAACATCTCCGACAGCCCGGTCTGGAAGCTGGCCACCAGCGCCTCCGGCACCACCATATAGGCCAGCCGCAGCCCCGGATAGATCACCTTGGAAAAGGTGGCCAGATAGATGACGCGGCCGTGGCGGTCCAGGCCCTGCAGCGACGGCAGCGGCGAACGGCCGTAGCGGAATTCGCTGTCGTAGTCGTCCTCCACGATCCAGCAGTGATTGCGCCGCGCATAGGCCAGCAGGCGCCGCCGCCGCGCCAGGCTCATCACCGCGCCCAGCGGATACTGGTGTGACGGCGACACGTAGATCAGCTTCGGCGCCCCCAGCCGCGCGCCCTCCTCCACCTGCAGGCCGTCACCGTCCACCGCCACCGGCTGCGTGTCGAGCCCGCTGCTGCGCCACACGCTGTGCACGCCCCAGTAACCCGGATTCTCCACCCACGCGCTGTCGCCGACATCGCCCAGCAACAGCGCGATCAGCTGCAGCGCCGCGTGCGAGCCGTTGGTGACGATGATCTGTTCCGGGGTGCAGATCACGCCGCGCGAGCTGCGCAGGTAGTCGGCCAGCGCGCTGCGCAGCGCCGGCAGGCCGGGGCCGACGGAGTAGGTCAGCAGGTCCGGCTGCGGCTTGCGCCACTGGCGGTTGTGCAGCCGCATCCAGGTGCGCGACGGAAAGGTACGCACCTCCGGCACCCCCGGCATGAAGGCGCCCCACTGCTTCTCGCCGGCGCCGGCCTGCGCCACCAGCTGCGTGCCGCGCCGCGAAATCTCGGCCAGGCTGTCGGCGCCGCCCCTGGCTACCGCCGGCTCGCGCCCCGGCAGGCGCTCCGGCCCGGTGTCGAGCACGAAGGTGCCGCGGCCAACCCCGGCCGCCAGATAGCCCTCCACCACCAGCCGTTCGTAGACGTGGATCACGGTATTGCGCGCGATGCCCAGTTCCTGTGCCAGCTGTCGCGACGACGGCAGCCGCAGCCCCGGCGGCAGCACCTCTTGCAGGATGCCGTCGCGCAGCAGGCGGTACAGCTGCAGGGTGTTGGATTCGGCGCTGTCGCGGCGGAAGTGCTGCAGCAGCAGGTCGGCCAGCATTTGCTGCAGCGCGATCTGGGAGGGGGAGGACGGGGACGCCATGGCAGGAAACCGCGCAGATTGGTTCTATTAAAAAAACAGGATTGGGTCTAATTTTATCACCAATCAGCGCTTACACTGCCGCCGGCTTTTGCTTGCAACAACAATCGCGGCTGCCCTGCACTCCCCAGCAACCCAATAACGGTACCGGCGCGTCCGCGCACGGTCACCAGGCAGCCGCCAACGGAGAATCTGATCCAATGAGTGCTTCATCCCCAGGACTGAGCCACGGGCTCAAGGAACGTCACGTCACCATGTTGTCCATCGCCGGCGTGATCGGCGCCGGCCTGTTTGTCGGCTCCGGCCACGCCATTGCCGAAGCCGGCCCGGCGGTGCTGATCGCCTACGCCATCGCCGGCCTGCTGGTGATCCTGGTCATGCGCATGCTCGGTGAAATGGCGGTCGCCTCGCCGGACACCGGCTCGTTTTCCACCTACGCCGACCGCGCCATCGGCCACTGGGCCGGTTACCTGATCGGCTGGCTGTACTGGTGGTTCTGGGTGCTGGTGATCCCGCTGGAGGCCACCGCTGCCGCCACCATCCTGCACACCTGGTTTGCCGGCGTGCCGCTGTGGGCGTTTGCGCTGGGCATCACCGTGCTGCTGACCATCACCAACCTGTTCAGCGTCAAGAACTATGGCGAATTCGAATTCTGGTTCGCGCTGGTCAAGGTGGTCGCCATCATCGCCTTCCTGGCCATTGCCGCCGCCGCCATCATGGGCCTGATTCCGGGCAGCCAGACCAGTGGCATGTCCAACCTGTTCGCCCACGGCGGCTTTATGCCCAACGGCTTCGGCGCGGTGCTGGGTGCGATGCTGACCACCATGTTCACCTTCCTCGGCACCGAGATCGTCACCATCGCCGCCGCCGAATCCGACAACCCGCAGCAGCAGATCACCAAGGCCACCAACTCGGTGGTATGGCGTATCAGCCTGTTCTACCTCGGTTCGATCTTCGTGGTGACCTCGCTGGTAGCGTGGAACGACCCGCAGTTGGCCGCACTGGGCTCCTACCAGCGCACGCTGGAGCTGATCGGCATTCCCAACGCCAAGGCCATCGTTGACGTGGTGGTGCTGATCTCGGTGGCCAGCTGCCTGAACTCGGCGCTGTATACCGCCTCGCGCATGCTGTACTCGCTGTCCACCCGTCGCGACGCGATGCAGGTGTTCAATAAGACCGCCAGCAACGGCACGCCGCAAAACGCGGTGCTGGGTTCGATGGTGGTGGGCTTCATGATGGTGATCGCCAACTATCTGGTACCGGAAGCGGTGTTCAACGTGCTGCTGGCCACCTCCGGCGCCATCGCCCTGCTGGTTTACATGGCGATCGCCATCTCCCAGCTGCGCATGCGTCAGCGCATGATTGCCCGCGGCGAAACCCCGGCCTTCAAGATGTGGCTGTTCCCGTGGCTGACCTGGGCGGTGATCCTGTTCATCGCCGCGGTACTGGTGCTCATGGCCTTCCGCCACGATCACCAGATCGAAGTGCTGAGCACCGCCGTACTGACCGTGCTGCTGCTGCTCGTCGGCTGGGTCCGCTCGCGCCTGCTGGGTACCGACTGGCGCCACAGCAGCACCGCGCTGGCTGCGGCCAACGCTGGCTGAGCCCGCATCACACCCGAATACCCTGGCTGTCTGCTTGCCCGCCTCTGGCGGGCTTTTTTCATGCCGCCACGCCGTCTTGCGGGCAAGAAAAAACCCCGGCACGGGCCGGGGTCAATACCTTTGCAGGCTCCTGCTCAGGGAGGTGAAGCAGGAAGGTGTGAACACCTGCTTACTTTGACGGCTTACTCGGGCAAAGTTCCGGCGGCACCGTGATTTTCTTCGCCACCGAAGTCGTCCTCCGCCACCGCGGCGAACCAGTCCTGCACCTGCTGCTCGACTTCGGCGGTACCGGTCTTCTTCGAGCTGGAGAACAGCTGGATGCTGATTTGCGGATAGTCATGCAGTTCTTTTTTGACCGAGGCCAAGACTTTCTGCTGCTCCTGACGCGATAATTTGTCGGCTTTGGACAACAGGATGTGCACCGGACGGTTGGTCTCGCTGAAAAACTCGATCATCTTCCAGTCCAGATCGCGCAGCGGCCGGCGCGAATCCATGATCAGCAACAGGCCGATCAGGCTGGTACGCGACTGCAGGTACTGCCCCAGCAGTTCCACCCAGTGGGCGCGCACCGCCTCCGGCACTTCGGCGTAGCCGTAGCCGGGCAGGTCGACCAGGTAGCGCTCCTGGCCCAGGTCGAAGAAATTGATATGCTGCGTCCGCCCCGGCGTCTTGGACACGAAGGCCAGGCGGGTGCGGTTGCACAGGGTATTGATGGCGCTGGACTTGCCGGCATTGGAGCGCCCGACAAAGGCGATCTCGGCACGGGTCGGCGGCAAATCCTTAAGATGATTTACGGTGGTAAAGAAGCGGGCGTTCTGAAAGATCGTCATAGTAGTAAGTGTAAAGTCAGTTGGTATAGAATAGCAGGTTTGAAATTGCCACCTTTACAGATATTTACGCAATCTCTCTCGAGGAGTGACCATGAAACGTAAGATGCTGTTGGCGATCGCTGCCGCTACCCTCGCCGGTAGCGCACTGGCCGCCACCCCAGCTGTGACCCGTGGCGATGTCGCCAAAGGCAAAGTGATTGCCGAGCAAGTGTGTGCCGCCTGTCACGGTGCGGACGGCAACAGCGTGGCCTCCGCCAACCCGTCGCTGGCTGGCCAGCACGCCAAATACCTGGAAAGCCAGCTCAAGGCCTTCAAGAGTGGCGAACGCAAGAACCCGATCATGCTGGGCATGGCTTCCAGCCTGTCCGACGCCGACATGAAGAACGTGGCCGAGTACTTCAGCGAACAGAAGCTGAAAGCACGCCAGGCCAACGACAAGGCACTGCTGCCAGCCGGCCAGAAGCTGTACAAGGCCGGTAACCCGGTGACCCGCGTTCCGGCCTGTATGGCCTGCCACGGTGCCGCCGGCAAGGGCTTCCCGGCGCAGTACCCGGCACTGGGTAGCCAGCACGCCGCCTACATCGTCAAACAGCTGAATGATTTCAAGGCTGGCACGGATCGCAAGAACTCGATCATGGCCGATGTGGCCATGCGCATGTCTGATGCCGACATGAAAGCGGTAGCAGAATACATTTCCGGCCTGCGTTAAGCGCAACTTTTTGCTGCTGTCACGTTCCAAAGGGGGGCCTTCACGCCCCCCTTTGTCGTGCTTTGAAAACACATGAAACCCAATAAGCCTTCAGCATCGAATCTTCACCACGCGTACGAGCTGTTCAGTTCGATGCGCTTCGCCATCGGCTTGCTGACCATTCTGGCCATCGCCTCGATCATCGGCACCGTGCTCAAGCAGAACGAGCCCTATCCCAACTACGCCTTCGAGTTCGGCCAGTTCTGGTTTGTCGCCTTCGAGAAGCTGGGCCTGTACGACGTGTACCACTCGTCGTGGTTCCTGCTGATCCTCGCCTTCCTGGTGCTGTCCACCACGCTGTGCATCATCCGCAACGGGCCGACCTTCCTGCGCGAGATGAAGAGCTTCCGCGAGCGCGCCACCGACAACTCGCTGCGGGCGATGCGCCACAGCCAGCAGCTGGACCTGACGCTGGACGAGGCACGGGCGATGCGCCTGCTGCAGGGCCACGGCCTGCGCGTGAAGCGCGTGCCGCGCGACGACGGTAGCGTGCTGCTGGCGGCGAAGAAGGGCAGTGCCAACAAGCTGGGCTACTTCTTCGCCCACATCGCGATGGTGGTGATCTGCATCGGCGGCCTGATGGACGGCAACCTGCCGCTCAAGCTCGGCGAGCTGACCGGCAGCATCAAGCCGGAAACGCGCGAACTGCCGCAGGCACAGATTCCGGAACAGAGCCGTCTTGGCGCCGGCAACCTGTCGTTCCGCGGCAGCGTGACGGTGCCGGAGGGCAAGAGCGCCGACGTGATCTTCATGAACAGCGGCAACGGCTACCTGGTGCAGGAGCTGCCGTTCATAGTCACGCTGAAGAAATTCCACGTCGACTACTACAGCAACGGCATGCCCAAGCTGTTCGCCAGCGACCTGATCATCACCGACAAGGACAGCGGCAAGACTTCTGAACACACCATCAAGGTCAACCACCCGCTGGTGGTCGACGGCGTGGCCATCTACCAGGCCAGCTTCGGCGACGGCGGCTCGCCGCTGCAGCTGAAGGCGTGGAACCTGCAGACCCCGCAGGCGGCGCCGACCGACATCAAGGGCAACTCGCTGGGCGCACAACCGCTGAAGGTCAACGGCCGCGACTACAAGCTGGAATTCGGCGAGCTGCGCGTGTTCAACGTGGAAAACACCGGCGCGCCGGGCAGCGACGACAAGTCTCTTGAACAACGCCTCAACGACGCGCGCTCGGTACGGCAGGACACCAAGGCGCTGAAGAACATCGGCCCGTCGATCAGCTTCAAGCTGCGCGACCAGCACGGCCAGGCGCGTGAATACCAGCACTACATGGCGCCGATGCAGCAGGACGGCGAGTGGTACCAGGTGGCCGGGGTGCGCAGCGACGTGGCACAGCCGTTCCAGTACCTGCGCATTCCGCTCGACAAGGACATGAGCATCGCCAGCTTCATGCGCCTGTACGCGGCACTGAAGAACCCGGCGCTGTACGACGAGATCCGTGAACGCACCACCGCCAAGGCGATGCAGGGTCAGGCGATCAGCCCGGCGATGCAGCAGCAGTTCTCCGACAGCGTGCGCTGGGTACTGTCGCGCTTTGCCCAGGGCGGCTTCGGCGCGCTGGAACAGTTCCTCGACGACAAGGTACCGGCCGACAAGCGCCAGGCGATTGCGCAGACCTATATCAAGATCCTGCAGGGTGCGGTGGTCGACGTGATGGACGTGGCGCAGGCCAAGGCCGGTCAGGCGCCATGGCCGCAGGACGCCAAGCACTACCGCTTCCTGCTCGACAGCCTGGTCAGCGTCAGCGCGCTGCAGGACTACGCGGCGCCGGTATACCTGGAAATGAGCGGCTTTGAGCAGGTGCAGTCCTCCGGCCTGCAAATGACGCGCTCGCCGGGCAAGAACGTGGTGTATCTTGGCTCGCTGCTGCTGGTGATCGGCATCATCCTGATGTTCTACGTGCGCGAAGTGCGCGTCTGGCTGCTGCTGCAGCGCGACGGCACCCGACTGGCGATGACCTCCAACCGCCACAACCGCGATCTGGACCAGGACTTCGAGCGCATGGTCGACTATCTGAACAAACAGGCTGGAGAAGCATGATGGAGATGGTGTTGCAACAACCGCTGTACAAGCGTCTGGCCGCCGGTGACTGGCTGTACGCGCTGCTGATCGTCGTCGCCGCCGGCTACAGCTTCAGCCTGTACGGCAGCGCGCTGGACTACTACGAACAGCTGATCCTGGCCGGCAGCAGTATCGCGCTGGTGGCGCTGGGCTGGTTCTGGCCGAGCTGGCGCTGGTTCTTCCCGCTGGCCGGGGCGGTGTCGCTGCTGGCGATCCAGCTGTACGACCACAACCTGGCGCGCGCGGTGGAAAGCTTCGGCCTGAAGTACCTGCTGTCCAGCCAGTCGTCGTTCATGTGGATGTGCACGCTGTTCTTCCTTGCCACCGTGCTGTACTGGGCCGGCACCCTCTCCCGCGCCGACCTGCTGATGCGCATGGGCAGCGGCCTGACCTGGGCGGCGGCGGTGTTCGCGCTGGCCGGCCTGTTCACCCGCTGGTACGAAAGCTATCTGATCGCGCCGGACGTTGGCCGCATCCCGGTCTCCAACCTGTACGAAGTGTTCATCCTGTTCTGCCTGATCACCGCGCTGATGTATTTGTACTACGAGGCCAAGTTCGCGGTGCGCCAGGTCGGCGCCTTCGTGCTGCTGGTGATCAGCGCCGCGGTCGGCTTCATCCTGTGGTACACCTTCGACCGCCAGGCGCACGAGATCCAGCCGCTGATCCCGGCGCTGCAATCGTGGTGGATGAAGATCCACGTGCCGGCCAACTTCGTCGGCTACGGCGCGTTCGCGATGTCGGCGATGATCGGCGTGGCGCAGCTGCTGATCCGCCGCGGCATCCTCGCCAGCCGCCTGCCCTCGGCCGAGGTGCTGGACGAGGTGATGTACAAGGCGATCGCCGTCGGCTTCCTGTTCTTCACCATCGCCACCATCCTCGGTGCGATGTGGGCGGCGGATGCCTGGGGCGGCTACTGGAGCTGGGACCCGAAAGAAACCTGGGCACTGATCGTGTGGCTGAACTACGCCGCCTGGCTGCACATGCGCCTGGTCAAGGGCTGGCGCGGCGAGCCGCTGGCGTGGTGGGCGGTGGTCGGCCTGCTTGTGACCTCGTTCGCCTTCATCGGCGTCAACATGTTCCTGTCCGGCCTGCACTCCTACGGCGCGCTGTAACACTCAAGGTTGGCCGCATGCGGCCAACCCTGTCACCTCACGACCCGGCCCTGTGCCGGGTCGTGGCGTTTTCCGCTCAGGTGTACACCGACAGCTCCAGCAGATTGCCGTCCGGATCGCGCAAATACAGGGAGCGAATCGACCCCAGCGCACCGGTGCGCGCCACCGGACCCAGCTCGACGGCCACGCCCTTGGCGGCCAGCTCCGCCGCCACCTCATCCAACTCGCCACTCACGATCAGGCAGAGATCGGCACTGCCCGCCTGCGGCACCCGCGCGTGCGGCAGCAAGGGCGCCGCCGCCGGATGCAGGTTGATCTTGTGCCGGCCGAATTCCAGCGCCACCCTGCCCTCGCCGAAAGTCACCGGCACCATGCCCAGCACATCACGATAAAACGCCACCGTGCGCGGAATATCCGCCACCGTCAGCACCAGATGATCCAGCCGTTCGATTTGCATCCTGACTCCTTGCCAGGCACACCCTGCCGCACCATGCCGCAGTAGCCCCATCGTCATACTTTACCGCGCCCGGCGATCGCGGCACACTGCCGCCATTGCCGCGCCCCTGCCGGCGCGGGGCAGCCCGTACGCTGCCAGACCACTAGCCGGAGCCGTCATGAGCACACTTCCCCTGCACCCCGCCACCCTCGCCGTTCGCGCTGGCGAAGACGACTACCGCCCGCACGCCGCGCTGGCGGTGCCCATCGAGTTCGGCATCGCCCACGGCTACCCGGATGTGGACAGCTGGGAACAGGTGGCGCGCGGCGAGGTCGCCGGCCCGCTGTACGCGCGCAACAGCGCCCACCCCACCAGCCTGGCGCTGGAAGCCAAGCTGGCGGCGCTGGAAGGCGCGGCGGCGGCGGTGAGCTTCGGCAGCGGCATGGCGGCGATCAGCAGCACGCTGCTGGCGCTGCTCAAGCCCGGCGCGCGCGTGGTGGCCGGCAAGGACACCTACGGCGGCAGCCACTACCTGTTGCAGCACACCCTGCCGCAGTGGGGGGTGCAGGTGACGCTGTGCGACACCACCGATGCCGCCGCCTTCGACGCCGCGCTGGCCGGCGGCTGCGAGCTGCTGTACCTGGAATCGCCGACCAACCCGCTGCTGAAGGTGCAGGACATCCGCCGTCTGGCCGCCGCTGGGCATGCCGCCGGCGCGGTGGTGGTGATCGACAACACCTTTGCCACCCCGGTGAACCAGAACCCGCTGGCGCTGGGCGCCGACCTGGTGCTGCACAGCGCCACCAAGTTCCTGGGCGGCCACGCCGACGCCATGGGCGGCATCGTCTGCGGCAGCCAGGCGCTGACCGACCGCATCCGCCACTACCGCGAGATCCACGGCGCCTGCCTCGACCCGATGAGCGCCTTCCTGATCCTGCGCGGCATCAAGACGCTGGCGTTGCGCATGCGCCAGCACAACGACAATGCGCTGGCGCTGGCGCAATGGCTGCAGCAGCAGCCGGCGGTGGCGCAGGTGAACTACCCCGGCCTGCCGGATCATCCGCAACACGCCATCGCCCGCGAGCAGATGCACGGCTTTGGCGGCGTGCTCAGCTTCGAGCTGGCCGGCGGTTTTGCCGCCGTGCGCCGGCTGCTGCCGCGCTGCCAGCTGTTGATCCGCGCCGCCACGCTGGGCACGGTGGACACCCTGCTGGGCGTGCCCAGCACCACCAGCCACGTGGAATGCACCGAACAGGAACGCATCGCGCTGGGCATTCCCGGTGGGCTGGTGCGTTGCTCGGTGGGCATCGAGGACATCCGCGACATCATCGCCGACCTGCAGCAGGCACTGGCCGAGTGAGTCTCGCAGCACAAAACGTTGGCCGCAGGCCTTGCGGCCAACCTTACGCCTCATGAGCTGGTACCTGTACCTGCTGGAATGCCGCGGCGGCAGCCTGTACACCGGCATCAGCAACAATGTCGAGAAACGCTACGCCGCCCATGTCGCCGGCAAGGGCGCGCGCTACACCCGCAGCTTTCCGCCCGAGCGCATCGCGCTGGTGCTGGAATTTGCCGACAAGGGCGAAGCGCTGCGCGCCGAGCTGGCGGTAAAGGCGATGAGCGCGGCGCAGAAGCGGACGTGGCTGGCGGCGCAAGCCATTAGCCCGGCTAATCAGACCGCGCAGTAATGCTGGCTTGTCGCCGCCAGCGGCCACGCGCACACTGCCAGCCATGCTCTGACAGGAAAACGCCATGTTCCCTCTCGATACCCTCCCCGCCGCCCTGCGCCACGGCCAGCCCTTGCTGTGGCACAACCCCGGCCTGCGTCCCGCCGCCGCCGCACTGACCGCCAGCGGCCACGGCCGCGCCGAGATCGAAGCCGCCATCGCCCGCTGGCAGCGCTTCGCGCCGCTGCTGGCGCGGCTGTTTCCGGACAGCGTCGCCGCCGACGGCCGCATCGACTCGCCACTGCTGAGCCAGAGCGACGAGCACGGCCGGCCGCTGTGGGTGAAAGCCGACCACGCACTGCCGATCACCGCCTGCATCAAGGCGCGCGGCGGCGTGTACGAGGTGCTGTGCCACGCCGAAGAGCTGGCACTGGCCGCCGGCCTGCTGCAAGCCGGCGACAACTACGCGCTGCTGGCCGACGCGCCGGCGCACGCGCTGTTCGCACAGCACCGCATCCTGGTCGGCAGCACCGGCAACCTCGGCTACAGCGTCGGCGTGATGGCACGCGCGCTGGGGCTGGGAGTGGAAGTGCACATGTCGCACGACGCCAAGGAGTGGAAAAAGCAGCGCCTGCGCGCGCTGGGTGCCACGGTGGTGGAGCATGCCGGCGACTACGCGCTGGCGGTGGCCGCCGCGCGCAACAACGCGGCCGCCGATGCGCGTGCCTATTTCATCGACGACGAAAGCTCGCTGCTGCTGTTCTTCGGCTACGCCGCCGCGGCCTGGGATCTGGCGCCGCAACTGGCCGCCGCCGGCCTGCGGCCAACCCCTGAGCAGCCGCTGCGGGTCTACCTGCCGTGCGGCGTCGGCGGCGCGCCCGGCGGCGTCGCCTTCGGCCTGAAATGCCTGTTCGGCGACGCGGTGCAGTGCGTGCTGGTGGAGCCGGTAGCCTCGCCCTGCTTCCTGCTGCGCCTCGCCACTGGCGACGACGCGCTGTCGGTGTACGACATCGGCCTCGACAACCGCACCGTGGCCGACGGCCTGGCGGTGCCGCGCGCCTCCGCCACCGTGGCCGGCATCGTGCAGCAGCTGATCGACGCGGTGATCACCGTCAGCGACGCCAGCCTGCTGGCGGCCGTGCGCCAGCAGTGGCAGCAACACGGCCTGCGGCTGGAGCCGTCCGCCGCCGCCGGCTTCGTCGCCCATCAGCTGGCCAGCGAACAGTGGCCGGGGAATGTGATCCCGGTGGTGTGGACCACCGGCGGCAACGGACTGCCGGACGAGGTGTTTTTGCCGCTGCTGACGGAGTGATTTCACAACCGCTCCATAGCAAAAAGGTTGGCCGCAAACCGGTAACGGCTTGCGGCCAACCTTTTGTATTTCATCCCGGTATATACGGGCTTCAGCACGTAGGTCGGGTTAGCGCAGCGTAACCCGACACGGCTTGCAGCCTACGTTGTGACGGTAATCGGTCTTGATTTTTTGCCACGGAAGCACACGGAAAACGAAGTTTCTGCGAAGCAAAAGCACGGACAAAATCGCCTTGGCCAAAAAGCCCGCGAACGAACACGAAAACTAGAGCGGAAATAGAACAAGCCTAGCCGAAAAGCTTGTCGGGTTACGCTGCGCTAACCCGACCTACGAGCGACCCGAACACTACGCCTCACAACAGCCAAAACCGAACCGGCGCGCCCCGTCCCGTAGGCGCAAGCCGAGCCAACTGCTGCCAGCCCGGAAACAAGCCGCCCTCTTTTGAGCGCAGCGTATGGGCGGCGCCGGGCTGGCGGCAGTTGGTGCGGGAATTCTTGCGCCTTCGGGAGAGCAGGGATTGGAAAGGGGGATGCGGTATCCCCCTTCCCCGCCGCCGCGCGGAAAGCGGCAGCTAAAAAACATCCGCGCAGCGGATACCCCAGAAAAACAAGGTTGGCCGCAAACCGGCGACAGCTTGCGGCCAACCTTGGTCATTCCATCGCGGTGAACGCCGGGCTTCGCAAGCTCGGCACCAGCCTACAAGCCCGACTTACTTCTGAGCCAATGCCCTGACCAAACCATCGATATTGTCGCGATTCTTGCTCCAATCCATCAGCGTAAGCCGGCACAGTGGCTGACTGCCTAGATGCACCAGCGTTGCCTCCCCGCCCGCCTCGGCCAGTTCGACACTGAGACGCTCACCCCAGCTTTTCACGGACCAGGCGGTACATACCTCGAAATGGCACTCGTCCTGCACCCGTGCCCGGCGACCATAACGCGCTTGCAGCTCCTGCCACACCCGCTCACGCACCAAGGGCAATGCCATAGGCAGTGTCAGGGTTTGCTGCTCCCGCACCACTGTGTGGCGATTAAGGACACCGGCAAAAAAACTTTGCATGACAAAGGCGTAAATCAGACTGAATAGCAACATGTCCATGAGCACAGGCCAGCTGAAAACCGTCCACAACCATGTGGACTGCTGGAACAGCAGTGAGCAAAGCAACTGCAGGACAAAGAAGCCGCGCTTGCGGCGACTATCGAACAAGGAGCGGATCATGAGCAGCCTCCAGAAAGAGGCTACCATGCTATCAAAATGACAAATAAATTTACAGCCAAGCACGACTGCTGGTACAGATAAGCGACGCTTCATGTCCCGCTCACGGTAATGCCGTCAAACCTGTCACACGCTACAGCCCAGACCCGAATAACAACAGGGCGAGCCACCAGACTTGCCCTTTCTCGCGATGCGCGGCCAACCTTGACCGCACTCGCTCACACCTCATTACACAACGACTCGGCGCGCCAGCTTCACTGCCGCTGCATCTCCCCGCACAGCCAGTCCGCCAGCGTCTGCGCCGCCTCGCTACCGCTTACCGGATACAGCGCGTAGTAGCCCAAGAGCAGCGGAGGCTGTTCGTCCAGCCGGCATAGGCTGCCATCCTGCAGATAGCGCGCCACCAGCAGCTGCCGCCCCAACGCCACGCCGTCGCCGGCCTGTGCGCTGCGGTAGGCCAGTTGCGCCTGATTGAAGTGGCGTTCGCCGGCATCGCAGCCGGGCGGGCGGCCGTGGGCGGCCAGCCACAGCGCCCACTCGCTGCCGGCCGGCGCTGGCGTGCTCCACGGCGCGTCGTCGTGCAGCAGGCGGCCGCTGTGGCCGGCGGTATCGAAAGCGGGGGCGGCGACCGGAAAGCCGTACTCCGGCAACACGAAGGCGGCATCCTGCGGCGCCTGCGGCAGGTAGCGCAGCGCCAGGTCGATGCCGGCCTGACGCAGGGCCGCCGGGCTGTAAGGCTGGTTGTCGGCCAGCAGATCGACGCTGATTTCCGGCTGCAGGCGGGCGAAGCGCCCCAGTCGCGGCAGCAGCCATTCCAGCGCCAGCGACGGCGGCGCCGACAGCCGCACGCTGGCCGGCGCGGCCTCGCGCTGCAAGGCAGCCAAGGTGGTGGCCACGGTATCGAAGCCACTGTCACAAGCGGCAAACAGCTGCTGCCCGGCGGGGGTGAGTTGCAGGTTGCGGCCGCCGCGTTGCAGCAGGCTCAGTTGCAGCCGCGCTTCCAGCCGCTGCACGCGCTGGCTGACCGCGCCCTGGGTCACCGCCAGCTGTTCGGCGGCGCGGCGAAAGCCGCCGCAGGCCGCCACCGCGTGGAAGAACCACAGGTCGGCCAGCAGGGTGGCGTCGAGGCGGCGGGTCATGGGCGGGTCATCGGGTGGAGCTTAGTAGGCGAAGCGCTGGCGCAGCTCTTCCAGGTTCAGCTCGCGCAGGATGCTTTCCTGGCGTTCGCGGGCGCTCTTTTTCGCGCCGCCGACCTTCTTGGCGATGATCAGCTCGTTCTTCATCGAGTGCTCCCAGCCCACCAGCTCGGTGACGGTGACCTGGTAGCCGCGCGCCTCCAGCTGCAGGCAACGCAGCACGTTGGTCAGCTGGCTGCCGAATTCGCGGGTGTGGATCGGGTGGCGCCACAGCTCGGACAGCGCGGTCTTGCCGAAGGTCTCGTTCTTCTTCTGCCGCAGCACGGCGGCCACCTCGGCCTGGCAGCACGGCACCAGCACGATGTACTTGGCGTCCTTGGCCAGCGCGAAGCGGATGGCGTCGTCGGTGGCGGTGTTGCAGGCGTGCAGCGCGGTGATGATGTCCACCTGCGCCGGCAGCGCGTCGGAAGTGATCGACTGCTCCACCGTCAGGTTGAGGAAGCTCATGCCGGCAAAGCCCAGCCGCTCGGCGAGATCCACCGACTTGTCCACCAGCTCCTGCCGCGTTTCCACACCGTAGACGTGCGCCGCCGCCTTGTCCTTCAGGAACAGGTCATACAGGATGAAGCCGAGGTAGGACTTGCCGGCGCCGTGGTCGGCCAGCGTCAGGCTGCCCTTTTCCGCCAGCACGTCGGCCATCAGCGGCTCGATGAACTGGTACAGGTGATAGACCTGCTTCAGCTTGCGGCGGGTGTCCTGGTTGATCTTGCCGTCGCGGGTCAGGATGTGCAGTTCTTTCAGCAGTTCGATCGACTGCTGCGGTTTGATTTCGGGGATCAGGCTCATCGCGGTGTCCGTATAAAAAAGGTTGGCCGCAAGCACGGGCTTGCGGCCGGAAGCATGGCGCTGCTGTGGCGCCGGGCACGACAAGCGCGGCCGGCTCAGTGGCCGGCGGTTTGCTGCAGGCTGGCCGGCGGTGTCCACTGCCAGTGGCTGCGCCAGGCGCCGACCACCAGATTGGGGTATTCGGCACGGCCGAGGCTGCCGTTGTAGCGCCCCAGCGCGCGGAACAGGTTGCCGCGCTCTATGTCCAGATAATGGCGCAGGATGGTGCAGCCGTAGCGCAGGTTCAGCGTCAGCTCGAACAGGTTGTGCTCGCTGGCGCCGATGCTGCGCACCCAGAATGGCATCACCTGCATCAGGCCGCGCGCGCCGACCGGCGAGATCGCGTACTTGTTGAAGCCGCTCTCCACCTGGATCAGCCCCAGCACCAGCTGCGGGTCCAGCCCAGCGCGGGTGGCCTCGTACTGCACCGCGGTCAGCAGCCGCTCGCGCAGCCACTGGTCCGGGAGGCGGCGGCTGAGGCGGCGCGACATCTCCGCCAGCCACGCCGCACCCTCGTGCGGGTTGTCGAACACCAGCCGTGGCGCGTTGATGTCGGCAATGCTGCGCGACATCGCCGACGCCACGTTGGCCGCCAGCGCCTCTTCGCGCTGCGCCCCCGCCCACGCCGGCGCAGCCACCAGGGCAGCCACCAGCAGCAGGCCGGCAAGGCGCGGCGCGCTCATGGCCATAATCAGGCCAGCTTACCCAGCACGAAGTCCAGCACCGCGTCCGGTGCCACCGCGGTGGATTCGGCATCACGACGGTGCTGGTACTCGACCTTGCCTTCCTTCAGGCCGCGGTCGCCGATGGTGACGCGGTGCGGCGCGCCGATCAGCTCCCAGTCGGCGAACATCGCGCCCGGGCGCTCGCCGCGGTCGTCGATGATCACGTCCACGCCCTTGTCTTGCAAATCAGCGTACAGCTGGTCGGCGGCGGCTTTCACGCCTTCGGAGCGGTCGTAGCCGACCGGGCAGATCACCACGCTGAACGGCGCGATCGCGTCCGGCCAGATCATGCCCTTGTCGTCGTAGTTCTGCTCGATGGCGGCGCCGAGGATACGGCTCACGCCGATACCGTAGCAGCCCATCTCGAAGTGCTTCGGCTTGCCGTCTTCGTCGAGGAAGGTGGCGTTCATCGCCTTGGAATACTTGGTGCCGAGGTAGAACACGTGGCCAACCTCGATACCGCGCTGGATGTCGAGCACGCCGTTGCCGCACGGCGACACATCGCCGACCACCACGTTGCGCAGGTCGGCCACTTCCGGCTCGGCGCAGTCACGGCCGAAGTTGGCGCCGGTGTAGTGCTGATCGTCCTCGTTGGCACCGATCACGAAATCGGCCATCTTGGCCACGGTACGGTCGGCGATCACGCGGCCGTTAAAGCCGACCGGACCCAGCGAGCCGGGATTGGCGCCGAAGGCGTCCTTGATCGCGGCCGGCGCGGCGAAGGTCAGCGGCTTCTTGATGCCGGCGATCTTCTCCGCCTTCACTTCGTTCAGCTCGTGGTCGCCGCGCAGCAGCATCAGCACCGCCTCGCCCTTTTCGCCTTCCACCACGATCGCCTTCACGGTCGCGGTGATGTCGACCTTCAGGAAATCCACCAGCTCGGCGATGGTCTTCACCTTCGGGGTATGCACCTTAACAAGGTTGGCCGCAGCAGCCGGGCGCTCGCCGGCCGGGGCTACCGCTTCCGCCAGCTCGATGTTGGCCGCGTAGTCGGAGGTCGGGCAGTAGACGATGGCGTCTTCGCCGGTTTCGGCGATCACCTGGAATTCGTGCGAGCGGTCGCCGCCGATGGCGCCGGTATCGGCCGCCACCGCGCGGTAGGTCAGGCCCAGGCGGTCGAAGATGCGGCAGTAGGCGGCAAACATGTTGTCGTAGCTCTTGCCGGCGTCTTCGGCGCTGCGGTCGAAGGAGTACGCGTCCTTCATGGTGAACTCGCGGCCACGCATCACGCCGAAGCGCGGACGGCGCTCGTCGCGGAATTTGGTCTGGATCTGGTAGAAGTTCTTCGGCAGCGCGCGGTAGCTGCGCAGCTCGGCGCGGGCGATGTCGGTGACCACTTCTTCCGAGGTCGGCTGGATCACGAAATCACGGTCGTGGCGATCCTTGAAGCGCAGCAGCTCGGCACCCATGCTGTCGAAGCGGTCGGTTTCCTGCCACAGGCCGGCCGGCTGCACCACCGGCATCACCATCTCGATGGCGCCGGCACGGTTCATTTCCTCGCGCACGATGTTCTCGACCTTCTTCAGCGAACGCAGGCCCATCGGCATCCACGAGTAGACACCGGCGGCGACCTTGCGGATGAAGCCGGCACGCAGCATCAGCTTCTGGCTCACGATATCCGCGTCGGCGGGGGCTTCTTTCTGGGTGGAGATGAAAAACTGCGAGGCGCGCATGGTGTTGGTTATCCTTGAGATTTCTGCGAAATAGCGCTGATTGTAACGTTTTGCGCGCACGGGCGGGAGGTTCGCCACATCAGCCGTCTATTCCTGGTCGGCGAAGGCGGCCAACTGCTGTTGATAGGAAACATACCATTGGCGACTACGCGCCGTTGCTTCCGGTATACGCCCTGCAGACGCGAGATTGGCCAAGCAGTTTTTATCGGCAGGCATGGTATGTTCGCGATGTGGCCAAGAATCTGGATGACAAAAGAACCTGATTGCCTGCTCCACAAGTTCTTTTTGATTAAATGACTCAAACTTCATTTGCCTACTCAAGAAATCGCCATCAATGAGAAAGGACTGATCAAGCCTCCGCTGCCATTCCGCTAAAAACGCGCTCCATATTTTTCTGTACTTGATCCGCATTGCCTCCAGAAAGATAAAGTCCAGGCTGCTCATGCCGATCTCCGCAGGCAGATGCTGGGTGCCCAACAAAGCCAC
This sequence comes from Vogesella sp. AC12, assembly GCF_024437575.1. NCBI lineage: Bacteria > Pseudomonadati > Pseudomonadota > Betaproteobacteria > Neisseriales > Chromobacteriaceae > Vogesella > Vogesella sp. AC12. Next base: position 188,643 of record NZ_JANFNU010000003.1, read on the forward strand.
ATATAAACGCTTTACATCCCGAGGCGTAGGCAGAAAGGCAGCAATGATGAAATCCAGCGCCGTCTCTTTATCCTCCCCGGCACAATCCCGTACCAGTGGCAATTCATTGAGCACCTTGTGATAGTAGGCACGCCTGTGCGCACCGGTAGGTTTGGGCAGCCTATAGGGTAGCTGGATGATTTTTTCCAGATAGGCTTCGCCCTTGTCTTTGTGAAAGCTATCCAACGCCGAGGCGACGATGGCGCGGTCGTAGGCCACGACATAGACAATATTGGGGAGGTCCGCCACCGCCTTGATCACGCGGAACAACTCATTCACTTCGTTCGGTGGCAGACGATCCAGATCATCGATAAAAACCACGGTCTTGAATTGCAATGCCCCCAATGTGCTCTTGGCCGACTGCCGCAAATCCGCGATGGATTCGGTCTGCTTTTGGGGTTCCACTACCTCAGCCAACTTCTCCAACAGGTCTTTGGAAATGCCAACCGGCACATATTCAATAATCTTGCTGGCTTTCTTAAGGCCGTAGGCCAGCTTAGCTAATGCCTCTTTTGCCTTGGAACCAGCTTCTTTGCTCCAATCGATCTGGGCAAACAGCTCATCAAAAAAATGCCGCATCAGTTGATCTGATCCTTCAAACCACCACGGGTTGAATTCGACCAAGGTTGGCCGCAGCAGATCAGTCTCGTCCCGAAACGCCTGATTCAGCAGTTTGATGAAGCTGGACTTGCCCTCACCCCACTCGCCTTCGATACCGATGACAAAGCTGTGGTCTTTGGGTAAGCCCAAGATGGTTTTTGCCAGCCTTTGCGCGTGGGGTGTGAAACCGAGCAGGTCTTCAGTGGCATGGGTATCAGCGGCGAGGGCAGAAACGGTCATGGTGCGTACCGGCGGCAAGGGAATGCCGCCGATTATGCCATGCGCGATCCGCGCCGACGGCTACACCCAGCCCAGCAGCCCGGTCACGGCGCCGGCGCCCAGCAACCACAGCGGGTGCAGGCTGGTGCGCCAGGCGATCAGCGCGCTGACGGCGCACAGCAGCCACGCGCTCCAGCCGGTGTTGGCGATGCCGGCCAGCAGCCAGGCGCCGCCCAGCACCAGCCCGATCGACAGCGGTGCGAAGCCGCGCTGGATGGCGTGGCACAGCCGGTAATCGCGGAAGCGCTGCCACAGTTTGGCGACGTAGAAGCTGAGGATCGAGGACGGGCCGCAGATGCCGATCAGGCTGATGGCGGCGCCGGGCAGGCTGGCCATCTGCCAGCCGACCAGGCTGGCGATCAGTACGTTCGGCCCCGGTGCCGACTGCGCGATGGCGAACAGCGCGGTGAATTCCGCCGCCGTCATCCAGCCGTGCTCGTTGACCACCATGCGCAGCATTTCCGGCACCACCGCGTTGGCGCCGCCGACCGCCATCAGCGACAGCTGGCCGAACACCAGGAACAGGGCAAGCAGCATCGCGCTCATGTCGGCTCCTTCTGCCGGTGCCAGGCCAGCGTCACCGCCAGTGGCACCATCACCAGCAAGAGCGGCAGCAGCGGCCAGTGCAGCAGGCCGATGGCGACAAAGGTGGCCACCGCCAGCGCGATGCACCAGCTGCTGCGCTCCAGTCTGGCGGCCAGCCGCAAGCCCATGCCGAAGATCAGGCCGGTGGCCGCCGGCGCCAGCCCGGCCAGCACCTGCTGCAACGCCGGCAGGCCGCGGTATTGCTGGTACAGCGACACCAGCAGCATGGCGATGCAGAACGGCGCCAGCAGCAGGCCGCTGAACGCCAGCAGCGCGCCGCTGGCACCGTGGAAGCGGCCGCCGACGGCGACGCTGAGGTTGACCACGTTGGGGCCGGGCAGGATCTGGCCGAGGCCGAGCAGCTCGGTGAATTCGGCGTCGGTCAGCCAGCCTTTGCGCAGCACCAGCATGTGGTGCACCAGCGGCAGCACACCGCCGAAGCCGATGATGCCGATGCCGAAAAAGCCGGTGAACAGCTCGCGGCGGGTGGGGATGTTGTGTGTTTCCATGACCGGTAGCGTAGTGCGGAAGCGGAGGCGGCGACAAACGAGTTTTTCCGACTTCGCTTGTGCGCTATGCTCACAAGCATGAACCGGCGACTCCCCCCTCTCAATGCCCTGCGCGCCTTTGAAGCCGCGGCACGCTGCGGCAGTTTCAGTGCCGCGGCGGAGCAGCTGCATGTGACCCACGGCGCCATCAGCCGCCAGATCAAGCAGCTGGAAGAATGGCTGGGACTGGCACTGTTCGACCGCGTCGGCAAGCGCGTGCTGCTCACCGACAACGGTCGCCAGTACCTGCCGGTGCTGCAGACCGCATTCGACAGCATCGCCACTGCCACCGAGCGGCTGACCCAGGGCCGCACGCGGCAGCTGCGCATCAACGCCACGCCGACGCTGGCGATGCACTGGCTGCTGCCGCGGCTGACGCGCTTCCAGCTGCGCCATCCCGGCGTCGAGCTGCGGCTGGCGACCTCGGACACCATCATCCACGACCAGCATGCCGATTTCGACATCGCCCTGCGCCGCGGCCATGACCACTGGCACGGTTTCGTGTCGCACCTGTTCCTGACCGAACACGAACAGCCGTTGCTCAGCCCGGCGCTGCTGGCGAGCAAGCCGCTGGCGACGGTGGCCGACCTGGCGCAGCACACGCTGCTGCACTCGGAAACGCGGCCGGTGTCGTGGGAGCGCTGGCTGGCGGCGGCCGGCAGCCCGGCGCTGCAGGCGGCGGCGCACCAGCACTTCGACCACTACTATCTGGCGCTGCAGGCGGCGGTCGACGGCCTGGGGGTGGCGCTCAGCGCGCAGCCGGTGACCGACGCGCTGATCGCCAGCGGCAAGCTGGTGGCGCCGCTGGACGGGCCGCGGGTGAAGGCGCGCGGTTATTCCTGGGTGCTGCCGCTGACGCTGGCGGAAGACCCGCTGTGCGCCGATTTCTGCGCCTGGCTGGAGGAAGAAGGCGGCAATTAGCCGCGCCGCCGTGCCACCTGTCGCATCGGCTCTACACTGCGGCCACAATTGCGCTACAAAAGCGGGCGCCGCATGGCACATTGTGGGGCACAAGAGTAAGCTTCGCGCTCACCCGAGATTCGCAATACTGCGCTGCAACATCCGTGGCGGCGCCACCCACCAAAAAATACATAAATCATGCAGGCTCAAAACAAACAGGCGCTCGCCGGTATCACGCTGGCAGCGCTGGGGGTCGTGTACGGGGACATCGGCACCAGCCCCCTCTACACCCTGAAAGAATGCTTCAGCCCCCACCTCGGCCTGGCGGTGACGCCGGCCAACGTGCTGGGCATCCTGTCGCTGATCGTCTGGGGCCTGATCCTGGTCGTGTCGCTGAAGTACCTCAGCTTCGTGCTACGCGCCGACAACCGCGGCGAGGGCGGCATCCTGACGCTGATGGCGCTGGCGCGGCGTTGCGTCGGCCCGCGCGGCTGGATGCTGGCCGCCATCGGCCTGATGGGCGGCGGTTTCTTCTACGGCGAGGTGGTGATCACCCCGGCGATCTCGGTGCTGTCGGCGGTGGAAGGGCTGGAGGTGATCACCCCCGCGTTCAAGCCCTACGTGCTGCCGCTGGCGCTGGTGGTGCTGACCGGCCTGTTCCTGATCCAGAAGCACGGCACCGCCAGTGTCGGCAAGCTGTTCGGCCCGGTGATGATGCTGTGGTTCGCGGCGCTGGCCGCGCTCGGCGTACACGGCATTGCCGGCAACCCGGCGGTGCTGGCGGCGCTGAATCCGCTGTGGGGCATCGAATTCCTGTTCAGCCACGGCGCCATCGGCTTCCTGGCGCTCGGTTCGGTGGTGCTGGCGCTGACCGGCGCCGAGGCGCTGTACGCCGACATGGGCCACTTCGGCGCCAGGCCGATCCGCCTCGCGTGGTTCTTCTACGTGCTGCCGGCGCTGCTGCTGAACTACTTCGGCCAGGGCGCCGAGATCCTTGCCAGCCCGGAGGCGCGCGCCAACCCGTTCTTCCACCTGGCACCGCAGTGGGCACTGCTGCCGCTGGTGATCCTGTCCACCTGCGCCACGGTGATCGCGTCGCAGGCGGTGATCTCCGGCGTGTTCTCGCTGACGCGCCAGGCGGTGCAGCTGGGCTACCTGCCGCGCATGGAAATCACCCACACCTCCGACAACGAGATCGGCCAGATCTACATCCCGCTGATCAACTGGGGCCTGCTGGCGGCGGTGATCATGGTGGTGATCATGTTCCAGAATTCCAGCGCGCTGGCCGGCGCCTACGGCATCGCCGTCACCGGCACCATGGTGATCACCTCCATCCTGGTGTGCACCGTCGCCTGGCGCGGCTGGCACTGGCCGCTGGCCGTGGTGGCGCCGCTGCTGGTCGCGCTGCTGGTGATCGACCTGCCGCTGTTCCTCGCCAACGTGGTGAAGATCTTCGCCGGCGGCTGGCTGCCGCTGCTGATCGGCATCGGCGCCTTCATCCTGATGACCACCTGGAAACAGGGCCGCCACCTGCTGATGCAGCGTCTGAACGAAATGGCGATCCCGCTGGACGGCTTTGTCGAGAACATGGAAGCCTACCCGCCGGAGCGGGTACAGGGCACCGCGGTGTTCCTCACCAACTCCACCCACGGCGTGCCGCACGCACTGCTGCACAACCTGAAGCACAACAAGGTACTGCACGAACGGGTGGTACTGATGACCATCCGCGCCGAGGAGGTGCCGTATATCGAGGAAGACGAGCGGGTGGAAGTCCTGCAGCTGTCCGACAGTTTCTGGCGGGTGATGGCCTACTACGGCTTCAAGGAGACCCCGGACGTGCAGCAAATCCTCGACCTGTGCGCGGCACAGGGCATGACTTTCGAGCTGATGGACACCTCGTTCTTCCTGTCGCGCGAGACGCTGATCCAGACCGAACGCGAGGGCATGTCGCCGTGGCGCGAGACGCTGTTCGTGTGGATGAGCCGCAACGCGCTGCGCGCCACCGACTTCTTCCAGATCCCGACCAACCGCGTGGTGGAGATGGGCGCGCAAGTCGAGCTGTAAACCGCGCAGCGGCCAAGGTTGGCCGCAAGCGTCACGACAAGGGCAAGCCGGACGGCTTGCCCTTTTGTATTGGTAATATTGCCACTTTATTGTCATTTATATACGATGGCTGGCTATGCCGTTTGCACGACCGCTGTCCGCAAACACCCGCCATCCTGACGCGCCGCCTGCCGCAGCGCCCCTCCCGCCGTCGCCATCATGCCCAGCCGCACCTGCCCCGCCCGCACCACTTGCCCGCCAGCCAGCCGCCTGCCCCGGCAACAGGGCGTGGTGACGCTGGCGATGACCTTGCTGGTGCTGTTCCTCAGCAGCCTGATGGTGTTCCAGAGCAGTGCCGGCCTGCTGTTCGAGATCCGCACCGGCAACAACCTGGTCAGCCAGTCCAAGGCGATGGAGGCCGCCCGCGGCGGGGTCGAACACGCGCTGGCCTGGCTCGCCTCCGGCGCGGTCAGCAGCACGGCACTGGCCAGCGCCGGCAACTGGAGCAACGACGGCAGCGGCCCCAGCGGCAACAACCAGCAGGCCAGCAGCAGCCTGTTCGGCAGCGCCGTCAGCGCACAGAGCATCGGCAGCTACAGCGTGACGGTATCGCTGTGGCGCAACGCCGCCGCCCCCAACACCCTGGAAATCCGCGCCACCGCCAGCGGCGACGCCAGTGCCAGCATCCGCCAGAAGGTCCAGCTCGGCACCCTCACCACCACGACCACCACCCCGGTGACGCTGAACCTGGCCAGCTTCGCGCCGATCGTGGTCGAAGGCAGCCTCGGCGACTGCGGCAAGAAAAAAAGCTGCATCACCGGCAATCCGTCGGTGACTGCCGGCGACAGCGGCGTGGCGATCATGACCTCGGCCTCCGCCGCGTCCAACCAGCCTGGCCACCTGTCGGTCACCGGTCAGATTCAGGGCAATGCCTTCAGCGGCAGCGCGTGGGATTTCGTGTTTCCGGACACCAGCAAGGAGCAGATGCGGCTGGAATCGGAGGCGCAGGCCGCGGCGGAACTGGCGGCACAGCAAGCCGGCACCAGCTATCAGCGCACCGTCTACTACTTTGACGCCAGCAATATCGGGAGCATCGGCAGCCAGAACTGGCACCAGAACATCGGTAGCCCGAGCCAGCCGGCGATCCTGGTGTTCGACAGCGGCGCTGGCTGCCCGAAGATGAATGGCGGCGTGGTGATCTACGGTCTCGTCTACTACGCCGACAGCTGCGGCAAGAACGGCTGGGGCGGCGCCACCCTCACCGGCACGCTGGTGACCGAGGACAACCTGTCCGATCTCACCGCCAATACCCAATTCCGGGGCTGGTCCGCCAGCACCGGCTCCGGCAGCATCAGCCTGCCGCCCGCCATCAGCACCGGCACCAGCAGCAGCCTCAGCCGCAAGACCGCCTCCTGGCGCGACTTCTGACCCCACCACCCCTCACGCCAAAGACTCAGTTCTCCGGCAGCGCTCGTCCCACCGCTGCGGCCAACCTTGGCCAGTCGAAGTACGGCCCCGGATCGGTCTTGCGCCCCGGCGCGATGTGCTGATGGCCGGTGATGGCCTTGATGCCGCACTCGCGCTGCAGCAGCCGCGCCAGCGCCGCCAGCGTGCGGTACTGCGCGTGGCAAAACGGCTCGAAATCGCAGCCTTCCAGCTCGATGCCGAGCGCGAAGTCGTTGCAGCGCTCGCGGCCGCGCCACTGCGACACCCCGGCGTGCCACGCGCGCTGGCGGGTGGACACGAACTGCAGCAGGCTGCCGTCGCGGCGGATGAAGAAGTGCGCCGACACCCGCAGGTGGGCGATGGTGGCGTAGTAGGGATCGGCCACCGGATCGAGGCGATTGCCGAACAACTGCGCCACGCCGTCGCCGCCGTAGCGGTACGGCGGCAGGCTGATATTGTGGATAACCAGCAGCGGCACCGCCGGCTGTGGATAACTGTCGCAGTTGGGCGACGGCAGCTGTTGCGCCTCCTTGACCCAGCCGTCGGCGTCCAGCGTCAGCCGCAGCTCACTGTCGTCGCGCTGCCAGCGCAGCGTGGTCAGCGCCAGCCCGTCCGCGGCGGTGAAGTCGCGCACGCGCACGAAACCGGCCTTGTGATAGCAGCGCAGCGCCGCGCGGTTGGCCTGCGCGCTGCTGACCGTGGCCGCCGTTTCGCCGGCCAGTGCGGCGGTGAGCAGGCGCCCGGCCCAGCCCTCGCCCAGTCGCGTCGGCGCTACCAGTGTACGCACGATGTCGAGGCTGCCGTCGTCGCCACGGCCGCAGGCCAGCAGCGCGCACAGCTGCATCGCCTCGTCGTAGCCGGCCAGGATGTACAGCGGGCTGGCGGCGATGTCGGCGGCGCTTTGCCACAGCCGTGGCAGCGGGTAGCCATCCAGCCACGCCACTTCCAGCGCATGGGCGGCGTCGTGCAGCGCCAGCGCCGCGGCCAGGTTGGCCGCATCGTCGCGGCACAGTTCACGGATCAGGAACGGGACAGTCATCACTCGCCTGCAACAAAAAATATCAGCCGAGACTGTAATGCAAATCCCCGCCCGCCGCTTGAGACGGATCATGGGCAGCGGCGCCGCCATGCACCATACTGAAACCATCCCACCGTTTTCCGGAGTACACCATGCTGAGCCTGGACGCCCTCACCCGCGCGATCCCCGCGCCTTCCTTCGACGAACCGCTGGACATGCTGTATGCCTGTCACGACAAGGTGCGCCATTTTTGCGAGCAGCTGGACGCGCTGCCCGGCTACATCGCCAGCCACGGCCACAGCCACGCCGTGCTGAACACCATCGCCGGCATCGTGCGCTATTTCGAACTCGCCGGCCCGGCGCACCATCAGGACGAGGAGCAGGAGCTGTTCCCGCTGATCGTGGCACGGCAGCCGGACGCTGCCGCCAAGATCAAGCAGCTGCTGGCCGAGCACGGCTACCTGCACGCGCGCTGGTGCGCCATCCACGACCAGCTGCAGGCCTTCGGCCGCGGCGAGCTGGCGGAACTGGACGCCGCCGCCATCGCCGAGTTCACCCGCCTGTACCGCGAACACGCGCAGCGCGAGGAAGACTGGCTATTCCCGGTCGCCGGCCAGCTGATCAGCGAGGACGAGCTGCGCGACGCCGGCAAACGCATGGCGGCACGGCGCACCACACCACGCTAAGAACCGGTACACGATCTGCTGCGACTGATCTCTAAATGGGGCGATACCGCGTTGAAAACGGCTTCGGCATGCTGGTTTATCTCCAGCTCAACGCCGCTTCCTCAGCCGTTTTCACCTTGTCTCGCGTGAGCGCGCGAGATCGTGAACACGCTCCAGGCGCGCAATCGAACGCTTGAAACCAGCCCGCCCTCGCCCTGATGGCGGGCTTTCCTTATAATCGTTGGCCAGACACGCCCTCCACGTACAAACCCGGGACATCATCACCATGCAAGACACGCACGCCTGGTCTGGCCGCTTCTCCGAGCCGGTCTCCGAGCTGGTCAAGAAATACACCGCTTCGGTCACCTTTGATAACCGTCTGGCCGAATTCGACATCGAAGGCTCGCTGGCCCACGCCGCGATGCTCAACAAGTGCGGTGTGCTGTCCGACGCCGACCTCGCCGCGATCCGCGACGGCATGGCCGCCATCATCGCCGACATCCGCGCCGGCAACTTCGAGTGGAGCGTGGACCTGGAAGACGTGCACATGAACGTCGAGCGCCGCCTCACCGACAAGATCGGCGATGCCGGCAAGCGCCTGCACACCGGCCGCTCGCGCAACGACCAGGTGGCCACCGACATCCGCCTGTGGCTGCGCGCGCAGATCGACACCATCGTCGGTTTCATCGCCGAGCTGCAGACCAGCCTGCTGGATCTGGCCGAGGCCAACGCCGACACCGTGATGCCGGGCTTCACCCATTTGCAAGTAGCGCAGCCGGTAACCTTTGGCCACCACATGCTGGCCTACGTCGAGATGCTGGGCCGCGACGCCGAGCGCATGACCGACTGCCGCAAGCGCGTGAACCGCCTGCCGCTGGGCGCCGCCGCGCTGGCCGGCACCACCTTCCCCATCGACCGCCACTACACCGCGCAGCTGCTGGGCTTTGACGACGTGTGCCACAACTCGCTGGACGCCGTGTCCGACCGTGACTTCGCCATCGAATTCACCGCCGCCGCCAGTCTGGTGATGGTGCACCTCTCCCGCCTGTCGGAAGAGCTGATCCTGTGGATGAGCCCGCGCGTCGGCTTCATCGACATCGCCGACCGCTTCTGCACCGGCAGCTCCATCATGCCGCAGAAGAAAAACCCGGACGTGCCGGAGCTGGTGCGCGGCAAATCCGGCCGCGTGGTCGGTCACCTGATCGCGCTGATCACCCTGATGAAGGCGCAACCGCTGGCCTACAACAAGGACAACCAGGAAGACAAGGAACCGCTGTTCGACACCGCCGACACGCTGATCGATACCCTGCGCATCTACGCCGACATGATGCGCGGCATCACGGTGAAGAAAGAGGCGATGCGCGCCGCGGTGCTGCAGGGCTTCGCCACCGCCACCGACCTGGCCGACTATCTGGTGAAGAAGGGCATGCCGTTCCGCGACAGCCACGAAGTGGTGGCACTGACCGTGCGCCACGCCGAGCTGCAGGGCGTGGACATTGCCGACCTGAGCCTCGACAAGCTGCGCGAGTTCAGCACGCTGATCGAGCAGGACGTGTTCACCGTGCTGACGCCGGAAGGCTCGCTGGCACAGCGCGACCACGTGGGCGGCACCGCGCCGAACCAGGTGCGCGCGCAGATCGCCCGCCACCGCGCGCGTCTGGCCGGCTAAGCGGCTTGCGGCCAACCTTGCGCCGCCCGCATGAACAACAAGGCCGGGATCATCCCGGCCTTGTTGTTTTCCAGCGCCAGCGCCAACCTCGCTTGCGAAGCCAAGACCGCCGGGAAGAAACCGGCCGCCGCGACCAGCAACCGCCTTGTTGGCCAATGCGCAGGGATGCCAGCGCGGGCTGAGCCAGCACCACCTCACGGGGCCGACGAAAGACCGGCGCCGCAAAACACGACAACAGATGCGGCCACCCTGTGACGGTTCTGTTGCTTCTGTACCGGGGCGAGCTATGCTGTTCGTGTTCAATGTCGGCTAGAAGTGACGCAACGATGGCGCAAGCACACACAGACCCACAGCAAGCATCCCGCTTCTGGCGTGATGACACCCTGCCCTTCATCGAATCCCGCGCCGTCGCGGACGGCCGCCAGGTCTGCTATGAAAAACACTCGCACGAGACATTCTCGCTGGGCGTGATTGATGGCGGCCACAGCCACTATCTGAACGGCAACAAGCGGCACGAGATCGCCGCCGGCAGCGTACTGATGATGAACCCGGGCGAGGTGCACGCCTGCGCGCCCGTTCGTGGTGCCGGCTGGGCGTATCGCATGCTGTATGTGGACCAGGACTGGCTGGGGGCACGGCAGGCCGAGCTGGGGCTGTCGCCGCATGGCGACTTCCAGCCGCTGGCTTGCCAGCTCAGTACCGACCCTCGCCTGTATGCCGCGTTTACCCGTTTTCACGCCGTGCTGACCGCCGCCGATAGCGAACAGCTACTGAAGGAAAGCGTCGCCGTACAGTTCTTCAGCGAGGCCTTGGCCGCCTTGGCCCATGGCAAGCCGCCAAGGCCTGGCGCACCGGACAAACTGGCGCGGGCCGCCGACTTCATCCACAGCCACGCGACCGAGTCCTTGACGCTGCAGCAGATCTGCGCGGCAGCCTCGCTGTCACCGTCCTACCTGATCCGTGCCTTCAGCCAGCACTATCACATGACACCGCATGCCTATCTGCTCAACTGCCGTATCCAGCATGCAAGACGTCTGCTGCGTGGCCGGCAGCCGCTGGCGGAAATCGCACACGCCAGCGGCTTTGCCGACCAGGCGCATTTCCAGCGCGTGTTCAAACGCCTCACCGCCGTCACGCCAGGCCATTACCGGCGCTGATCAGAACAGCAAGACCGTGCTCAGCAACAACAAGACCGCCAGCAAACGGTTCAGCAGCCGGATACGGGCGGCAGAGTGCAGGTATTGCCCCAGCGCGGCGCCGGCATAGGCCCAGCAGGCCAGCGAGAGGTAGCAGATCGCCCAGTACAGCGCGCTGAATTGCCAGACCAGCAGACTGTCACCACCGGCAAAGGCCCCCATGCCGGCCACCGCGGCCAGCCAGGCCTTCGGGTTCAGCCATTGCATCAAGGCTCCCTGCCAGTACGACGGCGCCTGCCCGGCACGCTGGTCTCCCAGTGCGCCATCCGCGCGGAACAACTTCCAGGCCATATACAGCAGAAAGGCGGCACCGGCCCACTTGATGACGGTGGTCACCAACGGCCAACGGGTCAGCAGCTCGTGCAGCCCGAGACCGATCAACAGCAGTAACAGGGTAAATCCCATGGTGGCGCCGGTGACATGCCGCAGGCTGGCACGAAAACCGTACTGCACACCGTGGGCCAGGCCCAGCAGATTCACCGGCCCCGGAGAAATGGAGGCCGCCAGCGCAAACAAGGACATCGACAGATACAGGCTCATGGGTTGCTCCCCGCGGATGAAAGAGCCTGCAGCGTAAGAAATCCGGTTTGACCGGTATTGAACAAAATGACCCTGTTGACCGCCATGCTTCGCCAACAGCCCTGCTGGCGATCGCGGCAAAGGCGTGCAGCGTGCCAGCAGCCCCCTGCGCAGGAAGCTCGGGGCAGGCGAACGGCACGGCCGGCCACCCGCCACCGCGCGCGTCTGGCAGGCTAAATCCGGCCGGCACGACAAAAAACCGACGCCCGCGCGTCGGCTTTTTTTGCGGCCAACCCTGGCTGCGTCAGTGATTGAGGTAGATCGCCATGCGCCGCTGCAGCAGCGCATCGCGCTGGCGCGCCACCTGCTGCCACATGCACTGCACCAGCTGTGGCTGGCGCGCGGCAAACTGGCGGCTGAACGGCATGAAGTAGTCCTTGCTCACCAGCGGCTGCGGCAGCGCGCGCACCGCGAGCTTCGGATGCGTCGCCAGATAGCCGGCGGCCAGCAGGTCCTGGATCGCGTAGGCGTCGATACGCCCGGCCTGCAGCTTGTTGAAGTTGCTGCCGACATTGAGCGCGGTTTCCACCTTGATCTGCAGGCGCTCCAGATCCTTGATCACCGACCAGCCGATATTGCTGCCCACCACCGCCTGCGACGGGGTCAGCCGCTCGCCGTCCCACGCAAGCGTGCTGTCATTGCGCACGAACAGCACGTAGCGCAGCGTGCTCATGCGCTGGCGGCCGTCGGGCTGGCCGTCACGCAGCGGGTAGACCGCGAACTGCGCGCGTTCCTCGTTGTAGGACAGCAGCAGCGCCGCGTCGGCGCTGCCGTTTTTCAGGCTCTGCAGCATGCGCAGCCCCGGCTGGCGCAGCAATTGCAGCTCGATACCGCAGGTTTTCGCCGCCCGCTGCGCCAGCTCGACGGCAAGGCCGGGCTGCGGCGCGAAACTGTCGCCCTCGCCGATGACGTAGGGCGGCGACGCCTGGTCCATGGCGACGATGGTCAGCGGCGGGCGCGTGCCGGCCGCCACCGCCGCCAGCGGCAGGCCGCACAGCAGCGCCAGCCAGCCGCCCAGCCATCTCCAGTTCATTCCGTGTCGCATCCCGTGTCGCATCCCGTGTCCGTCCTCGCCGTGGCCGCTCATGATGACATCGCCGGGTGACAATGCCATGACCAGCATAGCGCAACTACCGGTATTTCATTTTTGACCGTCAACAACCATAGTGAAGCCAGCTGCCGCGACGGCGCCCTGCCCCGACCTTCCCCCCCGAAAGGACACACCATGCGCCATCTTCTGCTGCTGCTCACCCTCGCCCTGTTCTCCGGCCCGCTGCTGGCCGCCAATCCGGCCTGCGAAAAAATGGCCGGCGACAAGAAGCTCGCCGGCGCCGCCAAAAACAGTTTCATGAAGAAGTGCGAACGCGAACAGCCGGGCAACGCGCAAGCGCTGTGCGACGGCAAGGCTGCCGAGAAGAAGCTGGCCGGTGCCGCCAAGAACAGCTTCGTGAAGAAGTGCCTGCGCGATAGCAGCGCCTCCTGAGTAGTGCGGCCGGTGACCGCTAACGGTCACCGGCCGGCCATGCCTACACGCGGAAGCGCGACACCGCCTGCTGCAGGTCTGCGGCCAACGTTTGCAGCCGCGCCGAGGCGCTGGTGGTGAAGCGTACCGAGGACTGCGTTTCCTCCACCACGTGCACCACCTGCTCCACGCTGCCGGCGATGCTGACTCCGGCTTGGCTCTGCTCGCTCATCGCCAGCGCCACGTTGCGGAAGCGCTCCAGCGTGTCGCCGACCTTGTCGTCGATCTGGCCCAGCGCACCGGCCAGCTGCGTCACCTGCTGCACGCCGTCCTCCACCAGCGGCGCGATCTGTTCCATCGCGCCGGACACTCCGGCGGTTTCCTGCACCACGCTGTGAATGATGCTGGAAATCTCGCTGGTGGCCTGCGCGGTGCGCTCCGCCAGCTTGCGCACCTCGTCGGCCACCACCGCGAAGCCGCGTCCCAGTTCGCCGGCCCGTGCCGCCTCGATCGCCGCGTTCAGTGCCAGCAGGTTGGTCTGGTCGGCGATGTCGCGGATGGTGTCGGCGATGCCGCTGATGCTGCGCGTGCGCTCGCTCAGCGACAGCACGCGGCCGGAGGCGTCGCTGACCTCGCCGGCAATGCCGCGGATGCTGGACACCACGCCTTGCGCCACGCCCAGCCCCTGCTGCGCCAGTTGTGCCACACCGCGCGAATCGACCTCGGTCTGCCGCGCACTGTCGGACACGTGGTCGATGCTCACCGACAGCTGCTCGATCGCCGCCGCCGCCGCAGTGGTGGAATCATTGGCGGTGCTGGACACCGTGTCCAGCCGCTGCATCTGCTCGCCCAGCGCGGCGGCGGTATCACCCAGCTGCGCGGCGGAGTCGCTGATCTGCGCGATCATCTCGCGCAGCTTCTGCTGCATCGCCGCCATCACGAACAGCAGGCTGTGCGGCTTGCCGTTGTGGCGGATGTCCTGGTTGAGGTCGCCGGCGGCGATCGCCTCCACCACCGCCACCGCGTAGGCCGGCTCGCCGCCGAGCGAACCGATGATGCGGCGCGACATGGTCAGCGCCAGCGCCGCCAGCACCACCAGTACCACGGCCGCCAGCGCCAGCAGCAGCGAGGCATTGCGCCAGAAGGTGGCCGCGATGTCGTCGACGAAGATGCCGGTGCCCACCATCCAGCCCCACGGCTCGAAGCGCACCACGCCGTTAAGCTTGGGCACCTGCTGGTCCGAGCCCTTGCGCGTGGTGTAGATCTCGGTGATGCCGTACTTGGCCGTGCGCAGTGCCTCGTTGTAGGCATCGACCGTGGTACGCCCGTCCGGCAGCTTGGAGCCGAGGTCGACCTTGCCGATGCGGTCGGCCTTCACGTGCACCTGCATCACGTTGTCCTTGTCGCGGGCGAAGTAGTACACGTCGTCCACCGTCAGCATCGCCAGCGCCTGGCGCGCCTGCTGCTGCGCCTCGGCCTGGCTCAGCCGCCCCTGCTGCGCCGCGGCGGCGTAGCGGCCGAGCACCCCTTCCGCCATGCGCAGCTGGTTGACGATGAAGGCCTGTTTTTCCTCGTACAGCGACTGGCGGATGCTGTGCAGCGACAGCCCGGCCAGCAGCAGCAATCCGATAAAGCTGGCCAGGATGATGACGGCCAGCCGGGTAGAAACGCGCATGATGATTTCCTTGCAAACAAAGACGGGGGAGGCAGGCCGGCAGGCGGCCCGCGCAGACAACTCGCGGTCCAGACTAGCAGCGCCGCCTTACAAAGCGCTGACAACGGCTTGGTAATATTGCGGCTTGCCAGCCACCGCGCGTCGCCCTTTGCGGCCAACGTCATAACCTTGGCTTAGCATAGCCGGCCGTTGTCATGAAGCAAGGCTGGCATGGCGGCCACGACGGCAAGAGCATGCTAGTGCCGCCCTTGGCCGCCCCACCATTGGGGAGTTCCGCATTGCGGCTTTCCCTCGTCCACGCCCGCGACGGCCATGAAAAAACCGGAGCGCGAGGCTCCGGTTGGTGTGGCTGCGCCCGACTGACGGCGGGCGCTTTACTGCGCGTTGGCGCGGCGGTAGCGCTCGATCAGCGCCTTGGTCGAGCTGTCGTGCGGCGCCGATTTCAGCTTGCCTGCCAGCTCGGCGTGGATGGTCTTCGCCAGCTGCTTGCCCAGCTCCACCCCCCACTGGTCGAAGCTGTTGATGTGCCAGATCACGCCCTGCACGAAGATCTTGTGCTCGTAGGCGGCGATCAGCGAGCCGAGGTTGCGCGGATCGAGACGGTCCATCAGCAGGGTGTTGGTCGGACGGTTGCCGGCGAACACCTTGTGCGGCACCAGCGCCTCCAGCGCCGCGCCCTTCAGCCCCTGCGCCTCCAGCTCGGCGCGCGCCTCGTCCGCGGTCTTGCCGCGCATGAAGGCCTCCGCCTGCGCGAACACGTTGGCGAGCAGGATCTCGTGGTGGCCGGGCAGGCTGGAACTGTTCTGCAGCGAACAGATCAGGTCGATCGGCGAAATGTGGGTGCCCTGGTGCAGCAGCTGGAAGAACGCGTGCTGGCCGTTGATGCCGGTCTCGCCCCAGATGATCGGCGCGGTCTCGAAGTCCACCGGATTGCCGTCGAGCATGGTCTGCTTGCCGTTGGACTCCATGTCCAGCTGCTGGATGAAGGCCGGCAAGCGGTGCAGGTATTGATCATACGGCGCGATCACATGGCTGCCGCCGCCGTAGTAGTTGATGTACCAGATGCCGATCATCGCCAAGAGCACCGGCATGTTCTGCTCGAACGGCGCGTTGGCGAAGTGCTGGTCCATGATGTGGGCGCCGTTGAGCAGCTCGGTGAAATTCTCCTCGCCCAGGTACAGCATGATCGGCAGCCCGATCGCCGACCACAGGCTGTAGCGGCCGCCGACCCAGTCCCAGAACTCGAACATATTGGCCGGGTCGATGCCGAAATCGGCCACCGCTTTCTTGTTGGTGGACACCGCCACGAAGTGCTTGGCCACCGCCTTTTCGTCGCGCGCACGCGCCACGAACCAGTCGCGCGCGGTCAGCGCGTTGGTCAGCGTTTCCTGGGTGGTGAAGGTCTTGGATTCCACCACGAACAGCGTGGTCTCCGGGTGCACCTTTTTCAGCGTTTCCTTCAGCTGCGCGCCGTCGACGTTGGAGACGAAGTGCATGTTCATGCGCGGGTGGCCGAACGGCTTCAGCGCGCTACAGACCATCAGCGAGCCGAGGTCCGAGCCGCCAATGCCGATGTTGACGATGTCGGTGATCGGCTGGTGGGTGTAGCCCAGCCACTCGCCGGAACGCACCGCGTGCGCGAACTTGCCCATCCGCGCCAGCACCGAGTTCACCTTCGGCATCACGTCCTCACCGTCGACCAGGATCGGCGAGTTGGTGCGGTTGCGCAGCGCTACGTGCAGCGCGGCGCGGTTCTCGGTGCGGTTGATCTTCTCGCCCTTGAACATCGCCTTGATGCGCGCCGGCAGCCCGGCCTCGCGCGCCAGCGCCATCAGCCCCTGCAGCGAGGTGTCGGTGATGCGGTTTTTGGAGTAGTCCAGGAACAGGCCGCCCACTTCCAGTGAGTAGCGTTCGGCACGCTGCGGATCGCTGTCGAACAGCTCGCGCATGTGCAGGTTTTTGGCGTCGTTGAAGTGGTCCCACAGGGCGTGCCAGGCGGGAAGCTGGGTCAGGGTGCTCATGTTGTCTCCGGGTGTGTCAGTGCTTGCGGCCAACCTTGGGGGAGGCTCATTCGTCGTCGTGTTCACTGCGCAGCCGTTTTTGCCGCAGGCTGCGTTTGGCTTTTTCCAGCTGCGTCACCAGGCCGGGGCCGCGCTTGAGCGCGACGCCGACCGTCAGAATGTCAATGATCACCAGGTGCAGGATGCGCGACAGCATCGGGCTGTAGGTTTCGCTGTCTTCCGGCGCATCCACCGCCAGTGTGACGGTGGCGCGTTCGGCCAGCGGCGTGTCCGGCACGGTGATGGCGATCACC
The DNA here is from genome assembly GCF_024437575.1 of Vogesella sp. AC12. NCBI lineage: Bacteria > Pseudomonadati > Pseudomonadota > Betaproteobacteria > Neisseriales > Chromobacteriaceae > Vogesella > Vogesella sp. AC12. Next base: position 205,661 of record NZ_JANFNU010000003.1, read on the forward strand.
TTGGCGCCACCCTCCAGCGCCACGTCCACCGCGTCCATCAGCTCGCGCGAGCGGCCGGAGCTGGAGATGGTGACCAGCACGTCGTCCGGGGTCAGCACCGAGGCGGCCATGATCTGGATGTGGCTGTCGGCGTAGGCGACGGTGGGAATGCCGAAGCGGAAGAACTTGTGCTGCGCGTCGGCGGCGATGATGCCGGAGTTGCCCAGGCCATAGAACTCGATGCGGCGGGCGTGGGCCAGCAGCTCCACCGCCTCGTCCACCGCCTGCGGGTTGACCTCGTTGCGGCACTTCAGCAGCGCGGTGACGGTGTTGTCGAACACCTTGGCGGTGATCTCCGACACCGGGTCTTCCGGGCGCACGCTGGAGTGCACGTAGGGCACGCCGCCGACCAGGGTGCCGGCCAGCTTGAGCTTGAAGTCGGACAGGCCGGAGAAGCCCATGCTGCGGCAGAAGCGGATCACCGTCGGCTGGCTGACGCCGGCGCTGGCGGCGATGTCCGACACCGCCGACTGCATCACGGTATACGGCTGCGCCAGCACCTGTTCGGCGACGCGACGTTCGGCGCCGGACAGGGTATCCAGCTCGGCACGGATTTTCTCAAGCATCACGTTCTCCCAGATGTTCGCGCAGCGCGGCCTGCACCCCGGTCAGCGCCGGGTAGGCGCTGTGGATCACGTACACCGGCAGCGCGCGGGTGTAGTCGCGGAAGCGGCCCTTGGCCTCGAAGCGGGCGCGGAACGGCGAGTGCGCGAACAGCTCGCCAAAGCGCGGCACGATGCCGCCGCCGATGTAGACGCCGCCGACCGCGCCCAGCGTCACCGCCAGGTTGGCCGCGGCGTTGCCCAGCATGCCGCAGAACAGCGCCAGCGTCTGCGCGCAGCGCGGGCAGCTGCCGGACAGGCCGCGCTCGCTGATCGCCGCCGCCGGCAGCTGGCCGGCGGCTTCGCCAGCGGCCTCCGCCAGCGCGTCGTAGATCAGCTCCAGGCCGGGGCCGGACAGGAAACGCTCGGCGGACACGTGCTCGCCGAAACGGCGCTGCGCGTAGCGCCACAGCGCCACTTCTTCCTCGTTGCCGGGGGCGAAGGCGACGTGGCCGCCCTCACCGGCGATCGCCACCCAGCCGCCGCCGTGCGGCAGCAGGCCGGAGACGCCGAGACCGGTGCCGGCGCCGATCAGCGCCTTGGCGCCGTGGCGCGGCTCGCCGCCGCCAACCTGCACCAGCTCGTCGGCGGGCAGGAAGGGCAGCGACATCGCCAGCGCGGTGAAATCATTGAGCAGCAGCAGCGTGGCAAAGCCCAGCTCGCGGCGGGTGGCCTCGATCGAGAACGCCCAGTGGTGGTTGGTCATCTGCACGTAGTCGCCGGTGACCGGATTGGCGATGCCGATAGCAGCGTGGTGCACGGCGCGGGTGGCGGCGCGTTCCAGATAGCTGCGGATGGCGTCGACCAGCGTCGGGTAGTCCTTGCACGGCAACACGTCGATGTCTTCCAGCACCCCGGGTGCGGTTTCCAGCGCGAAGCGGGCATTGGTGCCGCCGATGTCGGCCAAGAGACGCGGGAAAGGATTAGGCTGCCCAGTAGACATGAAGCGGGTTCTCCGTTTGTTGCAGTAGATGGCTGACCGGCTGCGCCGCGCTCAGCGTGCGGCTGGCGTGCTCCAGCACCCGCCGCTTGTTGTCGCCGGCAATCGCCAGATACAGCTTGCCGCTGCGCAGGATCTCGGCCAGCGTCATGCTGATGCGGGTGTGCGGCGCCTCGGGCGGCACCACCGCCAGCAGCGCGGCCGGGTTGGCCGGATCCAGGCCCTCGGCGAGGTTGGCGGCGTCGGGGAACAGCGACGCGGTATGGCCGTCGTCGCCCATGCCCAGCACCACCACGTCCGGGGTCTGCCACTGTGCCGCGGCCTGCGCCAGCTCGGCGTCAACGTTGGCCGCAGTGCTCACCAGCGGCAGGAACGTCGCGTCGGCGGCGCCGCCCTGCAGCAGGTGATCGCGCACCAGACCGGCGTTGCTGTCGGCGTGACCGGGCGCGACCACGCGCTCGTCGACCAGGGTGACGCAGACGCGCGACCAGTCCAGTACCTCGGCGGACAGCGCCTGCAGGAACGGCACCGGCGAGCGGCCGCCGGACACCGCCAGCACGGCGTGACCGCGGCGGCCAATGACGGCGGCGAGGTCGGCGGCGACGCGGCGGGCGAGCACCTCGGCCGCTGCCGCTTGCGATTCGAAAGCGTGGAACATCATCTCTGTGTCTCCGTTGCCTGCGCGCGGCTGTGTTGCCGCGCGTCTTGTTATGTATGAAAGCGGATACCGGCACGGCTGACGCGTCAGCCGCGCTGGCCCGGCCGCAGCCGGAAACCCTGCCGCGACCGGTGCTGGCGGCCAAGCTTGCGGCCGGCCGCTAGCCTGGGTTCAACACTCTTCGTGCCAGCTGATGCCGTCGCGGCTCAGCAGCGCGCTGGAGGCGGCCGGACCCCAGCTGCCGGCGGTGTACTGCTTCGGCGGCGTGGTGCTGCGCGCCCAGTTGTCCATGATCGGTTCCACCCAGCGCCACGCTTCCACCAGCTCGTCGCGGCGCATGAACAGCGCCAGCTTGCCGCGGATCACGTCCAGCAGCAGGCGCTCGTAGGCGTCGGCGCGGCGCACCTTGAACGACTCGTGGAAATCGAGGTTCAGGTGCACCGGCTGCAGGCGCTGGGTGTCGCCCGGCTCCTTGGCCAGGAAATACAGGCGGATGCTTTCTTCCGGCTGCAGGCGGATCACCAGCCTGTTGGCGGTGTTCAGCCCCAGCGGGCTGGGGAACAGCTGGTGCGGCACGTCGCGGAAATTGATCACGATCTCGGCCACCCGTTCCTGCATGCGCTTGCCGGTACGCAGGAAGAAGGGCACGCCGGCCCAGCGCCAGTTGTCGATCTCGGCCTTGATGGCGACGAAGGTCTCGGTGTGGCTGGCGGCGGGAATGCCCTGCTCCTGCAGGTAGCCGACCACCGGCTGGCCGCCGACGGCGCCGGCCTTGTACTGCGCGCGCACCGTCTTGTTGGCGACATCCTGTTCGCCGAACGGACGCAGCGCCTTCAGCACCTTCAGCTTCTCGTCGCGCACCGCGTCGGCGCCGAGGTTGGCCGGCGGCTCCATCGCCACGATGCACAACAGCTGCAGCAGGTGGTTTTGCACCATGTCGCGCAGCGCGCCGGTGCTGTCGTAGAAGTCGCCGCGGGTGCCGACGCCGAGGTCTTCGGCGATGGTGATCTGCACGTCGTGGATCCACTCGCGGCGCCACAGCGGCTCGAACAGCGCGTTGGCGAAGCGGATCGACAGCAGGTTCTGTACCGATTCCTTGCCCAGGTAGTGGTCGATACGGTACAGCTGCTCTTCCCTGAAGTGGCGCGCCACCGCTTCGTTGATCTCGTGCGACGACTCCAGGTCGTGGCCGAGCGGCTTCTCCAGTACCACGCGCACGCGCTCGTGGTTGAGGCCGACGGTGGCGAGGTTGTCGCAGATGCCCTCGAACAGGTCCGGCGCGGTGGCAAGGTAGCACACCGTCACCCGCTCGCCGCCCTGCTGCAGCGCCGCGGCCAGGCGCGGATAGTGCTCCGGCGTGGCGGCGTCGACCGTCAGGTAGTCCACCCGTGCGAGAAAGCCGCGCCAGGCGGCATCGGAGAAGCCCTCCTTGATGTGGACGCGCGCGCTCTTTTCCACCATCGCCAGATAGTCGTCGCGGCTCATGTCGCGGCGGCCCAGCGCCAGCAGGCGGCCCTCATCGTGCAGCAGGCCGGCGGCGTGCGCCTGGTACAGCGACGGCAGCAGTTTGCGCATCACCAGATCGCCGGTACCCCCGAACAGCACCATGTCGAATGCCGGGGTGTGCAGGTTTGTGTTCTCCATCCTGATTGTTCTCTCGCACAGTGGGTTGTGATGTAGTTATATTACCAAACGAAAACAACTTGTCTACGTGAAAACGCAGCCAGCCAGATTGACACACCCCACTGTTGCCGATCACCAACAACCGTTCAAAGAGCTGATTTATATGGATTTAAAGGCATCAAAGTCGCCGGAATCCGCTTTTTTATCACGTAATACCTTGCCAACACACTGTAGTAAAACTACCATTCGTACACACCAATCAGGGCCTACACCAATGAGTCTGCATCCCGTTCTTGCTGCCGTTACCCAGCGCATCATCGAGCGTAGCCGCGCCACCCGCGCCACTTATCTGGCCCAGGCCCACGCCGCCGTGCGCCAGGGCAAGGTCGAGCGCGCCCACCTGTCCTGTACCAACCAGGCGCACGCCTTTGCCGCGATGCCGGACGGGATCAAGATTCACCTGAAAGAGTCGGTGCGCCCCAACCTGGCCATCGTTACCTCCTATAACGACATGCTGTCGGCACACCAGCCGCTGGAAACCTTCCCGGCGCTGCTGAAGGACGAGGCACTGAAGGCCGGTGCCACCGCGCAGGTGGCCGGCGGCGTGCCGGCGATGTGCGACGGCGTGACGCAGGGCTTCGAGGGCATGGAGCTGTCGCTGTTCTCGCGCGACGTGATCGCGATGAGCACCGCCATCGCGCTGTCGCACCAGATGTTCGACGCCGCGCTGTACCTCGGCGTCTGCGACAAGATCGTGCCCGGCCTGTTGATCGGCGCGCTGTCCTTCGGCCACCTGCCGGCGCTGTTCGTGCCGGCAGGGCCGATGACCACCGGCATCTCCAACGACGACAAGGCCAAGGTGCGCCAGCTGTTTGCCGAGGGCAAGGTTGGCCGCGACGCGCTGCTGGAGTCGGAGTCGGCGTCCTATCACGGTCCCGGCACCTGCACCTTCTACGGCACCGCCAACTCCAACCAGATGCTGATGGAGGTGATGGGCCTGCACCTGCCGGGCGCCGCCTTCGTCAACCCGAACACCCCGCTGCGCGAGGCGCTGACCCGCCACGCGGCGCGCGTCGCCACCGAGATCTCGGCGCAGGGCTCGCGCTTCACCCCGATCTGCGACGTCATCGACGAGAAAGCCATCGTCAACGGCATCGTCGGCCTGCTCGCCACCGGCGGCTCCACCAACCACACCCTGCACATCAATGCCATCGCCCGTGCCGCCGGCATCGATATCAACTGGGACGATTTCGACGAGCTGTCCGCGGTGGTGCCGCTGATCGTGCGCGCCTACCCCAACGGCAAGGCCGACGTGAACCACTTCCACGCCGCCGGCGGCATGGGCTTCGTCATCCGCGAGCTGCTGGATGCCGGCCTGCTGCACGACGACGTGACCACCGTGATGGGCAAGGGGCTGCGCGCGCACACCAGCGAAGCGTGGCTTAACGACGGCAAGCTGGCCTGGCGCGCGGCGCCGGCGACCAGCGGCGACGACGGCGTGCTGCGCACCGCGGCCAAGCCGTTCTCGCACGACGGCGGGCTGAAGGTGCTGACCGGCAACATCGGCCGCGCGGTGATCAAGGTGTCCGCGGTGAAAGCGGAACACCGCGTGGTGGAAGCGCCGGCGGTGGTGTTCCACGACCAGAACGAACTCTTGGCCGCCTTCAAGCGCGGCGAGCTGGAAAAGGACTTTGTCGCGGTGATCCGCTTCCAGGGCCCGCGCGCCAACGGCATGCCGGAGCTGCACAAGCTGACGCCGCCGCTGGGGGTGCTGCAGGAACGCGGCTTCAAGGTGGCGCTGGTCACCGACGGCCGCATGTCCGGCGCCTCCGGCAAGGTACCGGCCGCCATCCACGTGTCGCCGGAAGCGCTGCTCGGCGGCGACATCGGCAAGGTGCAGAACGGCGACCTGGTGCGGCTGGATGCCAACAGCGGCGAGCTGAGCATCCTGGTGGATGCCGCTGAGTGGGCGACACGCGAACGCGCTGCGGCCAACCTTGAACAACACCAGCACGGCGTCGGCCGCGACCTGTTCGCCGGCATGCGCCAACAGGCCACCACCGCCGAGGAAGGCGCGATGACCTTCGCCCATCCGCTGTGGAGCAAGCCGTAAACGTATTTTTCGCCACGGAAAACACGGAAGCCGCGCCCGGACAACACCGGCAGCAGCGGGCAACGCGCCAGCGGCGCCGATACTTTCCGTGTGCTTCTGTGGTTTCTGTGGCAATCGAAAAGGATAGATAGATGGACGCACTGACTCTGCTACGCCAAGGCCCGGTTATGCCGGTGATCGTGGTCAACGACGCCGCGGTCGCGGTCGATCTCGCCCGCGCACTGGTCGCCGGCGGCATCCGCACCCTGGAAATCACGCTGCGCACCAAGGCGGCACTGGCGGCGATGCGCCGCATCCGCGACGAAGTACCGGACGCCATCGTCGGCGCCGGCACCGTGCGCACCCGCGCCCATCTGGAGGCCGCGCTCGACGCCGGCGCCCAGTTCGGCATCAGCCCCGGCCTGACGCCGGAGCTGGCCGCCGCCGCGCGCGCCGCCAACGTGCCGTTCATCCCCGGCGTGGCCACCCCGTCCGAGGCGATGCACGCGCAGGACGAAGGTTTCAACATCCTCAAGCTGTTCCCGGCCGAGGCGGTCGGCGGCATCAAGCTGCTGAAGGCGCTGGCCGGCCCGCTGCCGGAACTGCGCTTCTGCCCCACCGGCGGCATCGACATCAACAGCGCGCCGAACTACCTGGCGCTGCCCAACGTGCTGTGCGTCGGCGGCAGCTGGCTGACCCCGGACGACGCCATCGCCGCCCAGGACTGGGCGCGCATCACCGCGCTGGCGCAACAGGCCAGCGCGCTGGCGGTGCGTTAAGAGCCTGTTCAATGCCTGCTGCGCGTAGTGGAACGTTACACGGTGAGTACGCCTTCGGAATGCTCATTGACCCCATGTCAATTCCGCTTCCTCAGTCGTTTTCGCCTTGTCTCGCTCTAGCTCGCGAGACCTTGAACAGGTTCTAAGCCGCAGACTTTACTCTCCCGTTTTTCACAAGGGCTTGCCGACTCTCCCCGGCAAGCCCTTTTTTTATGCAGCCGGCCGCTGCCGCAGCCCGGACACACCACCAGCGCATCCGGGATCAACCAGAGCGGCTGATCCGGAGAATGGGGGTCCCCCGCATGTGCTGCGCTTCTCCGGGTGATTAATGACCACACCACTCAAACCTTGCGGCCAACCTTTCCCCTCGCCAAAGCCGGCGCGAGCTTCTAACATCATGGCTTGTCTCAGCCCGCAGCCGGACCCCGCCATGAAACTGTTTCTAGCCGAAGACGACGCCGTCCTCGCCGATGCCCTGCTCACCCGCCTGGGCCAGCTCGGCTTCAGCGTCAGCCACGCCGCCGACGGCCTCGCCGCGCAGCAGCAATTGCTGGCCGAGCCGTTCGACGCGGTGATCCTCGATATCGGCCTGCCCGGCCAGAGCGGCCTGCAGGTGCTGCGCAACGTGCGCGTGCACAAGCCGGCGCTGCCCATCCTGCTGCTGACCGCGCTGGACAGCATGGAAGACCGCGTCGCCGGGCTGGACGCCGGCGCCGACGACTACCTGGTCAAGCCCTTCGAATTCCCGGAGCTGGAGGCGCGCATCCGTGCGCTGCTGCGCCGCCACCGCGTCGCCGACAACGTGCGCGACGAGCTGCACTTCGGCCGCCTGCGGCTGGACCGCGGCGGGCAGCGCGCGTGGGCCGACCAGCAGGCGCTGGAATTGTCGGCGCGCGAGCTGCAGCTGCTCGACATCCTGATGGCCCACGCCGACCGCGTGGTGACCAAGGAGCAGATCGCCGGCGAGCTGTCCGGCGACGGCGAGGAAGTCGGCGCCAACGCGGTGGAGGTGTACGTGCACCGCCTGCGCAAGAAGCTGGACGGCAGCGGCGTCGGCATCCGCGCGGTGCGCGGGCTGGGCTACCTGCTGGCCCGGCTCGACGCCGGCGCCTGAAGGTTGGCCGCATGAAGCCGTCGCCCGCCCCCCGCCAGCTGTCGCTGCGCCGCCAGCTGCTGCTGTGGCTGCTGCTGCCGCAGCTGGTGCTGTGGCTGGGCGCCGCCTTCCTCGCGCACAGCATGGCGATGAGCTACGCTGGCGAGGTGATCGACCGCTCGCTGGCCAAATCCTCGCGCGCGCTGGCGCGGCAGGTGAAACCGTTCGGCAACGGCTTCTACATCGACTTCCCGCAGGCGGCGCGCGAGATCCTGGAGCAGGACCCGGACGACCGCATCTACTACATGGTCAGCTCGCCGCCGGAGGCCTTCCTGCTCGGCGAGCCGGCGATGCCGCGGCCGCCGGCCGGCCTGCAGCGCAAGGCGGGGGAAACCTTCTTCTACGATGGCCGCATCAAGCGGCTGGCGGTGCGCGTCGCCGCGCTGTACCTGCCGGCCGGCACCCCGGAGCGGCCGGAGCTGATGCTGGTGCAGGTGGCGAAGAGCCGGGCGCTGAACGCCGAGCTGGCGCGCAAGATCCTGCGCGACATGGGCCTGCCGCTGCTGGCGGTAATGCTGCTGACCAGCGTGCTGGTGTGGGCCGGTATCAGCCGCGGCCTGTCGCCGCTGCGCCACCTGCGCCGCAGCGTGGAAAACCGCTCGCCGCGAGACCTGGCACCAATCGAGATCGACAACGCGCCGTCCGAGGTGCGCGCACTGGCGCGCGCCATCAACGAGCTGCTGCACGAGGTCGACGGCCAGGTGGCGCAGCAGCGCCGCTTCATCGCCGACGCCGCCCACCAGCTGCGCACGCCGCTGGCCGGGCTGAAATCGCAGAGCGAGCTGGTGCGCGGCGAGCTGGCAGCCACGCCACCGGACGTCGCCAGCGCCAGCCGCCAGCTGCAGCAGGTGGAAACCAGCGTCGCGCGCTCCATCCGCCTGATCAACCAGCTGTTGGCGCTGGCGCGCGCCGAGCCGGAGGCCGGGCTGCAGCTGGCGGCGCTGGACCTGCGCCAGCTCGCGCGCGAGGTCACCAGCGAGGCGGTGCCGCAGGCGCTGGCGCGCGACATCGACCTCGGGCTGGAGGCGGAAGACGAGGCGTTGCCGGTCGCCGGCCACGGCGGCCTGCTGCGCGAGCTGCTGGCCAACCTGATCGACAACGCCATCCAGTACACGCCGCCCGGCGGCGAGGTCACCGTCAGGCTGCGGCGCGCTGGCGGCACGGTGACGCTGCAGGTGTGCGACAACGGCCCCGGCATTCCCGAGAGCGAGCGCGAGCAGGTGTTCGCCCGCTTCTACCGCGGCCGTGCCGAAGGCCAGGGCAAGGGCTGCGGCCTTGGCCTCGCCATCGTGCAGGAGATCGCGCGCCGCCATCACACCCGCATCGTGCTGTCCGACAACCCGCCGCACGGCCTGGTCGCCAGCGTCGATTTCACGTTGTTGCCGCACTAAAACGGCGCCGCCAATTGGCCGCGTGTGTAGTTGACACACTACAGCGCCGTTTTTTGGTGCATCGCAGCAAACTCTCCTGCCAGCAAACACAAGCCTTTCGCCGATGTCATGACGCGGTGCACGATCCGCGTTCGCTTCCTTACGCCATTCCCTTCAAATCCTTACACAAAACTTACTAAGTCCCCGCTATAGTGCAGGCTATCCCGTGCGCCGCCCCGTCTTGGGCGCGCTGCCGCCGGGACACGATCATCCGCATCACAAAAAAATCCCTGCGGACATCACAACTACAGAAGGAGAGAGTTATGAAACTGAAACGTCTGAGCGCGGCCGTGCTGGCAGCCAGTCTGTTCCCTGTTGCCGCCCAGGCCGCCGACGTGGAAGTCCTGCACTGGTGGACCTCCGGTGGCGAAGCCAAATCCGTCGCCGAACTGAAAAAGATGATGAGCGCCCAGGGCGTGACCTGGAAGGATTTTGCCGTTGCCGGTGGCGGCGGTGACAACGCGATGACCGCGCTGAAGACACGCGTGGTATCCGGCAACCCGCCGACCGCCGCCCAGATCAAGGGCCCGGCGATCCAGGAATGGGGCGCCGAAGGCGTGCTGGCGGACATCGACGCCGTAGCCAAGGCAGGCAACTGGGACAAGCAGCTGCCGCCGGTGGTCAGCCGCGTGATGAAGTACAAGGGCAAGTACGTGGCCGCACCGGTCAACGTGCACCGCGTGAACTGGCTGTGGGCCAACCCGGAAGCGTTCAAGAAGGCCGGCGCCACGGTGCCGAAGACCTGGCCGGAGTTCTTTGCCGCCGCCGACAAGCTGAAAAAGGCCGGCATCCAGCCTATCGCCCACGGCGGCCAGCCGTGGCAGGACGCCACCCTGTTTGAATCGGTGGCGCTGGGCGTCGGTGGTGCCGACTACTACCAGAAGGCGTTCGTGAAGCTGGACAAGGCCACCCTCGCCAGCCCGACCACCGTCAAGGTGTTCGAAACGCTGGGCAAGGTGAAAACCTACATCGACAAGGGCGCCGCCGGCCGCGACTGGAACCTGGCCACCGCCATGGTGATCAACGGCAAGGCCGGCATGCAGTTCATGGGCGACTGGGCGAAGGGTGAATTCACCGCCGCCGGCAAGGTACCGGGCAAGGACTTCATCTGCACCGATGCACCGGGCACCCAGAACGCGTTCACCTTCAACATCGACAGCCTGGCGATGTTCCAGCAGAAAAACCCGGCCGCGGTACAGGCCCAGGCCAAGCTGGCCGCCACCGTGATGAGCCCGGCGTTCCAGGAAGTGTTCAACCTCAACAAGGGCTCGATCCCGGCCCGTCTCGACACGCCGATGGCCAAGTTTGACGACTGCGCCAAGAAGTCCAGCTTCGACATGAGCGCCGCCTCCAAGGGCAACAAGCTGGTGCCGAGCTTCGCCCACAAGATGGCGATGCCGTCCGCCACCGAAGGCGCGATGGTGGACGTGATCTCGCAGTTCATGAACTCGAGCATGACCGCGCAGCAGGCCACCGAACGTCTGGCCCGTGCCGGCGCCGTGCGCTAAGAGCGTATTCACGATCTAGCGAGCTCGCGCGAGACAAGGCGAAAACGGTTGGGGAAGCGGAGTTTACAAGCAGTAAATGCGCAGACCTGAATCGTACTTAACGCCGTATCGCCCCAGTTGAAATCAAATCGCAGCAGATCGTGAACAGGCTCTAAGCAGCGTGTAATCCGCGGCACCGGTGGCCCCCGCCACCGGTCTGACCGGTCCGCCCCAGGCGGGCGGACCGGCTGCCGTGTTTTTGTACCGAGACAGCAAGGAATCATCATGTCCGGATCTTCATCCCAAGGCAGCCTGCACGCGCTGGCCGACCGCTGGCTGCCCAAGCTGGTGCTGTCGCCGACGCTGGCTGCCAGCCTGATCTTCGTCTACGGCTTCATCGCCTGGACCGGCTGGCTCTCGTTTACCGAGTCCCGCCTGATGCCGCGCTACGAGTGGGCCGGTGTCGTGCAATACCAGGCGCTATTCGAAAACGAGCGCTGGTGGACCGCTGCGGCCAACCTTGGCATCTTCGGCGGCCTGTTCATCCTGTTCTGCCTGCTGGTCGGCCTGCTGATGGCCGTGCTGCTGGACCAGAAAATCCGCGCCGAAGGGATGCTCCGCACCATCTACCTGTACCCGATGGCCCTGTCCTTCGTGGTCACCGGCACCGCGTGGAAGTGGATGCTCAACCCCGACATGGGGCTGCAGAAGGTGGTGGTCGACCTCGGCTTCACCGACTTCACCTTCGACTGGCTGGTCAACCCGGACATGGCGATCTACACCGTGGTCATCGCCGGGGTGTGGCAGAGCTCCGGCTTCGTGATGGCGCTGTTCCTCGCCGGCCTGCGCGGCATCGACGACTCCATCATCAAGGCGGCGCAGGTCGACGGCGCCTCGCTGCCCACCATCTACCGCCGCATCCTGATCCCCAGCCTGCGTCCGGTGTTCTTCAGCGTGCTGCTGATCCTGTCGCACATCGCCATCAAGAGCTTCGACCTGGTGATGGCGCTGACCGGCGGCGGCCCCGGCAATTCCTCCGACGTGCCGGCGATCTTCATGTACCAGTTCGCCTTTACCCGTGGCCAGCTGGGGGTGGGTGCCGCCTCCGCGATGATGATGCTGTTCACCATCGTCGCCGTGCTGGTGCCGCTGATGTATATGGAAACAAGGAGTGCCAAACGTGTTTAAGAACCTGACACCTGGCCGCGCGCTGGTCTACGCCGCGCTGCTCCTGATGGCCATCTACTACCTGCTGCCGCTGTACGTGATGCTGACCACCTCGTTCAAGTCGCTGGACGACATCCGCGAGGGCAATATGCTGGCGCTGCCGCAGCTGTGGCAGGGCGGTGCCTGGAGCAAGGCGTGGGCCGAAGCCTGCACCGGCGTCGAATGCAACGGCATGCAGGGCTTCTTCTGGAACTCGATCAAGATGACGCTGCCGGCGGTGGCGATCTCCACCCTGCTCGGCGCCATCAACGGCTACGTGGTGTCGATGTGGCGCTTCCGCGGCTCCGACGCGCTGTTCACCATGCTGCTGGTCGGTTGCTTCATTCCGTTCCAGGTGGTGCTGCTGCCGATGGCACAGCTCTTGGGCCTGCTCGGCCTGGCCAATACCACCGCCGGGCTGGTGCTGGTGCACGTGGTGTACGGCACCGCGTTCACCACCCTGTTCTTCCGCAACTTCTACATCACGGTGCCGGACGAGCTGGTGAAGGCGGCGCGCATCGACGGCGCCGGCTTCTGGACCATCTTCTTCCGCATCCTGCTGCCGATCTCCGGCCCGATCTTCGTGGTCTGCATCATCTGGCAGTTCACCCAGATCTGGAACGACTTCCTGTTCGGCGTGGTGTTCGCCTCCGGCGAATCGCAGCCGATCACGGTGGCGCTGAACAATCTGGTCAACACCTCCACCGGGGTGAAGGAATACAACGTGGACATGGCCGCGGCGATCATCGCCGCGCTGCCTACCCTGTTCGTTTACATGGTTGCCGGCCGCTACTTCGTGCGTGGCCTGACAGCCGGTGCCGTGAAAGGTTAAGAAATGGCAGCGCTTTCCATCAATAACGTGTGCAAGACCTACGCCAACGGCACCGACGTGCTCAAGGGCATCAACATCGCCATCGACGACGGCGAGTTCCTGATCCTGGTCGGCCCCTCCGGCTGCGGCAAATCGACGCTCTTGAACATGATCGCCGGGCTGGACGACATCTCCAGCGGCGACATCGCCATCGGCAACAAGCGCGTCAACGAGCTGTCGCCCAAGGACCGCGACATCGCGATGGTGTTCCAGAGCTACGCGCTGTACCCGTCGATGACGGTGCGCGAGAACATCAGCTTCGGCCTGGAAATCCGCAAGACGCCCAAGGCCGAGATCGACGCCACCGTCAAGCGCGTGGCCGAGATGCTGCAGATCACCCACCTGTTGGAGCGCAAGCCTGGGCAGATGTCCGGCGGCCAGCGCCAGCGGGTGGCGATGGGGCGCGCACTGGCGCGCAACCCGGCGATCTTCCTGTTCGACGAGCCGCTGTCCAACCTCGACGCCAAGCTGCGCGTCGAGATGCGCACCGAGATCAAGCTGATGCACCAGCGCCTGAAATCGACCATCGTCTACGTGACGCATGACCAGATCGAGGCGATGACGCTGGGCGACAAGATCGCGGTGATGAAGGACGGCATCGTGCAGCAGTTCGGCAGCCCGCAGGACATCTACGACAACCCGGCCAACCTGTTCGTCGCCGGCTTCATCGGTTCGCCGTCTATGAACTTCATCCCGGCCACCGTGGTGCAGTCCGGCAGCGACATCGGCGTCAAGATCTGCGACGACAACGGCTGCGTGGTGCTGCCGCTGCCGCACGACAAGGTGAAACTGGCCGCGTTTGTGGGCAAGGAAGTGATCTTCGGCATACGCCCGGAACAGATCACCGACGCGCGCACCGCCTACCGCGAGGGGCTGCCGGTGATGGCCTGCCACATCGACGTGATCGAGCCGACCGGCCCGGACACGCTGGTGTTCGTGTCGCTGAACAACACCAAGGTGTGCTGCCGCACCCACCCGACCGAGGCCAAGTACCCGGGCGAGAGCATGGACCTGGTATTCGACGTGTCCAAGGCGGTGCTGTTCGACCCGCAAACCGAGGCGAGGATCGTGTAATGAGCCGGCTGACCTTGCAAGGGTTGGCCGCCGACGGGCCGCTGCTGTCACCGGTGGCGGCCGGCGTCTGGCGCCTCGACGAATGGGGCTTCGACGACAGCAGCCTGGCCGCGTGGGTGGAACACGCCATCGCGCTGGGCATCACCACCTTCGACCACGCCGACCTGTACGGCGGCTTCCGCTGCGAGGCACTGTTCGGGCGCTGGCTGAAGGCCAACCCGTCGCGGCGCGACGCCATCCAGCTGGTCAGCAAGTGCGGCATCAAGCCGCCGGATGCGGCGCGCGGCTGGCGGGTGAAGCATTACGACACCAGCGCCGCGCACATCACCGCCAGCGTGCACGCCTCGCTGCAGAATCTTGGCAGCGACCACCTGGACCTGTTGCTGATCCACCGCCCGGACCCGCTGCTGGACGCCGACGAGGTGGCGGAAACCTTCGCGCGGCTGCGGGAGGCGGGCAAGGTATTGCACTTCGGCGTCTCCAACTTCAGCCCGGCACAGTACGCGCTGCTGGCGTCACGCACGCCACTGGTCACCAACCAGATCGAGGCCTCGCTGCTGCACCTGGATCCGCTCATCGACGGCACGTTCGACCAGTGCCAGCAGCTGCGCATCCGCCCGATGCTGTGGTCGCCGCTGGCCGGCGGTCGCCTGTTCGATGCCGGCACCAATCCGGCGCTGGCGGCCGAGCTGCAACGGCTGGCCGGGGTGTACGCGGTCAGCGCCGCCACCATCGCGCTGGCGTGGCTGCTGCGCCACCCGTGCCGGCCGCTGCCCATCATCGGCTCGCGCAAGCTGTCCGCGCTCGACGACGCGGCGGCCGCCTGCCGGCTGACGCTGGCACGCGAGGACTGGTTCGCGCTGCTGCAGGCGGCGCGCGGCACGGAAGTGGCCTGAGCCGGCGGCAGTTGCAACGGCCACCGTGCCCGACCATTCCCTTTGCCTCACTACGGCGGCCTGCGGGCCGCTGTTTTCATGCGGCCAACCCTGGCCGCAAGTCCCCCGCCAGCGGCCAAGCGGTGGCCGATGTCATCACGGCAGCGGCCGCCATCCTGCATACAACGTTGGCCGCAAACCGTGCGGCCGGTCAGCGGCGCACCTCTTCCGTTACCCGCCAACCTGCCCCCCCAAAAAAAACAAGCTTGGCCGCCAGCGATCGCCGGCGGCCAAGCTTGTCTCCCCGCGTGGCGGAGGGCGCCCGTGCGCCTAGTCGCGGCTGGCCTGCCCCGCCAGCAACACCTTCCTGGCAACGGCGTAGCAGTCGTCCACGTGTGCGTTGCCGACCAGCTTCATCGCGCCAAAGCTGAGCGACGCCGCCAGCGCCTGCCCCAGCAGCGGCACGAAGCGGGCCGCCGACTTGGTCGCCAGCCGCAACCCGATGCGCTGCAGCACCTTCAGCAACAGCGGCCGCGTCACCAGCTTGCCGATCAGCTCGCTGCCGATGCTGGTGATGGCCACCAGCATGATTTTCTTCAGCTGCGGATCCAGCGCCTCGATCTGCTCCGGGCTGAGGCCGAACTTGCGGTTGATGGCCGGGATCATTTCCAGCAGCAGGCTGACATCGGCGCCGATGTCCAGCCCCGGGATCGACAGCACCGCGGCACCGGCGGAGAGGCCGGCGCGTTTGGTCACCATCGCCTTGCATTCGTCGCGCAGGGCATCCAGTTCGGCCAGCGTGCGTGGCGGCATGATTGTTCCTTTCTGTTTCTTCTGTTCTGGTCTGGCGACGCTGCGGCCAACCTTGGCCGCAGGCCGCGTTAGAACCTGCTCAAGGTCTCGCGCGCTCACGCGAGACAAGGCAAAAACGACTGAGGAAGCGGCGTTTATCCAAATATAAACAAGCATTCCGAAGGCGTTTTTAACGCCGTATCGCCCCATTGATATCCGTTGCAGCAGACATTGAACAGGTTCTTACACCTTGTGCGTCGACAGCAGCAAACTGGTCTCGGTGGCGGCGATGCCGGGGATCAGCCGGATGCGGCCCAGCACGCGGTCGAACTGTTCCAGCGAGTCGGCGCGCAGCTCGGTGACGATGTCCCAGCGGCCGTTGGTGGAGTGCAACGCGTACACGTGCGGCTCGCCGCGCAGCGCCTGCAATACCGCCTGCGCCTTGTTGCCCTCCACCGCGATGCCCATCCACGCGCGGATGCGGTGCCCCTCCGCCTCCGGCTTCAGCCGCACGGTGTAGCCGATGATCACCCCGCTCTGCTCCAGCTTGTCGATTCGGTTCTGCACCGTGGCGCGCGATACCCGCAGCCGCTGCGCCAGCTCGGTCACCGACATGCGCGCATTGTCGCGCAGCAGCGCGATCAGCTGGCGATCTGTATCACTCATTGACATAACGCTACCAAAAAAGATCAATCTGCCAGTTTTTCGCTGAAAAAGTGACAGATTGTCAACTTCAGTATGGCAGCAAGCGACCGGAAAATAAGCACCATCCAAACCAGACCGCTTCCCCGCCGCCATGACCCAGACCACCCGCAACATCGTGATGATCCGCCCCGCCCATTTCTTTTCCAATCCGGAAACCCGCACCTCCAACCGCTTCCAGAAGCCGGGCCAGGACGACGCGGCGGCGCAGCACAGCGCGCGGGCGGAGTTTGACGGCTATGTGGCGGCCTTGCGCGCCGCCGGCGTCAACGTGCTGGTGATCGACGACGAGCCGCAGGGCAACACCCCGGATTCGATCTTCCCCAACAACTGGATCAGCATGCACCCGGACGGCCGCGTGTTCCTGTATCCGATGGAGGCGCCCAACCGCCGCCGCGAACGCCGCGACAGCGTGATCGCGCGCATCCGCGCAGAGTTTGCCATCGGCGAGCTGGCCGACCTCAGCGCCTTTGAGGACGAGGGCAAATTCCTGGAGGGCACCGGGTCGATGGTGTTCGATCACACCCATCGCCTCGCCTATGTCTGCCTGTCCTCGCGCAGCCACCCCGAGGTGCTGACTGCGCTGCTGATGCAGCTGGACTACCAGGCGCTGGTGTTCGACGCCGTCGACCGCGGCGGCGCCGCCATCTACCACACCAACGTGATGATGGCGGTCGGCAGCAAGCTGGCGGTGGTCTGTCTGGAGGCCATCCAGCCGGCCAGCGCCCGTCAGCGGGTGCGCGAGCAGCTGCAGCGCCACGGCAAGCAGATCATCGACATCGACTACACGCAGATGGAGAACTTCTGCGGCAACGTGATCGAGCTGGCCGACACCGCCGGCAACGCGGTGTTCGCGATGTCGTCGCGCGCCTGGCAGGCATTCACCCCGCAGCAACAGGCCACGTTGGCCGCAAACGGCACGGTGGCGCATGCGCCGCTGGACACCATCGAGCACCTCGGCGGCGGCGGCGCGCGCTGCATGGTGGCCGAGAACTTCCTGCCCCGGCACCGTTGAGCCGCCGCTGAGCCGTCGTGCCCGCCCTGCGGCCAACCTTGGCCGCAACGCACGGCGCGACACTGGACAAGCGCCATGCCGGCCGCTTACGATGGCCCTTCCCCTGTGTCGGGGGAGCGTCGCTCGGACGGATCCGGGCGCTTACGTTGAAGGACTTCCCATGTCAGCTACTGGCAAGCGCCGCTTTGCGCGCATCGATCGTCTCCCGCCCTACGTTTTCAACATCACCGCCGAACGCAAAATGGCCGCCCGCCGCCGTGGCGACGACATCGTCGACATGAGCATGGGCAACCCCGACGGCGCCACGCCGCCGCACATCGTCGCCAAACTGACCGAGGCCGCCCAGCGCCCGGATACCCACGGCTACTCGGCGTCCAAGGGCATCCCGCGCCTGCGCCGCGCCATCAGCCGCTGGTATCAGGAGCGCTATCAGGTCGACATCGACCCGGACAGCGAGGCCATCGTCACCATCGGCTCCAAGGAAGGGCTGGCGCACCTGATGCTGGCGACGCTGGACCGCGGCGACACCGTGCTGGTGCCGGACCCGAGCTACCCGATCCACATCTACGGCGCGGTGATCGCCGGCGCACAGATCCGCAGCGTGCCACTGGCGCCGGGCATCGACTTCTTTGCCGAGCTGGAAAACGCCATCCGCGGCAGCTACCCGAAGCCGAAGATGATCGTGATCGGCTTCCCGTCCAACCCCACCGCGCAGTGCGTGGAGCTGGATTTCTTCGAGCGCGTGATCGCGCTGGCGAAGAAACACGACATCTTCGTGGTGCACGATCTGGCCTACGCCGACATCGTGTTCGACGGCTGGAAGGCGCCGTCCATCATGCAGGTGCCGGGTGCCAAGGACATCGCGGTGGAGTTCTTCACGCTGTCCAAGAGCTACAACATGGCCGGCTGGCGCATCGGCTTCATGGTCGGCAATCCGGACCTGGTCGCCGCGCTGGCGCGCATCAAGAGCTACCACGACTACGGCACCTTCACCCCGCTGCAGATCGCGGCCATCGCCGCGCTGGAGGGCGACCAGCAGTGCGTGAAGGACATCGCCGCCACCTACCAGAAGCGCCGCGACGTGCTCTACAAGGGGCTGATGGAGGCCGGCTGGCAGGTGGAGCTGCCGAAGGCGTCGATGTACATCTGGGCGCGCATTCCCGAGCACTACCGCAGCCTGGGCTCGCTGGCGTTTGCCAACCTGCTCTTGGACCAGGCCCGCGTGTCGGTGTCGCCCGGCGTCGGCTTTGGCGACTACGGCGACGAGTACGTGCGCTTCGCGCTGATCGAGAACGAG
Organism: Vogesella sp. AC12; assembly: GCF_024437575.1. Taxonomy (NCBI): domain Bacteria; kingdom Pseudomonadati; phylum Pseudomonadota; class Betaproteobacteria; order Neisseriales; family Chromobacteriaceae; genus Vogesella; species Vogesella sp. AC12. Next base: position 224,296 of record NZ_JANFNU010000003.1, read on the forward strand.
AGCCGCATCCGCCAGGCGATCCGCGGCATCAAGACCATGTTCCGCGCCGACGGCATCCTGCCGCCGGGCTGAGCCTGATTTTCCCGGATGCGTCGGTGATGTCCCGGACGACCCGACTTGTCCGGGCGACCAAACCGAGCCAACCATGCAAAACGCCGCCCATACCGGGCGGCGTTTTCTTTTGCGGCCAACGTTGGCCGCAAGGCACTGGTGGGTCGGGCGTCAGAACAGCTGCGGCTGGGTGTCGCCGAAACGGCTGCGCTGCTCGTGCTGCAGCAGCCAGGCCTTGCGCTGCAGGCCGCCGCCGTAACCGGTGAGGCTGCCGTCCTTACCGATCACGCGGTGGCAGGGCACGATGATGGATACGCGGTTGGCACCGTTGGCGCCGGCCACCGCACGGATGGCGGCGGGGTTGCCCAGCCGCTCGGCCTGCTGCTGGTAGCTGGCGGTGTCGCCATAGGGAATCTGCTGCAGCGCATCCCACACCTGCTGCTGGAAGGCGGTGCCGGGCAGGTGCAGCGCCACGCCGAACTGCTGGCGCGTGCCGGCAAAGTACTCGCCGATCTCGGCCTCGGCCTGGCGGGTATGGGCGTTTTCGCCGGCGATGATGCGCGTTTGCAGCAGGCGCTGCAGGTCTTCGAATTCGCGCTCGTTGCGGCGGCTGACGGCAAACTCCAGCAGGCACACACCCTGTTCGCTGGCGCACACGAACATCGGCCCCAGCGGGCTGTGAAAACGGTGAAGCAGGATGGGGGCGGGTTGTGTGCTGTGCATGGTGTTGCTGCCGGTGGGTTGCGTGAAATGGTGGCCCGGGCGCCGCCAACAGAATATCGCGACCGACGCAGGCCGTCCTAATGGTACGGCAAGGCGCGCAACGCAGGGACAGGTTTTGTTAGTGGCGCCGGGCCGCGCTGCCGGTCATGAGCGGACAAAAAAAGGCCCCGCCGTGGCGGGGCCTGGTCTTGCCGCTTGCGGCCAACCCTGGCCGCAACGCTCAGGCCGGTTGCTCGCTAGCCGCCGCGGCCGGCTGCTGCTTGCGCTCGATGACCTCGATGAAGCGGAACTCGATCTCCTGCATCAGCTCGTCGATGCGGATGATCTGCAGCTTGATGCGGTCGCCGGCGGCCAGCTCCGGCAGGCCGGGGATGCGCTGGCGCATCGGCACGCCGTCGATGCGCACCAGGTCTTCCTTGATGTAGCTGGCGGTCGGCTCGCTGATGCCTTGCTGGCTGAACCAGCGCAGGCACCAGAAGTGCTCCATCTTGTCCTGGAAGCCGAGGTAGGCGCTGTAGGCGGCGTCGAAATCGCGCAGCAGCGCGAACAGCATCGCATCGCCCTGCGGGTATTGCGGCGTCTCGCCGCGGATCATCGCCACCAGCTGGCGCTGGTTGACGAAGTCCGACGCGCGGCGCAGTGGCGAGGTGCTCCACGCGTACTGCGCGACGCCCAGGCCGATGTGCGGCTCGGGACGGGTGGTCATGCGCACCTTGCCCATGCTCTGCGCACGGTACATCGCCGGGATGTCGGCCTCGGCCAGCATGCGGCCCCACTCGCTGTTGGCCAGGATCATCAGCTCCGACACCAGCTTGTCCATCGGCGAGCCGCGCTTGCGCACGCTGATGATGACCTTGCCGTCGACCACGTTGAAGTTGTAGTCCACCTGCGGCGGGCGGTTCGGGTCCGGCGTCTTGCCGCGGAACGCTTCGCGGGCGTTGGCAAACTGCCACAGCCACACCAACTCCTTCTTGAACGCGTAGTCCGGGCCGAAGCCGTCTGCGGCCAACGTTTCCTCGTTGAACACCTGTTCCAGCTGGTCGTGACGCAGGTTGGCCGCGATGTTGACGCGCTCGATGCGGTTGTCGAAGCCGACCAGCGAGAAGTCCGGCGCCACCTCAACGTACAGGCTCAGCGCCGGGCAGGCCTGGCCTTCCTGCAGCGTGAACTGCTGCACCACGTCGTCCGGCAGCATGGTGATCTTGTCGCCGGGGAAGTAGACGGTGGACAGCCGATTGTGCACCAGCTTCTCGATGTCGGAGCCGACCGCCACGCCCAGCGTCGGCGCCGCGATGTGGATGCCGACACGGATGTTGCCGTTATCCAGCCACTGTACCGACAGCGCGTCGTCGATCTCGGTGGTGGCGGCGTCGTCGATGGAGAAGGCCTGCACCTCGGACAGCGGCAGGTCGGCCGGCACGGTGGCCGGCGCGTAGCTGCCAAAGCCCAGCCCTTTCGGGAAGTGCTCCAGCTGGAAACCGGCCATCAGGTATTCCGGCACCGACGGGATGCCGCCGACGTGGTGCGCCAGGCGCAGCGGCGGCAGGCCGCTGGCACGGCTGGCCTGGTCGAAGGCCTTGAATTCGAGGGTGTTCTTGTCCGGGCGGTACAGCAGCGGCATCAGGTGGCTGCGGATCGCGTCCGGCAGCGTGCCGGCGGCCAGCTCGGCGGCCCAGGCGTCGACCTGTTCCTGCTCGCGCTTCTTGCGCTCGATACCGGCCAGCGCCGCCTTCAGCGTCTCTTCCGGTGCCGACTTGAAGCGGCCCTTGGCCTTCTTGTAGAAGTACATCGGCGCCGCGTACAGCTTGATCAGGATGGCGGCCGATTCGAACGCGTTCGGCGCGTGGCCGAAGTAGTCGGCGGCCAGGGTGTCGAAGCCGAATTCGTCGTCGCCGCAGCATTCCCACAGAAAGTCGACGTCGATGTCGGCCGCAATCGCCTCGGCCGCGGGCAGGAAGTCCTGCAGCGCGCTGGAAAACTCCAGGAACACGTTGGCGGCCTTGAGTTTGGCGCGCTTGCCGTGCTGGGTGTCGACTTGCAGGCTGGCATCATTGCGGGAGACGATGCTGCCCACCTTGAAGCTGCCGCTTTCTTCGTAAAAGACGTTCATGCTGGCTCTGCGGGACAGGCTCGCCCCGGATCGTAGGTGAAACCGGAAAGTATACCAGCAGCGCCCGTGATCCCGCCGTGCCATCGCACCGCGGTGTGGGTTTTGTCACGACACGCCGCCGCGCGTCGTCTTGTCCGCCAGCGGCAGCACGCCGAGCTGGTTCTTGATGGTCTGCATCACGATGTAGGAACAGATGTCGCGCATCCCCGGCAGCTTGTTCAGCTTGTCGACGACAAAGGCGGAAAACGCCGCCAGATTGGCGCAGCGCACGTGCAGCATGTAGTTGCATGGTCCGGCGACGATGTAGGCGGCGGCGACCTCGTCGAAGGCCTGCACCTGCTGCAGGAAGCTGTCGTGCCAGTCGTCGCGGCTGCGGTCGAGGCTGACCTGCACCATCGCCTCCAGCTCGAAGCCCAGCCGCGCCGCGTCCAGCTCGGCACGGTAGCCGCGGATCAGGCCCTGTTCTTCCAGCATGCGCACCCGGCGCAGGCAGGCCGACGGCGACAGCGCCACCCGGTCGGCGAGGTCCTGGTTGCTGAGCCGGCCGTTGTGCTGCAGCGCCGCCAGAATGCGCCAGTCGATTGCGTCCAGTTGCATTTGCAAGACTCCACGAAATAAGCACTATAAAAGTGAATATTCTGCGAAATCAGGTACTTTCACAATCCGAACTTGCAATTTTTCCGGCGCGCGACGCTGCTAAGCTATGTTCATGGCCGCCACCGTTGCGGCCAACCTTAGCCCACAAGGAGCCCTACCATGCTTAGCCGTCTCGACTGCCTGCAGGCCGACCAGCAGGACCCGCTTGCCCGCTTCCGCCAGCAGTTCGCGCTGCCCGCCGACACCATCTACCTCGACGGCAATTCGCTGGGCGTGCTGCCGCACAGCGCGCTGGCGCGCAGCCAGCAGGTAATCAGCGAGCAGTGGGGGCAGGGCCTGATCCGCAGCTGGAACGACGCCGGCTGGTTCGAGCTGCCCGGCCGCCTCGGCAACAAGCTGGCGGCGCTGCTGGGCGCCGGTGCCGACGAGGTGGTGGTCACCGACACCACCTCGCTCAACCTGTTCAAGGCGCTGGCCGCCGCGCTGCGCATCCAGCAGCAGGCGCATCCGGCGCGGCGGGTGATCGTGTCCGAGCGCGACAACTTCCCCACCGACCTGTACATGATCCAGGGCCTGATCGACCTGCTGCAGCAGGGCTATGAACTGCGCCTGATCGACGAGGCGCTGCCGCTGGAAGCGGCGCTGGACGACGAGGTGGCGGTGCTGCTGCTGTCGCACGTCAACTACCGCACCGGCTACCAGTACGACATGGCGGCGACCAACGAACTCGCCCACCGCCACGGCGCGCTGACGATCTGGGATCTGGCGCACGCCGCCGGCGCGGTGCCGCTGGCGCTGAATGCCGCCGACGCCGACTTTGCCGTCGGCTGCACCTACAAGTACCTGAACGGCGGCCCCGGCGCGCCGGCCTTCATCTGGGTGGCGCCGCGGCACCAGGACCGCTTCTGGCAGCCGCTGTCCGGCTGGTGGGGTCACGCGCAGCCATTCGAGATGCGCAGCGACTACCAGCCGGCCGGCGGCATCCGCCGCTTCCTGTGCGGCACGCAGCCGGTCGTGTCGCTGGCGCTGCTGGAGTGCGGGCTGGACGTCGCGCTGCAGGCGGACATGGACGCGGTACGACGCAAGTCACTGGCGCTGACCGACCTGTTCATTGAACTGGTGGAGCAGCGCTGCGGCGAGCATCCGCTGACGCTGATCACCCCGCGCGATCATGCGCAGCGCGGCAGCCACGTCAGCTACCGCCACCCGCACGGCTTTGCCGTGATGCAGGCGCTGATTGCCGCCGGCGTGATCGGCGACTACCGCGAACCGGAAGTGCTGCGCTTCGGCATCACCCCGCTCTATCTGGGCTACACCGACATCTGGGACGCGGTCGACACCCTGAAACGGATCCTCGACAGCGGCAGCTGGGATGCACCGCAATTCCACCGCCGCGGCGCGGTGACCTGAGCCTTGCGGTCAACCTTGCACAAACAAACAGGGCACCCGCGGGTGCCCTGTTTTGTGCTGCGTGACCTGTCAGACCGGATCGGCCAGATACATCCTCACGCTGTGTTCCTCCAGCAGCTTTTTCAGGCTCTCCGGCGGCATCGCGTCGGTGTAGATGGCGTTGAATTCGCTGATGTGGCCCATGCGCACCAGCGCATTGCGGCCGAACTTGCTGTGGTCGGCGGCGAGGAAGCGGTGACGGGCATTGGCCATCATCGCCTGCGCCACGCGCACTTCGCGGTAGTCGAAATCGAGCAGCGAGCCGTCGGCCTCTATTCCCGACACCCCGATCACCGCGTAGTCGACCTTGAACTGGTTGATGAAGTCCAGCGTCGCCACCCCGGTGATGCCGCCGTCGGAGGCCCGCACCACGCCGGAGGTGATCATCACCGTGAAATCGGGGTTGGTGGACATGATCGAGGCGACGTGGATGTTGTTGGTGATCACGCGCAGCCCCTTGTGGGTGCTGGTCAGCGCCTGCGCCACCGCCTCGATGGTGGTGCCGATGCTCATGAACAGCGAGGCATGGTCGGGGATGTTTTCCGCGATCATGTCGGCGATGTGCGCCTTTTCGCTCTGCAGCTTGCCCTTGCGCGCGAAGTAATCCTCGTTCTCCACGCTGCTGCCGAGGGCGGCGCCACCGTGATAGCGGCGCAGCAGGTTGGCCTCGCACAGCTGGTTGATGTCGCGGCGGATGGTCTGCGGGGTAACGTCCAGCAAGCGGGCGAGCTCTTCAATCGGCATAAAGCCGTTTTCGCGCACCAGCTGCAAAATCTTGTCGTGTCTGGGTGATCGGCTCATGGCAGCAAGTTCGTAAACGAAAATTACAGCTTAGTCTTTAACATAGTTGCTACATAAACCGCAACTTTTCGGCGCCACAAACGAACCATTCGCCATAAAAAACGCCAGCACGGTCAGCGCTGGCGGGGCGGGGTACTGGCCGCGCGCCACCGTACCATCTGCCGCGCGCGCTCAGCGCAGGAAATACGCCGGCGGCCAGCCATAACGGAACAGGTCGACGCGGCCCTTGCTGTCCAGCTCAATGCCGTCCTGCTGCAGCAGCAGGCGCTGGTAGTCGGCGCCCTCGCTGCCCGGCCGCGCGATGCGGCCGCCGCTGCCGACCACGCGGAACCACGGCAGCGCCAGCTCCGCCGGCAGCCGTCCCAGCAGCGCGCCGACATGGCGCGCGTGACGCGGGTAGCCGGCCAGCGCCGCCAGCGTGCCGTAGGTGCTGACCCTCCCCGGCGGGATGTCGCGCAGCGCGCGCAGCACCGCGTGCTCGAACTCCGGCGCCATCAGCCGTAGCGGCGGTCGGCAACGAAGGGGTTGCTGCGCCGCTCCTCTCCTATAGTGGTAAAGGGGCCATGCCCCGGCACCACCACCATGTCGTCCGGCAGCGCGAACAGCTTGCCGCGGATGGCGTCGATCAGCTGCTGGTGGTTGCCCATCGGGAAGTCGGTGCGCCCGATGCTGCCCTGGAACAACACGTCGCCGACGATGCAAAGGTTGGCCGCATGACTGACAAACACCACATGACCCGGGGTGTGGCCGGGACAGTGCAGCACATCCAGCACTTCCTCGCCCACCGTCACCGTGTCGCCCTCTTCCAGCCAGCGTTCCGGCGTCAGCGGTTCGCTGCGCGGGAAGCCGAACATGGTGCCTTGGCTGGGCAGCTGGTCGAGCCAGAAGCTTTCGGCCCGCTGCGGGCCTTCGATCGCCACGCCCAGCGCATCGGCCAGCGCGCGCGCGCCGCCGGCATGGTCGATGTGGCCATGGGTGAGCAGCAGTTTTTCCACCGTCAGGTCGTGCTCGCGCACGAAGGCAAGAATGCGGTCGATGTCGCCGCCGGCGTCGACCACGGCGGCACGGCGGGTGACATCGCACCAGATCACGGAACAGTTTTGCTGGAATGGCGTCACCGGGACGACTTGCAGTTGCAGGGACATGGCAGGCATCACTTGAAGGGAGTCAGTCTTGGGATTGTGGCACGGGCGGGCGGTGCGGCCAACCTTGCCGCCGCCGGCAAGCCGCAGAGACCGGCGCCGGTCACAATCAGGCCCTGACGCGGCGAAATTGAGTAAAGAAGTGTTAACAGGCTCCGTTGTTGGTAATCCACCCCTTACAGTGGTGTAGTCGGTTGAGTACATCGGCCATTGCGGCAACGATGTCATGCATCGGGACGCGACCGTGCGTCCGGCCAAACACAAGTAAAGAGGAGTCATCATGGCACTGAAACTGGCAATTAACGGCTATGGCCGTATCGGTCGCATGGTACTGCGTGCCTGGCAGGAACGCTTCGCCGACAAGGATATTGAAATCGTTGCCATCAACGATCTGGGCAATCCGGAACTGCACGCCCACCTGACCAAGTACGATTCCATCCACGGCCCGTTCCCCGGCACCGTAGCACTGGACGGCGACAAGCTGGTGGTCAACGGTAAGCCGATCCAGCTGCTGTCGGTACGCAACCCGGCCGAACTGCCGTGGGGCGAGATGGGCATCGACATCGTGCTGGAATGCACCGGCATCTTCACCAAGCGCGACAAGGCCGGCCTGCACCTGCAAGCCGGTGCCAAGAAGGTGCTGATCTCCGCGCCGGCCGACGACGCCGACGCCACCATCGTGTTCGGCGTCAACGACAACACCCTGCGCAGCGAGATGAGCATCGTGTCCAACGCCAGCTGCACCACCAACTGCCTGGCACCGCTGGTCAAGCCGCTGAACGATACCATCGGCGTCGCCCACGGCCTGATGACCACCGTGCACTCCTATACCAACGACCAGGTACTGCTGGATACCGAACACAGCGACCTGCGCCGCGCCCGTTCCGCCGCGCTGTCGATGATCCCGACCAAGACCGGTGCCGCCGCCGCCGTCGGCCTGGTGCTGCCGGAGCTGAAAGGCAAGCTGGACGGCTTCGCCGTGCGCGTGCCGACCGCCAACGTGTCGCTGGTGGACCTGACCTTCACCGCCCGCCGCGATACCACCGTCGCCGAGGTGAACGAGATCGTCACCGCCGCCGCGGGTGGCGCGCTGAAGGGCGTGCTGGCGGTGAACACCCTGCCACTGGTGTCCATCGACTTCATGCACAACCCGGCGTCCAGCGTGTTCGACGCCTCGCTGACCCGCGTCATCGAAGGCCGCCAGGTGAAGGTGCTGTCGTGGTACGACAACGAGTGGGGCTTCTCCAACCGCATGCTGGACACCGCACGCGCCTGGGCGGCCGCCAAGTAATTCCCTGGCGTCCGTGTGGAGACGGACGCCTTGCTCTTTGGTTCTGTTGCTTCTTCGTGCATAAACCGTTTGCCTGCCCGCCACCGGGCAGGCTTTTTTACGTCTATGCTCAAGCATGCCGTTGCGGAACCTTTTGCCGTCGGCACAGCCCATCCAGCACCGGCCATGACAATGCACTGAACTGCCCGCCTGCGTGCGCACCCCGACGCGGGTGGCCGCGACAGGGCCAGGGCCGGTACCCGGGTTTACGTTTTTCCACATCGTGATGTTCGTCCAAGGAGGTAGTCATGCCAGATCAATTCCTTAACGCCGAGAAAGAAAAACTGCTGGCCGATGTGCGCAGCGTGCTCAACCACACCGAGGAGCTGCTGGCCAGTGCCGGCGAGGAAGGCGGCGCCAAGGCGCTGGAACTGCGCAACAAGCTCAGCGCCAACCTGAAGCTGGCCAAGGAGAGGCTGCTGGACGCCGAAAAGGCGACGGTGGCGAAAGCCCGGGCCGCGGCCAAGGTCACCGACAACTACGTGCATGAACACCCGTGGAAAGCGATCGGCATCGCCGCCGCCATCGCCTTCCTGCTCGGGCTGCTGGTGTCGCGCCGCTGATGGCTGATACCCCGCGCCTGGGCAGCCTCGCCTCGCTGCTGCACGGGCTGGGCGCGCTGCTGTTCAACCGTGCCGAGCTGGCGCGGCTGGAGTGGCAGGAGCAACAGGAACGCCTGCTGCTGCAGACCATGCTGGCGGGGCTGGCGGTATTGCTGCTGCTGGCGGCGCTGATCGCGCTGCTGCTGTTCGTGGCGCTGGTGACGCCGGCGGCGTGGCGCGCCACGGTGATGGGCGCGCTGGCGCTGCTGCTGGCCGGCAGCGGCATCGGCCTGCTGCTGGCGCTGCGGCGCCGCGCGGAACGCGCCCCGGCGGCATTCGCCAGCACACTGCAGGAGCTGCGCAAGGACTGGCAGGCCCTGTCCGGCAAGGAGCTGCCATGACGCGAGCGCAACGCGAAGAGCGCAAGCAGTTGCTGCTGCTGAAGGGTGAATTGCTGCGCATGCAGCTGACGCTGGAAGCCGAGCGCTGGCGCCAGCCGGCGCACCTGCTGCGCCAGGGCGTCAGCCTGTTCGGCACCTCCGCCGGCAGCGGCCTGCTCGGCAGCGCGCTGCTGCTGCTGCGCCAGGGCCGGCTGCGGCGCTGGCTGCGGTGGCTGCTGGCCATCCTCGGCCTGTGGCGGATGCTGCGGCGCTGACGGCAACGCCAACCGGCGGCCAGTGGCCGCCGGCTTCCCGACTCAGCCGCCGTGGCGCTGGCGCTTACTCGTCGTCGCGCCAGCCCGGCATCCGCGCACCGACCGGCACGTCGATCACGATCGAGGTCTTGGTGTCGCCGTACTGCATCAGCCGCGCGATCACCTGCTGCAGGGTGGCCATATTGTCGACCGCCACCTTGATCATCAGCCCGCTGCTGCCGGTGATCGAGTAGCACTCGGTGATCTCCGGCATCGTCTTCAGCGTCTCCAGCACGCCGTAGTATTCCAGGTTTTTCACCGTCAGCTCGATCAGGCACTGGATCGGGTAACCCAGCTTTTCCGGGTTGATTATTGCCCGATATCCGGCAATGACACCGGAACGCTCCAGTTTTTCCACTCTTTCGGCAACAGCCGGTGCCGACAGGCTGACGCGGCGCGCCAGCTCGGCGTAGCTGAGACGGGCGTTTTCATGCAGTGCAGCAATGATTTTGCGATCAAACTTGTCCATGCTTTGGATTCGAAAGTAAATTTGCTAAAAATAAATTGTATACAAAGAACATCGACAATAAAACCTTTGATTGCCTGTTATCGGGGGGCAACAAGCCACGTACAATTCGCCCCGTGTTGGCAGTAGCGGGTCCGCGCCCGAGGCTGTCGACTTCTGGATACGTATGAGGGTGTCGGTGTCCCTGGCATCTTTGAACTGTTCTGGTGATCTCTTTGTCCCTGGTCTTTGTGTTTGTGGCCCAACTGGCCGCAAACCGACCCTTAGTCGCCTGTCCCTCACCGGACAGGCGTTTTTTTGCGCCGCGCGCACGTCCCCGCGTCACCCTGCCCCGCACCCGCGTGCGATCGCCGTCCTTCCCCTCACCGCACCACCTTATCTCGCCAGCCCTTAATCCAGATCAATCCGCTGCCGCTGCCTGCTGACGACAATACGAAGCATTCTTCTTTGTAGTCATGCCGCCGCAGCCTGCCCCTCACGCGCACGCCACCACGGCGGCTGCTGTTGCTGCTGTTGCTGCTGTTGCTGCTGACGTTGCGGCTTGCGGCTTGCGGCTTGCGGCTTGCGGCTTGCGGCCAACCTTGCCTGCCGCTGTGGCTTGCCGGAAACAGTAAAAGTTCGCATTTAAGTTTTTATTAAGATTCGCGCTGCTCTAATGGCGCCCCCTCCGCAAAGGAACCCGTGATGAAAAAAAGCATGATCCCGGCGCTGGCCCTGCCCGTGCTGCTTGGCCTCAGCCTGTCGGCCCAGGCGCTGGAATACCCGATCGGCAAGCCGCAGCTGAAAGGCGGCATGGAGATCGCCGCCGTCTACCTGCAGCCGGTGAAAATGGAACCGGACGGCATGATGCGCAAGGCGGAACAGTCCGACATCCACCTCGAGGCCGACATCCACGCTACCGCCAGCAACAAGAACGGCCTGGCCGAGGGCGACTGGGTGCCGTACCTGCTGATCAAGTACGAGATCAGCAAGGTCGGCGGCAAGGACAGCATCAGCGGCGACTTCATGCCGATGGTAGCCTCCGACGGCCCGCACTACGGCGACAACATCAAGCTGCAAGGCCCGGGCAAGTACAAGCTGAAGTACACCATCCTGCCGCCGAGCATGAACCCGCACGCCCACTTCGGCCGTCATGTCGACAAGGAAACCGGCGTCGCGCCGTGGTTCCAGCCGATCGAGCTGAACTACGAATTCACCTACGCCGGCATCGGCAAGAAGGGCGGTTACTAAGAGTGTGTTCACGATCTTGCGCGCTCACGCGAGACAAGGCGAAAACGGCTGAGGACGCGGCGTTTATCCAGAGATAAACAAGCATCCCGAAGGCGTTTTTAACACGGTATCGCCCAAGTTGAGATCAAAGCACAGCAGATCGTGAACAGGCTCTAAGCCGCACCCGCTGCGGCCGACCCCGGCCGCAGCCCACCCCCACAGGAGTCCCCCATGCGTGCACGCCATATCCTGCCACTGCTGGCCCTGCTGCTGGCCGGCACCGCCCACGCCGAGGAATTGCCGGTGTTCCGGCTGGAACTGAACGACGGCCAGCTGAAACCGGCACGGCTGGTGGTGCCGGCCGGCAAGCGCTTCAAGATCGAGATCTTCAATCGCGGCAAGACGCCGGTGGAGTTCGAAAGCCTGCAGCTGCGCAAGGAAAAGGTACTGGCCCCCGGCGCGCAGAGTTTCGTGGTATTCAACCCACTCAGCGCCGGTGAGTACAAATTTTTCGACGAATTCCACATGGCGACGGCACAGGGCGTGCTGGTCGTGAAGTAAGGGGCAAGCGCGATGGAACAGGTGTTGTTTATCGTCTGGCGCGAGAGCGTGGAAGCGATGCTGGTGATCGGCATCCTGCACGCGTGGCTGTCGCAAAACCCGGCCGCCGGCGGCAAGCGCTGGCTGTGGGGCGGGGTGCTGGCCGGGCTGCTGCTGGCGGCGCTGCTGGCACTGGGCCTGTTTGCCGCCAGCGAAGTGTTCGGCAGCTACCAGGAGCTGTTCCAGGCGGCGATGGTGTTCAGCGCCGCGGCGCTGATCGTGCACATGGTGTTGTGGATGCGCGAGCACGGCCGCAGCCTGAAACGCGAGCTGGAGGCCGGCCTTGCCGCCAGCCGCGCGCGCAATAACGGCTGGGGCATCCTGCTGCTGGTGGCGCTGGCGGTCGGCCGCGAGGGCAGCGAAACCGTGGTCTTCCTCTACGGCACGCTGTCCGGCAGCGAGGGCGCCGCGCTGTGGCCGCTGCTGCTGGCCGGGGTCGCCGGCTTCCTGCTGGCGCTGCTGTCGTTCTGGCTGCTGCAGCTGGGCGGGCGCTACCTGTCGTGGCGACTGTTCTTTCGCGCCACCGAAATCATGCTGCTGTTGCTGGCGGCGGCACTGTTCACCAGCGGCATCGACAAGCTGATCTCGCTGGACATCCTGCCGGCACTGGTCGATCCGCTGTGGGACAGCTCGGCGCTGCTGGACGACATGAGCGCCAGCGGCGGCGTGGTGTCGGCGCTGACCGGCTACCGCGCGCACCCGGCGCTGATGACGCTGCTGGCCTACGCCGGCTACTGGCTGGCGGTGCTGGCGCTGATGCGCTGGCGCAGCCGCCGCGTGGCGACAAGGTTGGCCGCATGAAACCGCACGATTGCACCACGGCAGCCGCCACGCGACCGTGGCTGGCGCGGGTCGGCGATGGCCTGCAGCGGCACGCGCCACTGATCCGCCGCCTGCAGTGGCTGGTGGTGGCGGTGTACCTGCTGCTGATCGTGCTGCCGGTGCTGACGCCGCTGCCGGACGAAACCGCGCACCTGTGGGACCACGTCACCCTGATCGCGCAGTTTGCGTTCTGGGGCATCTGGTGGCCGTTCGTGCTGCTGTCGATGGTGCTGTTCGGCCGGCTGTGGTGCGGCGTGCTGTGCCCGGAGGGTGCGCTGTCGGAATGGGCGGCACGGCACGGCAAGGCACGGCCGATTCCGCGCTGGCTGCGCTGGCCGGGCTGGCCGTTCACCGCCTTCGTGCTGACCACGGTGTACGGGCAGATGGTCAGCGTCTACCAGTATCCGCAGGCGGTGCTGCTGGTGCTGGGCGGCTCCACCGTCGCCGCGGTGTGGGTCGGCTACTACTACACCCGCGGCAAGCGCGCCTGGTGCCGCTACCTGTGCCCGGTCAACGGCGTGTTCGCGCTGCTGGCCAAGCTGGCGCCGCTGCATTTCCGCGTCAGCGAAGCGGCGTGGCAGGCATCGCTGGCGCACAAGCGCGTGCTGCCGATCAAGGCGGTGGACTGCGCACCGCTGCTGCCGGTCCGGCAGATGGAAGGCGCCAGCGGCTGTCACATGTGCGGCCGCTGCAGCGGCCACCGCGACGCGGTGACGCTCAGCGCCCGTTCGCCGGCCGACGAGGTGGTGCGCCTCGGCGCGCGCGACGCCGACGGCTGGCAGAGCGCGCTGATCCTGTTCGGCCTGCTCGGCGTCGCCATCGGCGCCTTCCACTGGAGCGCCAGCCCGTGGTTCGTCACCCTGCGCACCGCGCTGGCGGAGTGGCTGATCGAGCGCGACCTGCTGTGGCCGCTGGACGCCGACGCGCCGTGGTGGCTGCTGACCAACTACCCGCTGCGCAACGACATGTTCAGCTGGCTGGATGGCGGCCTGCTGCTGGCCTACATCGCCGCCACCGCCATCGCGCTGGGCGGGCTGTGCAGCCTGCTGCTGGCGGCGGCGGTCGCCTGCCACGGCTGGCAGCGGCAGCGCTTTCACCACCTGGTGCAGGCGCTGATCCCGCTGGCCGGTTGCGGCGTGTTCCTCGGCCTCACCACCGTCACCCTCAGCCTGCTGCGCAGCGAGCACATCGTGTGGCCATGGGTCAACGACGCGCGGCTGCTGCTGTTGCTGGGCGCCAATGGCTGGTCGCTGTGGCTGGCGGCGCGCATCGGCGCCGGCTGGCATCGCAGCCGGCTGCGGCAGGCGCTGGCGCTGCTGCCGTTCTGCGCCGCGCTGCTGTGGATCGACAGTGCCTGGGGCTGGCTGTTCTGGTGGTGGTAAACCACTGAATCGCCGATCGATTGCCACCCGATAAAAGGTTGGCCGCAAGCATGCTTGCGGCCAACCTTTTTGCTGCCTCAGCCGTGCGCCGGTGCCGCACTGAGCAGACGCGCCTGCTCGTCATGCAGTAACACCAGATAACGCTGGTACTGCTTCAGCACGTCGGCAATCACCTCCTGCTGCTGCAGGTATTCGATGCTGTAACCCTCGCGACCATCCACAAAAAATGTCATCGGTTGATAGCTGTACAAACGCTGTCCGACTGGCAGCGCCACATCGCGCAGGACAAAGGCCGGTGTCGCCTGCTCCACACAGCGCACGCCGTAGACGAAGTCGCGGAGTGACGGCTGCGGGAGACTCAGCTGCACGGTCCCGCTGACGGCATCGCGCGTGACCTCTGCAGTCACGCCACGGGTGGCCATTTCTGCCGCCACCGCCTGCAGTGCCGGCTGCACCGTGTCATCGATAAACTGCTGCACCTCGGCCGCCTGCGGCTGGTTCAGCATCACCGCCAGACGCTGTCGCCAGTGGTGGCCACTCCAGAACGACGTTGCCGGTGCCAGTGCCTGTGTGGCGTGATGACGGTCGGCACGCAAACCGCGCAGCAGCCCGTAGCACAGCAACAGCATGATGGCGGCAAACGGCAGCGCACTGATCAGCGTCATCGCCTGCAAGGCCTTCAGCCCGCCAGCGGCAAGCAGTACCGCCGCCGTTAGCCCCAGCAGCGCCGCCCAGAAACAGCGCTGCCACAGCGGCGACTGCGCCGCACCTCGGCTGGCGATGGCATTGAGTACCAGCGCCCCGGAATCGGCTGAAGTCACAAAGAACACCGCCACCAGCAGCACCGCCACGCCGGACGTCAGCTGCGGGTACGGCAGGTAATCAAAGAAACGGAACAGTAATGCGTCGACATTGCCGGCGCTGGCGCCCAGCGCACCGGCAGCGACATGGCTGTCCAGCCAGATCGCGCTGTTGCCGAACACCGTCATCCACAACAGGTTGAACAGCGACGGCACCAGCAGCACGCCGATGATGAATTCGCGGATGGTGCGCCCGCGCGAGATACGCGCGATGAACATGCCGACAAACGGTGACCACGAAATCCACCATGCCCAGTACAGCAGCGTCCAGCCACCAAACCAGCCTTGCATGTCGCTGTCGCTGTAGCTGAAGGTGCGGAAGGTCAACGACACCACGCTGGACAGGTAGTGGCCGATGTTTTCGCTGAAGGCGTTAAGCAGGTACAGCGTCGGCCCGGTCACCAGCACGAACAGCAATAGCAGTCCGGCCAGCGTCAGGTTCAGTTCGCTCAGACGGCGCACCCCCTTGTCCAGCCCGGAAGCCACCGATAGCCCGGCCAACAGCATCACCACCGCGATCAGACCCAACTGGAATGTCAGCGCCGAGGTGTCCTGTCCGGTCAGCGTGGCAAGCCCGGCGCTGATCTGCAGCACACCGTAGCCCAGGGTGGTGGCGATACCGAAGACGGTACCCACCAGCGCAAACACGTCCACCGCATGGCCGAGCGGGCCGTTGATGCGCTCACCCAGCAGCGGATACAGGCCGGAACGCACTGTCAGAGGCAGTTGGTAACGGAAACCAAAATAGGCCAGCACCAGACCGACTACGCCGTAAATCGCCCACGCGTGCAACCCCCAGTGCTGGAAGGTGGTCAGCATCGCCACCTGCCCTGCCACCGCAGGCGTCGCCGCGGCGGTGGGCGGATTGAGGAAATGCAGCATCGGCTCGCCGACCCCAAAGTACATCAGGCCGATCCCCATGCCGGCCGCGAACAGCATCGCCAGCCACGAGGTAAACGAGAATTCCGGCCGCGATTCATCCGACCCCAGCCGGATATCGCCGTAGCGACTGACCGCAATGGCCAGCAACAGCAGCAGGAAGATCGCCACCGCCAGGATATAGAACCACCCGAAGTGACGGATCACCCACTGCTGCGCCAATAAAAAGGTGTGCTCGGCACTGCTCGGCAGCAGTACCGCCCAAGCCAGCAGACTACCGATCAGCAGCAGGCTGGGAATGAATACTGGCCAAGCCAGCGTGGTGGAACGGGAGGAGATAACGTTGTCCATGCTTTCCCTTCAAAAGTTGGGTGGCAGGATGTCGCGGGAGCGTCCAGATCGCTGGAGAAGACTGCAAAATAGCGGATAAAGCAAGAATATCTGTCGGTGACAGACAATTGGACTGGGCGCATCACGGCACGACGCGAGAGGCGGCATTCTACGTGACAATTAATTTTTGTACAAAACTTAATTACAAATAAATTAAAGCACTACCGGTGCCGCGGTCGATTCGTGACATAATCGCGCGGCTTCTCCGGCCAGCAGCGGCATATCCTGCCATTTCGTTGGCATGAAGCGGACGGAAGCATGAAGCGTCATATTTCTGTAACGCCCTGTTTCTATCCTTGCCATAATTTCCAATGGGAGGATGCCCACATGGCTGCCAATATCCTGCTTGTCGAAGACGAGCCCGCGATCCAGGAACTGATTGCCTTCAACCTGACCCAGGCCGGCCATCACGTGCTGCGCGCCAGTACCGCCGAAGCGGCGCTGATGCTGGTGAAGAACGCCCTACCCGACCTGATCCTGCTGGACTGGATGCTACCCGGTGCCTCCGGCGTCGAGATCGCGCGCAAGCTGCGCGGCGATGAGCGCACGCGCCAGATCCCAATCATCATGCTCACCGCCCGCTCCGAGGAGCAGGACAAGGTGCAGGGGCTGGAAGCCGGTGCCGACGACTACATCACCAAGCCGTTCTCGCCGCGCGAGATGCTGGCGCGTATCAAGGCGGTGCTGCGCCGCCGCGCGCCGCAGATGACCGATGACGCGGTCGAGGTGAAGGGCCTGCGCCTGGATCCGGCCACCCACCGCGTGCAGGGCAACGGCGACACCATCGACCTCGGCCCCACCGAATTCCGCCTGCTGCACTTCTTCATGACCCACGCCGAACGCGTGCACTCGCGCACCCAGCTCTTGGACCAGGTGTGGGGCGACCACATCTTCGTCGAGGAGCGCACCGTCGACGTGCACATCCGCCGCCTGCGCAGTGCGCTGGAGGCCACCGGCCATGACGCGCTGATCCAGACCGTGCGCGGCACCGGCTACCGTTTCTCGGCACAGGGGTAGACCATTGACTGACTTTGCGCGGCGTTCGCTGGGCTGGCTGTTCGCCATCAGCAGCATCGCTTTCGGCTTTTCGCTGATCTACGGCCCGGAGATCGGGCTGCTGGTACTGTGCGGCCAGCTGCTGCTGTGGCTGGGCTTCCACCTGCACCATATCGGCCTGCTGCTGCGCTGGCTGGAGCGGCCTGCCCCCGGCCGCATTCCGGAAGGCTACGGCATCTGGCACAACGCGTTCATGGCGCTGTACCGCCAGGCGCGCAAGCAGAAGCAGAGCAAGCGCAAGCTGGCCAGCATCCTCGACCGCTTCATCAACGCCGGCGAGGCGATGCCGGACGGCGTGGTGGTGCTCGACGAGTACGACCGCATCGAGTGGGTCAACCCGGTCGGCGTCGAACACTTCGGGCTGGACCCGAAGGCCGATGTCGGCAACCAGATCCTCAACCTGGTACGCCAGCCCTCGTTCCACACCTATATGGCGGCGCAGAGCTACAGCCAGCCGCTGATCCTGCACAGCCCGACCCCGGACGAGCGCGTGCTGTCCATCCAGCTGGTGCCGTTCGACATCACTCGCAAGCTGTTGCTGTCGCGCGACATCACCCAGCTGGAGCGGGTGCAGACCGTGCACCGCGACTTCGTCGCCAACGTGTCGCACGAGCTGCGCACGCCGCTGACCGTGGTCGGCGGCTTCCTGGAAACGCTGTCCGACATGCCGGAGGTCGACGACGCCACCCTGCGCCAGTTCCTGGCGCTGATGCTGGAACAGTCGCGGCGGATGCAGAGCCTGGTCGAGGACCTGCTGACGCTGTCGCGCATCGAGAACAGCCCGCGCAGCATGCAGCAGGAAACCGTGAACATGGACCAGCTGCTGGACACGCTGATGGTGGAAGCCGAAGGCCTGTCGCAGGGCCGCCACCAGATCACGCTGGACAACCGCTGCCGCCGCTGGCTGCGCGGCAACGTGCAGGAGCTGCACTCGGCGTTCGGCAACCTGGTGTCCAACGCGGTGCGCTACACCCCGGAAGGCGGCAGCATCACCCTCGCCTGGCAGGAACAGGACGAGGGCCGTGCCGTGTTCAGCGTCAGCGATACCGGCATCGGCATCCCGCGCGAACACCTGCCGCGACTGACCGAGCGCTTCTACCGCGTCGACCGCGGCCGCTCGCGCGGCAACGGCGGCACCGGCCTCGGCCTCGCCATCGTCAAGCACGTGCTGGCGCGCCACCAGGCGCGGCTGGAAGTGCACAGCGAGCCGGACAAGGGCAGCTGCTTCAGCGTGATCTTCAACGCCGAACAGCTGGCCGCCCGCGAATGAGCCACCGGCGGCGACCGTGCCGTCCGGTCGCCGCGCGGCACGTAGTCGCCGATGTACTGGCGGCGAGCTGAAGCCACCGCGCTGTAGTCTCTTTGCTTCAGCGCGGGCGCACGCTACGATGGGGTGCCAAAAATGAAACCAATACCGGGACCCGCACCATGAATCGTCTACAAGCCATCCGCCCCTTCGGCCAGCGTCTCTGGCTGGACAACCTGTCGCGCGAACTAATCGCCAGCGGCGAACTGGCCCGCTTGCTGGCCGACGACGGCATCGCCGGCGTCACCTCCAATCCGGCCATCTTCCACAAGGCGATCAGCACCGACCCGCGCTACCGCGACGAGCTGGCGCAGCTGAAAAGCGACGCCACGCTGAGCGCCGAACAGCGCTACGAAACGCTGGTCATCGCCGACATCCGGGCCGCCTGCGACCTCACCCTGCCGCAATACCAGACCACCGCCGGCGACGACGGCTACGTGTCGCTGGAAGTGTCGCCGGCGCTGGCGCACGACGAAGCCGGCACCCTCGCCGCCGCGCGCCGGCTGTGGGTCGCCATCGACCGCCCCAACGCGATGATCAAGATCCCGGCCACGCCGCCAGGCATCGCCGCCTTCCGCCAGCTGACCGCCGAGGGCATCAACGTCAACATCACGCTGCTGTTCTCGCTGAAGCAGGTCGAGGCGGTGTGGGACGCCTATATCGCCGGCCTCAGCGCCCGCCACGCGGCCGGCCAGCCGCTGCGCCACGTCAAGGCGGTGGCCAGCTTCTTCCTGTCGCGCGTCGACAGCCTGCTGGATGCGCAACTGCCGGCGCCGCTGCAGGGCAAGGCGGCGATCGCGCTGGCCAAGGCCGCCTACCGGCGCTACCTGCAGCGTTTCCACGGCGCCGAATTCGCCGCGCTGCACGCCGCCGGCGCACGGCCGCAGTTCCTGCTGTGGGCGTCCACCGGCACCAAGAACCAGGCCTACTCCGACGTGCTGTACGTGGAGAGCCTGATCGGCGCCGACACCGTCAACACCGTGCCGGACGCCACGCTGGCGCTGTTCCGCGACCACGGCCACGCCGCCGCCACGCTGGCCGCGGACGGCGACGCGGCACTGGCGGTACTGGCCGCGGCACAGGCGGCCGGCATCGACTTCGACGCCGTCGGCGAGCAGCTGCAGCGCGATGGCCTCGCGCTGTTCGAAAAGGCGTTTGCCGAGTTGCTGCAGCTCACCGCCTGAGTTCGTGGCCTAGCGCATGAAAAACGGCGACCGCACGGTCGCCGTTTTTTTTTGCGGCCAACCTTGGCCGCCGCCGCAACGCCAGTTGGCGTCCGGCTGATGCGGATCAAATTTAGCCCTTGGTTGGCACAGGATTATCGGCTGATAATTGTTGCAACAGCAGGCGGCAGCGACCGCCTGCCGCAACCAGCCGCCATCCCTGCCCGGGCCTGCCATGACCACCACTCCCCGCTATCACCACGCACTGTTGCTGGTCCTGCTCTACGTGAGCCTGGCCTGGCTGGGCATGTGGCTGGCGGCGAAACCGCCGTCCTCGCTCACCGTGGTGTGGCTGCCGTCCGGCATCGGCCTGATCATGCTGCTGCTGGCCGGCCGGCGCGGCCTGCCGCTGGTGCTGCTGTCCAGCGCCATCGCCAATGCCGGCGGCTGGCTGTACTTCGGTAGCAGCTGGGGCACCGCACTGCTGGCCGGGCTGCTGCTGGCGCCGTTCGACAGCCTGCAAAGCTGGCTGGCGTGGCGTGGCTGCGGCGCGCCGCGGCGCCTGCTGCACGATGTCGGCGGCCTGCAACGCTTCTTCTGGCGTGTGTGCGTACTGCCGCCGCTGCTGACCACCTGGGCGATGTACCTGATCAACCACGCGCTCGGCGCGCCGACCACGGCGCAGGGCCATCTGGCCGGGCTGGCGATGATGACCTCCGGCGACTGCCTCGGCCTGTTCGTGGTCACCCCGCTGTACCTGGTGCTGCGCGAGGTGCCGTGGCCACGGCTGACCGGCCTGACGCTGAAAATCGCGGCGCTGGTGGCGCTGCCGCTGCTGCTGGCGCAGGGCGTGCACCCGTGGCTGATCTGGCTGCTGGGGCTGACGCTGATCTATGTCGCCATCCGCTACCGCATCGTCGGCTCCAGCATCGCGGTGGCGCTGCTCACCCTCGCCAGCCTGTTGCTGTTGCTGAGCGAACTGGGGCCGCAGCTGGCCTACGAACACAGCCTGAGCTACGTCGCGCTGTCGCTGATGATCCTGTCGGTGGGGCTGGCGCCGCACTGCATCGGGCTGGTGATCCAGCAGCTGGACGACGTCAACCACACGCTGGAACAGCGCGTCGCCGAGCGCACCCGCGCGCTGCGCGAGGTGCAGAAGCAGCTGGAGACCATGGCCTACAGCGACAGCCTGACCGGCCTTGGCAACCGCCATGCCTTCTACATCCGGCTGCAGGAAGAACAGGAGCGCGCCACCCGCCGCGGCCGCCGCTTTGCACTGGCGCTGCTGGACATCGACCACTTCAAGCGCATCAACGACAGCTACGGCCACCAGACCGGCGACGAGGTGCTGCGCGCCGTCGCGGTGCTGATGCAGGACAGCGTGCGCGTCATCGACCGCGTCTACCGCTGGGGCGGCGAGGAATTCATGATCATCTTCCCGGACGCCGGCGCCGACGACGCGATGGTGCCGCTGCAGCGCATCTGCCAGCTGATCGGCATGCAGCCGGTGACCACCGCCAAGGGCGAGCTGTACACCTCGGTCAGCATCGGCGTCACCGAGTTCGCCGGGCGCCACGATGCCATCGACGCGCTGCTCGGCCGCGTCGACGCGCTGCTGTACCAGGCCAAGCGCGACGGCCGCAACCGCATCGCACGCTGACGCCACCCGCCGCCGCCGCCCGCGTTGGCCGCCGCGCCGGCCTCGGGTAAACTGCGCGGTTGCGCCAATTCCGGCGCGCCCCGGTCCGCCCTTTACGCGGGCGACCACCTGGAGACCACCGATGCACACCCACCACCCCATCGTCGTCGCCGCGCTGTACCAGTTTGTCACCCTGACCGACTACGTCGCGCTGCGCGAACCGCTACACCAGGCCATGCTGGCCAATGACGTCAAGGGCACGCTGCTGCTGGCCGAAGAAGGCATCAACGGCACCGTCGCCGGCAGCCGCGAAGGCATCGACGCGCTGCTGGCCTGGCTGAAAAGCGATGCGCGCATGGCGGCGCTGGAACACAAGGAATCGTACTGCGACGAGCAGCCGTTCTACCGCACCAAGGTCAAGCTGAAGAAGGAAATCGTCACCCTCGGCGTGCCCGGCGTCGACCCCAACAAGACAGTCGGCACCTATGTCCAGCCGCAGGACTGGAACGCCCTCATCAGCGATCCGGAAGTGCTGGTCATCGACACCCGCAACGACTACGAAGTGGCCATCGGCAGCTTCCAGCGCGCCATCGACCCGAAAACCGCCAGCTTCCGCGAATTCCCCGAGTACGTCAAACAGCACTTCGATCCGGCGGTGCACAAGAAAGTGGCGATGTTCTGCACCGGCGGCATCCGCTGCGAGAAGGCCTCCAGCTACATGCTGAACGAAGGTTTCGAAGAGGTGTACCACCTGCAGGGCGGCATCCTGAAATACCTGGAAGAAGTGCCAGCGGAACAGAGCCTGTGGCAGGGCGACTGCTTCGTTTTCGACAACCGCGTCACCGTGCGTCACGACCTGACCGAAGGCGAGTACGAGCTGTGCCACGCCTGCCGCCAGCCGGTATCGGCCGCCGAGCGCGCCTCCGAGCACTACAGCCCCGGCATCAGCTGCCCGCACTGCTGGGACAGCCTGAGCGAAAAAACCCGCGCCAAGGCGCGCGAGCGGCAGAAGCAGATCGAGCTGGCACGCCAGCGCAACCAGCCCAATCCGCTGGGCCGCAGCATGGTGCACGGTGAAGACTGAGCACCGGTTCACGCGCTGACCCAGCGCAGCGCCACACAAGGTTGGCCGCAGCACTGCGGCCAACCTTTTTTCATGCCGGCCACCGGCGTTGGCTGGACCACCGTGCCCCTTCCCCGCCCCGTGGCGGACGCGCTATGCTGGCGGCTTATCCTGACGCCACGGCCACCCGCATGAGCCACCTGCACCTGACCCCGGATCACGCCCGCGCGCTGCACCTGCACGCGCAGGGCCTGCTGACTCCGCCGCGCCGCAAGGCCAGCAAGGCCGACGTACTGGCCGCCATCCGCCGCATGGCGCTGCTGCAGATCGACACCATCAGCGTGGTGGCCCGCAGCCCCTACCTGGTGCTGTTCAGCCGCCTCGGCCACTACGACCCGGCGTGGCTGGACGTGCTGCTGGCCGAGGGCGCACTGTTCGAATACTGGGCGCACGAGGCCTGCTTCGTGCCCAGCGAGGACTACCGCCTGCTGCGCCACCGCATGCTGGATCCGGCGGCGATGGGCTGGAAATTCTCGGTGGAATGGATGAACAAGCACCACGCCGAGATCGACGCCTTGGTCGAACACATCCGCGGCCACGGCCCGGTGCGCTCGCGCGATTTCGAACGCCAGGGCGGCAAGGGCAACGGCTGGTGGGACTGGAAACCGGAAAAGCGCCATCTGGAAGTGCTGTTCTGCAGCGGCCGGCTGATGGTGCGCGAACGGCACAACTTCCAGCGCGTCTATGATCTGGCCGAGCGGGTGCTGCCCGGCTGGGACGACGCGCGTGACCTGCCGACGCCGGAGGCGGCGCAGCGCGACATGGTGCGCGCCAGCTGCCGCGCGCTGGGCATCGTCAAGAGCGGCTGGGTCGCCGACTACTACCGCCTCAGGCG
Organism: Vogesella sp. AC12; assembly: GCF_024437575.1. Taxonomy (NCBI): domain Bacteria; kingdom Pseudomonadati; phylum Pseudomonadota; class Betaproteobacteria; order Neisseriales; family Chromobacteriaceae; genus Vogesella; species Vogesella sp. AC12. The sequence goes on from NZ_JANFNU010000003.1 coordinate 247,465, forward strand.
CGGCAAGTACGATGCGCTGCTGCACCAGCTGGCCGACGAGGGCGAACTGTTGCCGGCGCGCATCGAAGGTTGGCCGCATCAGGTGTTCGTGCACCACAGCCTGCGCGAGGCGGCGCTGGACGACAGCCTGCGCGCCACCGCCACCACGCTGCTGTCGCCGTTCGACCCGGTGGTGTGGGACCGCAAGCGCGCCAGCGAACTGTTCGGCTTCGACTACCGCATCGAGTGCTACACCCCGGCCGCCAAGCGCCAGTTCGGCTACTTCGTCTTGCCCGTGCTCAGCCGCGGCCGGCTGGTCGGGAGGCTGGACGCCAAGGCGCACCGCGCGCAAGGGGTGTTCGAGGTCAAGGCGCTGTATCTGGAGGCCGGCGTACGCCAGACGCAGCGCCTGCGCGACGACCTGCTGCGCGCGCTGCAACGCGCCGCCGACTGGCACGGCACCCCGACGCTGGCCTTTGCCCGCCACAGCGAGCGCTGGCTGCAGCCGCCATCGCCGGAAACTTGATCTGCCCGTTTTGCCTGCCGTCCGCCGCCGCGTAAGATGCGGACTCCGCTACCCGAGCGCCACCCGAGGGGAAATCCGCATGTTCTTCCGCCACACCCGCGCTGCCCTGCAGCAAGCCCAAAGCGACAACTCCGCACTGCAACAGGAAAACCGGCAGCTGCAGGCCCGCCTCGCCGCACTGGAGGGCGAGCACGCCAGCCAGCGCACGCAGCTGGACACGCTGACGCGCGAACGCGCGATGCTGCAGGGGGTGTTCGCCAACATCGGCAGCTTCGGCAACTCGCTGGGCGGGGTGCAGCACTCGTTCCAGGGGCTGGCCGGCAGCCTCGGCCAGGAAAAGGACGCCGCCCACGCGATGGCGACGCAGGCCGACGGCAACCGCAACGATTTCCAGCTGATCGCCGGCAACCTGAAAACCATGTTCCAGCGCATCGAGCAGGCGTCCACCAACGTCGCCACCCTGCACCAGCAGGCGGAGCAGATCGGCGGCATCGTGCGCCTGATCAAGGACATCGCCGACCAGACCAACCTGCTGGCGCTGAACGCGGCGATCGAGGCCGCGCGTGCCGGCGAATCCGGGCGCGGCTTTGCCGTGGTCGCCGACGAGGTGCGCAAGCTGGCCGAGCGCACCGCCAAGGCCACCACCGAGATCGCCGGCCTGGTCGGCCAGATCCAGGCCGAGACCGAGAGCGCCAAGCACACCATGCAGCAGGGCGCCGACGACGCCAGCCGCTTCTCCGGCGACAGCGAACAGGCGATGCACAGCATGCAGCGGCTGTACGACCAGGCGCAGCACATGGAAGCCACCATCGCCGCCGCCGCGCAGCTGTCCGGCGTCGAGCTGGCCAACCTGGAAGAGCTGGCGATGAAGCTGGAGGTGTACAAGGTGTTCATGGGCATCTCGACGCTGCGCCCGGAACAGCTGCCGGACGAGACGCAATGCCGCCTCGGCCAGTGGTACTACGCCGGCGACGGCAAGGAACGCTTCTCGCGCCTGCCCGGCTACGGCGCGCTGGAAAGCCCGCACCGCGAGGTACACCAGCACGCACGCCGCGCGCTGGAGCTGTTCTACGCCGGCAACCCCGACGCCGCACTGCACGAGCTGGCGGCGATGGAACAGGCCAACGCCAGCGTGATGGGCGGGCTGGAACGCATGCTCAGCGAGCTGAAAACGGTGGCCTGAGCCGGCGGCACCAAGGTTGGCCGCAGAGAACGCGCGGCCGGTTCCCGCCATGAAAAACGGCAGCCCGCGGGCTGCCGTTGTGCTGTCGGAGACGCGACTCAGTAGTCGCCGCGCTGCGGCACCAGCACCGTGCGGTTGCCGTTGCTTTCCATCGCCGACACGATGCCGGCGGCTTCCATGTCCTCGATCAGCCTGGCCGCCCGGTTATAGCCGATGCGCAGCTGGCGCTGCACCGAGGAGATCGACGCCTTGCGCGTGCGCAGCACGATCTCCACCGCCTCGTCGTACAGCGGGTCGCTCTCGCTGGCGGCCGCGGCGCGGCCCTTGGCGTCGGCCTGTTCGTCGTCGGCCACCGATTCGCCGGTGAGCAGGCCTTCCACGTAGTCCGGCTCGCCCCACTGCTTCAGGTCTTCCACGATGGCGTGCACCTCCTCATCGGTGACGAAGGCGCCGTGCACGCGCTGCGGATAGCCGGTGCCCGGCGGCAGGTACAGCATGTCGCCCTGGCCCAGCAGGCTCTCGGCGCCCATTTGATCCAGAATCGTCCGGCTGTCGATCTTGCTGGACACCTGGAACGCGATGCGGGTCGGGATGTTGGCCTTGATCAGGCCGGTAATCACGTCCACCGACGGCCGCTGCGTGGCCAGAATCAAATGGATGCCGGCGGCACGCGCCTTTTGCGCCAGCCGCGCGATCAGCTCCTCGATCTTCTTGCCGGCCACCATCATCAGGTCGGCGAACTCGTCGACCACCACCACGATGAAGGGCAGCGTGGCCAGCGGCTCCGGCGTTTCCGGGGTCAGGCTGAACGGGTTGCTCAAACGTTGGCCGCGAGCCTCGGCGGCGCGCACCTTGTCGTTGTAGCCGGCCAGATTGCGCACGCCGAGGTGGCTCATCAGCCGGTAGCGTTTTTCCATCTCGCCGACACACCAGTTCAGCGCGTTGGCGGCCAGCTTCATGTCGGTGACCACCGGCGCCAACAGGTGCGGGATGTCGTTGTATACCGACAGCTCCAGCATCTTGGGGTCGATCATGATGAAGCGCACTTCGTCCGGCGTGGCCTTGTACAGCATCGACAGGATCATCGCGTTGACGCCCACCGACTTGCCGGAGCCGGTGGTGCCGGCCACCAGCAGGTGCGGCGCCTTGGCCAGATCCATCACCACCGGCGCGCCGCTGATGTCCTGCCCCAGCGCCAGCGTCAGCTTGGACGCGGAGTGCTGGAACACCTCGGCGCTGAAGATTTCCGACAGGCGGATCATCTGCCGTTTCGGATTCGGCAGCTCCAGCCCCATGCAGGTCTTGCCGGGAATGGTTTCCACCACGCGGATCGAGGCCACGCCCAGCGCGCGCGACAGGTCCTTGGCCAGGTTCACCACCTGGCTGCCGCGCACGCCGACCGCCGGTTCCACCTCGTAGCGGGTGATCACCGGGCCGGCGTAAGCGTCGACCACCGCCACCTTGACCTTGAACTCGGCGCACTTTTCCTCGATCAGGATGCCGCGCTCGATCAGGTAGTCCTCGCTCTGCACCGCCTTGTCGCTTTCCGGCGGCCGCAGCAGGTCCAGCGACGGCAGGCAGGCGTCGCCGTACACCACCGGCACGCTGTGCGGCTTGGGCGCTGAGGGAACGGTGGCGGGTGCTGCGGCCAACATTGTGGCGGTGTCGGGCAGCGGCGCGGCGGCAAGGTTGGCCGCAGGCGCCGGTTCATCGATCAGCTGCCACACCAGACCGGCGGGAGCGGCTTCCTCGGCGATCGCCTCGGTCGCCAGCTCGTCATCGGCCAGCAGATGCCAGACGATGTCGGCGCTGGCCGCGCTAGCCGCAGTCTCCGCATCTTCCACCTCTTGCGCATCCTCCGCGGCGGCGTGCACCGTGTCCGCGCAGGTGTACGGGCCGGCAACAACGGTCGCCATGTCCGTATCTGTATCCGTGTCAGCTTCCGCGTCCGTGTCTGCTGCCGGGCTGAGCACAGCGAAGGCCCGTTCGTCCATGCGCTCCGGCGCCGTGCTGGCGCCGGTCGGATTCGGCATCCACGCGGCCGTACGGCTGGCCGGCGCGGCGGTTTCTGCCGCCGCCGGCTCCTGCGGCGCACCGCCGGTATCGTGCGCGGCCGATGACAGCGCCGACTCGATGGCCGCAGCCGGCTGCGGCCAGTCCGAGTCGTGACGGTCAGCGACCGCCATGTCGCCGTGATCGGCGGAAAGCAAGGCGGTGGCCGCTGCGGGCCAGGCGGTGAGCGGCGGCAACGGCGCGCTGTCACTGTCGCTGTCGCCCGTCAGGGCGTCCTCAGCCGGCACAGCGGCAGACACTGTCGCGACGGCCGCAAGCGGCGTCGCGACCGGCCAGGCGGTGAGCGGCGACAAGAGCGCGTCGTCACTGTCGCTGTCGTCCGTCGGGGTGTCCTCAGCCGGCGCGGCGGCGAACGCTGTCGCGACGGCGGCAAGCGGCGCCGCCAGCGGTACAGCGACCGGCTCCGGCACCGCCGTGAGCGATGCCGGAACGGCGACCACATGGTCAGCGGCGGCTGGCGGCGCCACCTCCGCCAGCGCGCTGTGGTGCGCTGCGGCGTCGGTGATCGTGTCGTCGCTGGCTAGTGGCTCCGTGGTGGCGGCTAGCGCTGACGCGACGGCGGTAGGCATCACGGGATGGTTCAGCGTCGTGCTGGCGACCGGACTGGGCGCCGCGGCCGGCGGGCTGGCGACACGGCCAGCGGGCGTGATGCCTGCCGCGGGCGATGGCGTGGCCGGCGCGGTGCCGGTGCCGGCAAAGCGCGAGCCGGCGCCGAACAGTGCCTCGGCATTGCGCTGCCGCGTCTGTTCGTCCGGGCGGCTGGCCAGCGGGGGCTTGCGCATCACCGGGGTCGGCTGCAGCACCACCACCGGTTTCGGCGGCGGCGGGGCCGCGTCGCGCCTGCCGTGCAGCTGCTGCAGGCTGGCGCGCACCTCGTCGGGGTCGATCAGCGGCAGCGCGTTGTCCTCGTCCTGCTGCTGCAGGCGGCGCTGGCGGCGTTCGCTGGCGGCCAGCTTTTGCCGCCGCTGCACGTCGCTCTGCAGGTTGCGCTGCACTTCGGCCAGGCCGATCACCGGCAGCTTGTCGTGCTGTGCGGCAGTCGCTGGCGCCGGCTTGCGGATGTAGCGCGGCACCGCCAGCGGCAGCTCGACCAGTGGCGGCGCGGCCGGCGCGCTGGCCGGACTGTCGGCGACGGACTGACTGACGGCCGCCGGGCTGGCGTCGTCTTCCGTCTGCAACCCGCTGCGCCGTGGCGGGCGCGGGGTGGCACGCGGCGTCCACGGCAGCTCGTCCGGCGGCATGTCGGCGGCCGGCAGCTCGCCCGGCGGCGGCATCTGCACGGCGGCATCATCGTCCGCCGCGTCGGCGAACAGTTCATCCCAGCGCGCCTGCAACGGCGTGTTTTTCAGCTTGCCGCTGCCAAGCGCCCACAGCAGCAGCACCGCAAACAACAGGGGTAAGGTCAGCAACCACAACATGGAGAGATCCGCTTCTGTAACTGGTTTAGGCGCGCCGGCGGCGCGCAGGGGCAGAATTGTACACCTTGCGGCAGCGCTGCCGCGTCTGCCGGCTCAGCGCCTGTTCATGATTTGCCGCAGCAGATCGGAACGGCGCGAGACGGCGTTGCAAACGGCCTCGGCAGGCGGGTTGATCCCGGCGTAAACGCCGCTTGTTCAGCCGTTGTCGCCTGGTCTCGCGTGAGCGCGCGCGATCGTGAACACGCGCTCAGTGCGCCGGGCCGGGCGACTGCTTGCGCTGCTGGCGCAGGGTGTGCGCTCCGGTGAGCAACACCGCCAGCCAGATCGGGCCGTAGGTCAGCAGCCGGTCGGCGGACAGCGGCTCGCCAAGGAAGGTGATCGCCAGCAGGAACAACAGCGCCGGCTCGACATAGCCCAGCAGCCCCCACAGCCCCATCGGCAGCAGGTGGCTGGCGGTGATGTTGAGCAGCAGCGCCACCGAGCTGATCAGGCCGAGGCCGGCCAGCAGCGGCCAGAACAGCGGCTGCGCCAGCACGCCCCAGCCGGCCTCGCCCTGCAGGTAGAGCAGCACCAGCGCCACCGGGAAGATCAGCATCATCTCCAGCGCGAAGCCGGACACCGGCTCCATCTTGCTGATGCGGCGCAGCACGAAATACGGCGGGTAGCCGAGCACCACCAGCAGCGTCGGCCAGGCGATGGCGCGCGTCAGCCACAGCTCGTGCAGCACGCCCAGCAGCGCCAGCGCCACCGCGATGCACTGCAGCCGGTACATGCGCTCGCCGTACAGCACGCGGCCAACCAGCACCATCACCAGCGGCGTCAGGAAGTAACCCATCGATACCGCCACCGTCTGGCCGTTCAGCGGCGCCCACAGGAATACCCACAGCTGCACCGCGTTCAGTGCCGCCATCAGCGGCACCAGCGCCCACAGCGCCGGTTCGCGCACGAAGCGGCACAGCAGCGCGGCCAGCGCCTGGCGCTTGCGGGTCAGGTGCACGATCAGCAGCACGCCGGGCAGCGTCCAGATCATGCGCCAGGCGAAGATGGCCAGCCCGTCCAGCGGCCGCAGCAGGGTGGTATAGCCGGACAGCACCGCGAACAGCAGCGAGGCGGCGAGCGAGAACGCGATTCCGCGTCCGGACGGGGCAACAGGGTGCGACATGACAAAACCGTTCGATGGATGGGGGTAGCCCGCTATCCTGCCCGTGCCGCAGCGCAGCAGCAAGCGCCGGCTGCGCCCGGCACCGCCAGCGCGGCCTTCATGCGCTCAGAATACGGCTGGCCGTCGCCCTGCCCGCCGCGGTCGGCGCGACGGAATCAGCCGGCCGCCAGCGGTGCCGCCGGCTGCAGCAGCGCCCGCAAGCGCGGCAGCACGAAATCGAGGAATACCTGGTATTTGCGCGGCAGCGGCTGGCGGTAGGGAAAGATCAGGAACACCGGCCAGTGGTCGCAGTGCCACTGCGGCAGCACCCGCTGCAGGCGGCCGGCGGCGACGTCCTCGGCCACCAGGAAGTCCGGCAGCGCGGTGATGCCCAGCCCGGCGCAGGCCAGCTGGTGGTTGACGAGGTAGGTCTCGCTGTACAGCAGCGGCGGCGGCATCGCCACCGTCACCATCTCGCTGCCGCGGTACAGCCGCTGCTGTGCCTGCTGCTCGTCGCCCAGCAGGCGGTGGCCGGCCAGCTCGTCCGGGTGCTGCGGCCAACCTTGTGCCGCCAGATACGCCGGCGCCGCGTACAGCGCCTCCTCCACCCAGCCCACCGACCGCGCCACCAGCGACTCGTCGTACACCTTGCGCGAACGCAGGCAGAAGTCCAGCACGTCGGCGAGCGGGTCCTGCACCCGGTTGTTGACCTCCAGCCGCAGCTGCAGGCCGGGGTGCTGCTGCGCCAGCGCCACCAGCAGCGGCGCCAGCAAGGTCGACATCGACGAGGTGGTGCTGATGCTGATCGGCCCCTCCACCTCGCAGCTGGCCGTGTCCACCGCCGGCTGCATCTGCAGCAGGCTGTGGCGCAGCGCCTGCGCGTGCGGCAGCAACCGCTGGCCGGCCTCAGTCAGCGCCAGCCGCCGCGTGGTGCGCAACACCAGCACCGCGCCGAGCTGCCGCTCCAGCGCCTTCAGCCGCAGGCTGACCATGCTCTTGGTGCAGCCCAGCGCCGTCGCGGCGGTGGTCAGGCTGCCGCAACGGGCAACCGCTTCAAAGGCCAGCACATCGTCTGGCGGTGGCATTGTTTTCATTTTCTCGACAAACCATCAAGTAAAAGGCCATTTTTCTGTCGGCCGGTGTCTTCTATGCTGCAAAAACGATCAACCACTCAACAGTGAGGATGCCATGAACACGCTGCGTCGCCTACTTGCCTACTGGAGCAACTACTGGTCACTGATGCCGGAATGCAACCTGAATTGCCACCATACCCAGCTGGAAGACCTGCGTCACGAAGCAGAGCGCTATAGCCGTGGTCGCTGGTTGTAACAAGCGGCTGCGGCCGCCACGAAAAAAGCCTCCCTGACGGGAGGCTTTGTCCTTGTGGGTTGCGGCGTGCTCAGCCGCTGTTGCGCAGACCGGCGGAGATGCCGTTGATGGTGAGGTGGATCGCGTACAGCGCCTCGACATCGTCCGGTGCCTCGCGCAGGCGGCGCAGCAGCTCGACCTGCAGCAGGTTGAGTGCGTCGAGGTACGGCAGCCGCGTGGCCAGCGAGCGCGCCAGCGTCGGGTTGGTTTCCAGCAGTTTCTGCTGCCCGGTGATGGCGAAGAACGCCGCCAGCGTCTTGTCGTGTTCCGCCTGCAGGCGGCCGAACAGGCGGTCGGTCAGCGCGGCATCGCCGACCAGCGCCGCGTAACGGCGCGCGATCTCCAGGTCGGCCTTGGCCAGCACCTGCTCCATATTCGACAGCATCACCTGGAAGAACGGCGACGCCTGGTGCAGCGCGCGCAGCTGGGTGAGACCAGCGTCCTCGCCGTGGGCGTCGAGGAAGGCGTGCACCGCGGAGCCGAAGCCGTACCAGCCCGGCAGCATCACCCGCGACTGCGACCACGAGAACACCCACGGGATGGCGCGCAGGTCCTTGATGCTGGTGAGGCTCTTGCGCGACGCCGGGCGGCTGCCGATGTTGAGCTTGGCGATGGCGCCGATCGGCGTCGCCTCCATGAAGTACTGCATGAAGCCGTCGGACTCCACCAGCGCGCGGTAGGTCTTGAACGCGTGGCCGGACAGTTCCGCCAGCACGCTCTCGTCGGTGGCGCCGCTGTCGCTGTGCGCCAGTGTCGATTCCAGCGCCGCCGCCACCAGTGCCTCCAGGTTGCGGGTGGCGTTGTCGGGATCGGCGAACTTGGAGGTGATGATCTCGCCCTGCTCGGTGATGCGGATGCGGCCAACCACGGTGCCGGCCGGCTGCGCCATGATCGCCTCGTAGGACGGGCCGCCCCCGCGACCAACCGAGCCGCCGCGGCCGTGGAACAGGCGCATCTTGATGCCAGCGGCGTCGAACACGCGAACCAGGCGCTGCTCGGCCTGGTACAGCTCCCACTGGCTGGTGACGTAGCCGCCGTCCTTGTTGCTGTCGGAGTAGCCGAGCATCACTTCCTGCACCCCGCCGCGGCTCTTCAGCAGCTGCTGGTACCACGGCAGCGCGAACAGTTGCTGCATGATGCCGGCCGCGGCGTCCAGATCGGCGATGGTTTCGAACAGCGGCACCAGGTTGAGGCTGCTGCTCGGCGCGCCGCCGTGCAGGCGCAGCAGGCCGCTTTCCTTGCACAGCAGCGCCAGCGCCAGGATGTCGGACACCGTGGCGCAGTTGGAGATGATGCACTGGCTGATGGCATCGACGCCGAACTGCTGCTGGATCAGCGCCGCCTCGCGGAAGATGGCCAGCTCCTTCTCGCTGTCGGCGCTGTAGCTGAGGAAGGGCGAGTACAACAGCCGCGGCGTGGCCAGCTCGCGCAGCAGCACGCGCACGCGCGCCGCCTCGTCCAGCGCCTCGTAGTGTTCCAGGTTGGCGTGGGCGAACAGCTCGCTGACCACGGCGGCGTGCTTCTCGGCGTGCTGGCGCAGGTCCAGCGGCATCAGGAAGAAGCCGAACACGTCCACCGCGCGCTTCAGCTTGCCCAGCCGCCCGTCAAGCAGCAGCGCGCTGCCGTGGGCGACCAGTGAATCGCTGAGCGTCTGCAGGTCGGCCAGCAGCCCGGCGGTGTCGGCATACGGCTCGCCGGCGGTCCAGCGGCCGCGCAGCGGCAGGCCCAGCCTGGCCGCCAGTGCCGACAGCCGGCCCTCGATGGTGGCCAGCGCCAGCCGGTACGGTTCTTCGCGGCGGCTGATGGCGGTATCCGGCGACACCGCGGCCAAGGCGTGCACCGCGGCCGACACCTGCACGTGGCGCGACGACAGCGACAGCTCGCGATACAGCCCCGCCAGCTCGTAGAAGTAGTGCTTGAACGCCACCTCCGCCTGCCGCGTCACCGCGTGGCGCAGCACCGCGGCGTCGACGTTGGGGTTGCCGTCGCGATCGCCGCCGATCCAGCTGCCGACGCGCAGGAAGGACGGCACCTTGGCCTCCTCGCCCCACAGCTCGCGCACCTGCTTGCCCAGGCGCTCGTACAGCGCCGGAATGGCCTGGAAGAACGACAGCGGATGGTAGGCGACGCCGTTCTCGATCTCGTCGGCGACGGTCATCTTGAAGGAGCGGATCTCGGTGGTCTGCCACAGCGAGTGGATCACGCGCTGCAGCTTGGCTTCCAGCTCCTGCTCTTCTTCCGGGGTGATTTCCGGCGACGACAGCTGCGCCAGGAACTTGCGCACCGCGCGATGGCCGTCAAGCACGCTCTGGCGCTGGACCTCGGTCGGGTGCGCGGTCAGCACCGCGCTGACGCTGGCTTCCTGCAGCGCGCGGTTGAGCTTGCCGAAATCGACGCCGGCGTCATGGATGTGGCTCAGCGCCCGCGCCAGGCTGCCCTGCTGCGGCGCGCTGCCGGCACGCTGGTGCGCGCGGCGGCGGCGGGCGTGGTGCAGGTCTTCCGCGATGTTGAACAGCTGCGAATACAGGCCGCAGGCACGCACCAGCGCGGTGGTCGCCGCCGGGCTCAGGCGGCCGACCAGCGCGTCGGCGCTGCGGTCGTGCTGTTGCGCGCCGCTGGGGATGGCGCGGATTTCCGTCACCACCTCCTCGCCGGCCTGCTCGCGCAGCAGGTTTTCCAGCAAACGATCGAGCCGCGCGATGTCGGCGCGCAGCGGTAAGTCCTTGTCCAGTTCCGTCATACTCTGCTTTCCCTAATTGTTATGGTGATGCGAATGCTGCGAAGATAGCGCGATGAACCCGGCGCTGATCCTGTTACCCGATTTCCTGCTCATCCTGTCCGGCTTTGCCCTGCGCCGCAGCGGCATGCTGTCGCCGGCATTCTGGGCCGAGGCGGAAAAATTCGTCTACTTCATCCTGTTCCCGGCACTGCTGTTCCGCGCGCTGGCGCGGGCCGAGCTGGACTTTGCCGCCAGCCTGCCGATGCTGGCCAGCGGCCTGCTGTTCACCGGCGCCGGCTTCCTGCTCGGCAATGCCGCCAAGCCGCTGTTCCGCCTGCCGCAGGCCTCGTTCGCCGCCGGCAACCAGGGCGCCTACCGTTTCAACACCTACGTCGCCTTCGCGGTGATGGGCAGCCTCGCCGGCACCCCCGGCATCGCGGTGATCGCGCTGCTGTGCGGCGCGATGGTGCCGGTGGTCAACCTGATGGCGGTGTGGCAGCTGTCGCAGACCAGCCAGCAGGGCATGCTCTACGAGCTGGCGCGCAACCCGATCATCTGGGGCATCGGCAGTGGCCTTGCGGCCAACGTGTCCGGCCTGCCGGTGCCGCAGCCGCTGTTCGCCGCCATCGACCATCTCGCCGCCGCCGCGCTGCCGCTGGGGCTGATCACCGTCGGCGCCGGACTGCGCTTTACCGCGCTGGCCAGCCACTACGCGCCGCTGCTGTACTGGAACGGCATCAAGCTGTTGCTGCTGCCGCTGATCGCCGTCGCCACGGTGCAGCTGTTCGGGCTGACTGGCATCTACCGCCAGGCGACGCTGGTGATGAGCATGCTGCCGACCGCCACCTCCGCCTACATCCTCGCGGTGCGCATGAAGGGCGACGGCGAGCTGGCCGCCGCGGTGGTGACCACCTCGACGCTGGCGGCGATGCTGAGCCTGCCGCTGATGCTGAGCCTGCTGTACTAGTCAATCCTGCCGCAAAACGCCGCCGCCGTGTAGTTAAACTACAAGTACTGTTGCAGCTACACACACTGCCTTGCATCAAGGTTGGCCGCAACGCTCGTGCTAAAATGCGCGCCATCTTCCCATTTGCCCGTGCAGGATCGCCGTCCATGAACAAACTCGTCATCGCCAGCCGCGAAAGCAAACTTGCCATGTGGCAGGCCGAACACATCAAAGCCCGCCTCGAGGCGCTGTATCCGGCGCTGACGGTGGAGATCCTCGGCATGACCACCCAGGGCGACCAGATCCTGGACAAGACGCTGTCCAAGATCGGCGGCAAGGGCCTGTTCGTGAAGGAGCTGGAGCTGGCGCTGCAGGAAGGCCGCGCCGACATCGCCGTGCACTCCATCAAGGACGTGCCGATGAACCTGCCGGAAGGCTTCGCGCTGGCCGCGATCTGCGAGCGCGAAGACCCGCGCGACGCCTTCGTGTCCAACCGCTACAGCAGCCTGCACGAGCTGCCGGCCGGTGCCGTGGTCGGCACCTCCAGCCTGCGCCGCGAATCGCAGATCCGCGCCCGCTTCCCGCATCTGGTCATCAAGCCGCTGCGCGGCAACGTGCAGACCCGGCTGCGCAAGCTGGACGACGGCGAATTCGACGCCATCATCCTCGCCGCCGCCGGCCTCAAGCGCCTGGAGCTGGCCGAGCGCATCCGCTGCGAGCTGGCACCGTCGGAAAGCCTGCCGGCCGTCGGCCAGGGCGCGCTGGGCATCGAGGTCCGCGCCGACCGCGCCGATCTGATGACCCTGCTGGCACCGCTGAACCACGCCGACACCCACGCCTGCGTCACCGCCGAGCGTTCGCTGTCGCGCGTACTGGGCGGCAGCTGCCAGATTCCGATCGGCGGCTTCGCCACTATCACCGACGACGTGATCACCCTCGGCGGTTTTGTCGCCCATCCGGACGGCTCGGTGATGCTCACCGCCAGCGCCAGCGCGCCGCGCGACTACGCCGACGCGCTCGGCCGCGCGGTGGCCAAGAAGCTGCTGGAGCAGGACGCCGGCCCGCTGATCGCCGCCGTCATCGCCGAACAGGCCAACAAGTAAGATGCCGGCCACGCTGCGGCCAACCTTGCTGCCCACCCTGTTACTGGTTCGCCCGCAGGCACAGGCGGTACAGCAGGCGCAGCGGCTGGCGGCCGCCGGCATCGCGGCGCTGCCGTTCTGTGTCGAGGACACCGTCGCCGATGAGCGCGCGCTCTCGGTCCTGCCGCAGCAGGCCGCGGCCGCCGACTGGCTGGTCTTCGTCAGCCCGTCCTGCATCGAACTGGCGTGGCCGCACCTTGCCGGCCTGCCGCTTGCGGCCAACCTTGCCTGCGTCGGCCGCGCCAGTGCCGACAAGCTGGCCGCGCTCAGTGGCCGCGCGGTGCTGCATCCGCCGCACGGCAACGACAGCGACGCCCTGCTGGCGCTACCGCCGCTGCAACAGCTCTCCGGACAGACGGTACTGATTGTGCGCGGCGACGGCGGCCGGCCACAACTTGGGGAAACCCTCGCCCGCCGTGGCGCGCAGGTGCACTACGCAGAGGTGTATCGCCGCGTGCCGGTACAGGCCGACTGGGCGCTGTTCGACCGCCTCGTAACCGCCGGCCCGTCGCCGGCGCTGCTGATCACCTCCAGCCACAACGCAGAGCTGCTGTTCCTGCAAGCCGGTGCCACGCGCCAGCGCGCGCTGCTAGCCTGCCGTTTCATCGCGCTGCACCCTCGCATTGCCGCCACCCTGCAGCAGCTGGGTGTGACACAGCCGCTGCTGGCCGCCGACGAGCACGCGCTGTGCGCGCTGCTCTCCCCCCGCTACTAGCCGCCGGGCCGCGCCGCTGGCAGCACCGGGGCGGCGCGGTTACAATGCCACGGTTCTGTTAAGATTTGTTTCGCCGCCGCCGCGCCGCGAGACAGCACGGCAGGGCGCAATAATTCCGGCGCAGATGCCGCCATATTCGAGCAAACACGGCCACGCCTTTTGGCTGGGCCACACTCCGGTTCTCCGTCATCCATGAGCGAAGCCACTCCAGTTGAAAACGGCAGCAGCAAGCCGAACAAACCACCCGTCAACCTTGCGCTGATCGTTGCTGTCGTCGCGCTGGGCCTCACCGGCTGGCAGTATCTGGATACCCGCCAGCAATTGAACAAGGCGCAGCAGGCGCTGGCCGAACGGCTGGCCGACGCCGGAGGCAGCACCAAGGCGCTGCAGAACCAGGCCGAACTGACCCAGGCCAGCACCCGCGAGCTGCAGGCCAAGCTGGCGCTGGTCGAGGCCCGCGTCAATGAGTCCGCCGGACAGTACGCCACCCTCAGCGGCATGTACCAGGAGCTGACCAAGGACCGCAGCGACTGGCTGCTGTCCGAAGTGGAACACACCCTCGGCGTCGCCAGCCAGCAGCTGCAGCTGGCCGGCAATATCAGCGGCGCGGTGTCGGCACTGGAAGTGGTGCAGACCCGGCTGTCGCACTTCGACAATCCCGGCCTGATCGGCGTCAAGCGCGCGGTGGCCAAGGATCTGGAAACGCTGAAGGCGCTGCCCTACCTCGACACCGTCGGCCTGACCGTCAAGCTGGACACCCTGATGCTGGGCGCCGAGACGCTGCCGCTGGTGATCGACCATCACCGCCTCGGCGGCAAGCCGGTGGCGCAGCTCAACGTGGCCGCCGATGCGCCGTGGTGGTCGCGCCTGGCCGGCGAGCTGACGCAGAGCCTGGGCGACCTGGTGCGCATCCGCCGCATGGACAAGCCGGAGGCGCTGCTGCTGTCGCCGGAGCAGGCGTTCTTCCTGCGTGAAAACCTGAAAATGCGCCTGCTGGACGCGCGTCTGGCGCTGATCCAGCGCGACGGTGCCACCTATCAGGCCGATCTCGCCGCCGCCGGCCAGTACGCCGCGCGCTACTTCGACCGCGACGCGCCGACCACCCGCCAGTGGCAGGCGGTGCTGTCCGAGCTGGCCGCGGTACGCCTGAGCGTGACGCTGCCGGACCTGTCTGCCAGCCTGAAAGCCGTGCGCGAAGCGCAGGGCAACAAAGAGGAATAAAGCGTGAGATTCGTATTCTGGGTCGTCGGGCTGTTTGCCCTCGCGGTGCTGATTGGCCTTGCCTCCACCATCAACACCGGCTACGCCATCCTGTTCGTGCCGCCGTATCGCATGGAGGTGTCGTTCAACTTCCTGATCCTCGCCATCGTGCTGCTGATCCTGGTTGCCTACGGCGTGCTGCGCCTGCTCGGCATTGCGGCCAACCTGCCGCACGAGGTGCGCACCTACCAGCGCCAGCGCAAGCTGAAAGCGTCGCGCCACGCGCTGCGCGAGGCGGCGATCGCGATGTTCGAAGGCCGCTTCCAGCGCGCCGAACGCGAGGCGCTGAAGTCGATCGACGACGAGTATTCCGATGAAAACCGTGGCCTCGCGCTGATGATCGCCGCGCGCAGCGCCGCCAGCGTGCAGGATCTGGAGCGCCGCGACGGCTATCTGGCACGCCTGGAAGACATGCCGGAACGCATTCAGCTGGCGCGCCACATGCTCGAAGCGCAGATCCGCCTCGACGGCAAGCAGCCGCTGGAGGCGCTGGCCGCCGTCGAGCGCGCGCGCGCCATCTCCAGCAACCTGACCTCGGCGCTGCGGCTGGAGCTGAAGATCCGCCTGATGCTGAAGCAGCCGGAACACGTGCTGACGCTGACCGAGAAACTGCTGAAGGCCGACGCGCTGGAAGCGGAACAGGCGCGCCGCTACCGCCTGGCCGCCTACCGCCAGCAGCTGGCCAGCTTCAGCAGCGAGCGCGAGATCCGCGACTGGCTGAAACGCATTCCCGGGGTCGAGCGGCAGAACCCGGCGCTGGTCGCCGACATCGCCAACCAGCTGATCAAGCTCGACGCCTACGACATGGCGGCGGAGCTGATCGCCGGCGCGCTGTCCGACGACGAACAGGCGACGCCGGAGCTGGCGCGTGAGCTGGGCCTGCTGGCCGGCCACATCGACAGCCCGCGCCGGCTGACGCTGCTGCGCGATGCGGAAAACTGGCTGAAATCACGGCCGCGCGACCACCTGCTGCTGCTGTCGCTGGGTCGCCTGGCGCACGCCGAACAGCTGTGGGGCAAGGCACAGAACTATCTGGAAGCCAGCCTGTCTATTCAACCTACCCTGTGTGCGCACGCCGAACTGGCCAAGCTGCTGCTGGCGATCGACAAGCCGGAAAAGGCCGAACGCCACTATCAGGACGCACTGAAAATCGCGCTGGAGAACGGCTGCTGATGAAACCCCTGGTCCGTAGCGTGCTTGCCCTCGCCTGCAGTCTGTGGCTGGGCAGCGCGCTGGCTGACGCCCTGCTGATCGATGTGCGCAGCCCGGAAGAATACGCGCAGCGTCACCTGCCGGGTGCCACGCTGCTGCCGCTCGACCGCATCGGCAGCGAGATCCAGCAACTGGCGCCGGACAAGGACACCCCGATCCAGCTGTACTGCCGTACTGGCAATCGCTCCGCGATGGCGCTGCAGCAGCTGCAACAGCTCGGCTACCGCCAGGTGCGCAACCTGGGCGGCATTGACGCCGCTGCCGCCACCCTGCAGCTGACGCCACAACCCTGAAGCCCGGATCCCGAGTGATCGGTTCCGGACGGCAATCAGCACTGCGGCCAACCTTGCTCAAGGTTGGCCGCAGTGCTTTGTGGATAGCGGTTTTTGGCCACGGACCTGATCCGGGCCAGGCGGCGCTAAGCCGGTGCCGGATAGCCGAGCAGCGCCAGCTCCGCCGCATCCAGCAGCCGCCACTGCCCTTCCGCCAGCTCGCCGAGTGACAGCGCCCCCATCGCGATGCGGTGCAGCTGCTCGACACGGTTGCCGGCGGCGGCGACCATGCGCTTCACCTGATGGTACTTGCCCTGTGTGATGCTCATGTTGAAACGGTGCTCGTCCAGCTGCTCGACCAGCGTGGCGGCCAGCGGCGCGCTCTCGTCGTGCAGCAGCACGCCGTCGCGCAGCTGCTGCAACAGTTGCGGCGTGATGGCGTGACGGGTGGTGACCTGGTAGCACTTGGGGATAACTTTACGCGGCGAGCTCAGGCTGTGGACAAACTGGCCGTCGGTGGAAAACAGCAGCAGCCCGGTGGTGTCGACATCAAGCCGGCCGACGGCGGCGATGCCGAGATTGGCGAACTGCCACGGCAGCAGACGAAACACGCTGAGATGGTGCTGCGGCTGGTGCGAGGTCTCGTAGCCGGCCGGCTTGTGCAGCATCAGGTAGCACGGCAGCGCCAGTACCGGCCACGTTTCGCCATCGACACACAGCGTGCGGATCGCCGCCGGTTCCACCGCCATGCGCCAGTCGGACGCGACCACGCCGTCCAGCTCGACCAGACCGTAGTCCACCAGCTCGCGGCAGGCCTTGCGCCCGCCGAAGCCCTGTTGTTGCAAGAATCGATACAGTTCCATAGCGCGCATTCTAGCATGTCACCCCGTGCAGGCCTGCCAACCGCCCTCCCGGCGCGCCCGCCTGCGGCCCCGCCATGACGGATAAGTCCATCTTTCTGAACAGATAATTCTTTAAAATCAACGCGGCAGCTTACAGATACTGATTAAAACCGTGGTACAATTACCGATTGCTTTTTTAAAAAATAACCGATCAGGATATTGGCCGCATGGCACCGCTGGACACCCCGACCCTCCTCACCGCCATTGCCCTGGTCTACGGCATTGGCGGGGTGATGGTGTACGCGGGGCGTGACCGGCTCACCGGCCGCGGCATCGAGGCGTTCTGGCTCGGCGGCTCGCTGCTGATGGCGGCGCTGATGCTGTACTTCGCCTTTCCGCCCGCGCTGCTGCCGGCCGGCGGCATCAGCGCCTGGCTGCTGCCCAGCGCGCTGCTCACCGGTCTGAAGAACGAGCTGCTCGGCCAGGCGGTGGCGCGGCTGACCGAGAGCCGCCGCCCGTGGTGGCACGGCGCCGTGGCCTCGGCGGCACAGACCGGGCTGCTGCTCGGCGGCTTTTTCCTGCTGCCACAGGCCGCGCCGTGCCAGACACTGTTCCTGCTGGTCAGCAGCTGGTTCTTCGCCGGCATCGCCCACCAGCTGCTGCACAAGCGCCGCAAGCGCGGCCCGGCGGCGCTGGTACTGGGCAGCGCCAGCGCGCTGTTCTGCCTCTACCTGCTGGCCTATGCCGCCAGCGCCGGCCAGCCGGACGCACTGCCGCTGTTCAGCCGCCCCGCACTGCTGTTGCTGACCCTGCTCAGCGCGGTGATGCTGCAGCTCGGCTTCATCCAGGTGCAGCGCGAGCTGCAATACCGCCAGCTGAGCAAGCTGGCCGCGCTCGACCCGCTGACCGGCATCTTCAACCGCCGTACCTTCTTCGATCTGGCGCTGCGCCAGTATGCACTGCACGGCCGCCAGCAGCGCTCGCTGGCGCTGCTGATGATAGACCTCGACCACTTCAAGAACATCAACGACACCTACGGCCATCGCAAGGGCGACCAGGCGCTGCGCGCGGTGGCCGACCACATCGCCGACGAGGTGCGCCAGGGCGATATCTTCGCCCGCATCGGCGGCGAGGAATTCTGCCTGCTGTTGCCGGACACCGATGCCGCCGGTGCGCGCCAAGTTGCCGACAAGCTGTGCCGCGCGCTGAACGACATCCTGCTCAACCCCGCCGACCCGGCGACACAACTGACCGCCAGCATCGGTGTCGCCAGCTGCACGCCGCAGCCCGGCGCCAGCTGGAACCAGCTGTTCGACAGCGCCGACCGCCGCCTGTACCTGGCCAAATCCGGCGGCCGCAACCGCGTGGTCGACAGCGACAGCCCTATCCCTGGCTAAAGACTGGCAACACACCCCATTCGGCCTGCCCTGCCCCGGACGCCGCTGGTGCTGGCAATGACAGCAGGCTGTGTTCAGCACGGCCCGGCTGACGGCATCAGCACCCCGTGCATCACCCCACTATCAAAGAACAGCGACTGCCACCAGCGACGACGGAACCGGTAACAGCGCTCACCCTGCGCGGCAGCACCACCCGTTACCGCCGAGGCACCCAACTGCGCTCACGCCACACCGGCAGTTGCCTCCCCACCAACGCGATACACAAGATGTCGTAGCCCGCTGCGGCCAACCTTTGCCACGGCTTAGTCGTCAGCGTGCATTCGTGCAGCGCCAGCCAAGCACGCCGTGCGCCACCTGCTCCCGGTCGTTGGCGGCCGCATCACTGCGCCATCCGCCCAACATCCCGGCTACGAGCACAGCCTAGCGCTGTGACACAGCTCGCCACCTTGCCGCCTCGGCACCTCACTACCTTACCGTCCCCTGCCTCGCCACCGCACTGCGGTGACCCAACGCGACAGCAACCCGGCCTCACACCTCGACCAAGCCCATACGGCAACACCCCCGCCCATCACCGCGCAAATGCTTTTTGTAACGTATTTAAATCATGTATTTCATTACATATGTTACAAAATCGAGCACGCAGTGATTGCCGGCCAACGATGGCCATCCGGAAATGGTGCTGTAAAACAGTCTGCTCCGCAGTCGGATTGCACATTCACAAAGCCGCCGCCATCCAGCACAATGTTTCGATCGGAACAAGGAGACACCATGAGTCACGTGCAGCTGGACATTGCCACCCTCGACGACTTGCCGCAGATCGTCGCCATCTACAACAGCACCATCGCCGGGCGCATGGTGACCGCCGATCTGGAACCGGTCAGCGTCGACAGCCGCCTGCCATGGTTCCATGCCCACAACGCCGAACGCCGCCCGCTGTGGGTGGTGCGCGAACAGGGAGCTGTCATCGCGTGGATCAGCCTGTCCGATTTCTACGGCCGTCCCGCCTACAACGGCACCGCCGAGGTCAGCATCTATCTGGCGGAAAGCTGTCGCGGGCGCGGCATGGGCAGCCGCCTGCTGCAGCAGGTACTGGACATCGCGCCGCAGTACGGCGTGGAAAACCTGCTCGGCTTCGTGTTCGGTCATAACCTGCCCAGCCTCGCGCTGTTCCAGCGCCACGGCTTTGCGCAGTGGGCGCACTTCCCGCGCGTGGCAGTGCTGGACGGCGTGCACCGCGACCTGATCATCTTCGGCAAGGCGCTGGCCTGAGAACGAGTTCGCGATCTCGCACGCTCACGCGAGGCTAGGCGAAAACGGCTGAGGAAGCGGCGTTTATCCGGATAAGCATGCCGCAGCCGTTTTCAACGCCGTATCGCCCCGAGAGATCAAGCCGCGGCAGATCGTAAACCGGTACCGAGCCGCTCACACCGCGCCCGCAAGCCTCTGATAATGCAGTCTTTATAGCAGGAGCCAATGATGCTGACCCCGGACCAAATTGTCGCTTTTCTCGCCGCCGCCATGCTGATCACGCTGTCGCCGGGGCCGGACAACCTGATGGTGCTGAGCCTCGGCATCGCGCGCGGGCGGCGTCACGGCATGGTGTTCGGGCTGGGCTGCGCGCTGGGTTGCCTCAGCCATACCCTGCTGGCCGCGGCCGGCATCAGTGCGCTGCTGGCGGCGTCGGCCACCGCTTTCCTGGCGCTGAAGCTCGCCGGCGGGCTGTATCTGGTATGGCTGGGGGTGCAGGCGCTGCGCAGCCACGGCCGGCAGTGGCAGGGCGGCGGCCAGGGCCAGCAGGACGGGCTGGCGGCGCTGTTCGGCAAGGGGCTGCTGGCCAATGCCATCAACCCCAAGGTGGTGCTGTTCTTCCTCGCCTTCCTGCCGCAGTTCATCGTCGCCGACGGCGGCGCCATCGCCTGGCAGACGCTGCAGCTGGGGGTGCTGTTCACGCTGCAGGCGGCGCTGCTGTTCGGCCTGCTCGGCTATTTTTCCGGCTACGCCGGCCAATGGCTGATGACCACGCCGCGGCGCGGCATGTGGCTGGACCGCATCGCCGGCACCGTGTTCGTCGCCCTCGGCCTGCGCCTGATCTTCAGCCGCTGAGCGCAAAAGCAATGCGGCCAACCTTGTTGCAAGGTTGGCCGCATTGCTTTTGGCGTGCCGTCACGTGCGCCACGACGGCTACTCACCGTCCGCGAAAATCAAGAAAAAACACCAACACAAGCCGGTGTTGGCGCAAAAAGACGCCTGTTGGCGACATTTTCCACGCCGATGCGTCGTGACGCGGCAGGCCGCGCCGGCTAGTCGTGATCGGAAGGCGCCGCATCCACGGCGTGGCGCTGGCTACGGAACCACTGCGCGGCACTGCCCGTCCACGCCAAGTACAGCGCCAGCGCGTCCAGCAGCAACACCAGCGCATCGGCACCGTGCTGCCACCACGGCAGCGCCGTCGCCAGCTGGCTCAGCCACGCGAACAGCGACAGCAGCAGCCAGCCGCTGAGTGCCAGCCGCGCCCACGGCCGGCCGCGCGCCAGCTCCCACACCACCCACGCCGACAGGCCGTAGGCCAGCACCACGAAGGCCAGCAGCCGCGCCAGCTCCACCAGCGGCAAGGCACTACCCAGCCACAGCCGCTCGCCCAGCTGCGTCACCGCACCCAGCAGCAGCGACAGCCACAATAACTGCGCGCTGCAGCGCAAACGCAGCGGTATTTCGGCAAACCCGAACCGGTATTCCATGACATAGACTCACTCAAACCCGAAGCGCGCATTACAACGCGTTGCGCCCGCCGCTGCAAATCGTCATGCGGCGGCGCAAAACTTCATGCGAGAATCCCTTATCGCGACTTCGTCACCGAGCGTATGCCCACCGTCCCGCGCTTTTCCCTGTCCAGCCTCACCGCCAAGACGCTACTGCTCAGTGCCGCGCTGTGCCTGCTGCTGCTCGGCCTCGGCGCGCTGGAGCTGGCCTCCTCCTACCGCAGCGCGCTGAAGCAGGGCTTCAACCAGGCCCGCGTCACCAACCTGCTGCTGGCGGAATGGATCCAGCGCGAATTCCGCGAAATCGACCTGATCCAGAGCGCGCTGGCCAAGCAGCTCGGCGCCGCCGACTTTGCCGCCACCAGCGACAGCCCGGCGCGCAGCGCGCTGGAGACGCGGCTGGTACGTGCAATGCACGGCATGCCGCAAGCCTACGACCTGATTCTGGTCGACCGCGACTGCAAGCTGGTGCTGTCCTTCAAGGTATCGCCCGGCTTTGACGCCAGCGAGCGCAGCTACTGCAAGGCGATGCTGGCCAACAACCGCGACGACCGCTTCGTCAGCGAACGCTTCCACACCATCGCCGGCGACGACGTGGTGCTGGCTACGCAGCGGGTGCGCGGCGACGACGGCAAGGTGATCGGCCTGATCGGCAGCGCGGTACGCGTCGAGCACTTCCAGACCCAGATCAACCGCGCCATGATCGGCAACCGCTACGACGTGCTGGTCTTTGCCGACAAGCGGCGCCAGCTGCTGGCGCGCCAGCCGATGCTGCCGAAACTGCCGACGCAGCCGGTGCCGGACCCGGAAGCCGAGGCGATGATCCGCAACCAGCTGAGCGAGGCGCAGTACGAGGCGACCTCGCCCTTCGACGGCCGCCGCCGCCTGCACGCCACGCGCCAGATCGAACACCTGCCGGTGATCGTGTCGGTCGGCATCGACAAGGAAACCCTGCTCGAGCCGTGGTGGAGCAAGCTGGTGCTGTTCCTTAGCAGCTGGCTGGTGATGGTGCTGCTGATCGTGTACGCCACCCGCCGTTACCTGCACAACGTGGCGCTGAGCGAGGCGCTGTCGATCCGCAGCGCGGCGATCGACTACGCCGCCGAGGCCATCGCCATCGCCGACGGCAACGGCGTGGTGCAGTACATCAACCCGGCGTTCAGCAGCCTGACCGGCTACCGCCTCGACGAGGTGCGCGGCCAGCGCCAGCTGGCGCAGTTGCTGCTGGAACAGCAACCCGAGCTGCACGAGCAGCTGGCGCAGGCGATCCACGACGGCAAGCACTGGCGCGGCGAGCTGACCAGCACCCACCGCGACGGCCACACCTATGTCGAGACGGTGTCGGTGGCGCCGGTGCGCGACCAGTACAACGAGCTGATCCACATCGTCGCCATCAAGTACGACATCAGCGCCGCCAAGAAGCTGCAGGCCGACCTGGAACGCCTCGCCAACACCGACGAGCTGACCGGGCTGTACAACCGCCGCCAGTTCCTGCAACGCGCGCAGGAGGAAATCGCGCGCGGCCAGCGCTGGCAACGGCCGCTGTCGCTGGCGATGCTGGACCTCGACTTCTTCAAGCGCCTCAACGACCGCTTCGGTCACGGCTTCGGCGACGAGGTGCTGCGCCGCTTCGCCTCCTGCATCCAGTTCAACGTGCGGCTGGAGGATGTCTGCGGCCGCCTGGGCGGCGAGGAGTTCGCCATCCTGCTGCCGGATACCGACCGCTACAACGCCAGCCTGATCATGCAGCGGGTGCGCGAGGCGGTGGAGCAGATCAGCCTCGACAACCCGCTGGGCGGCGAGGCGGTGCGCTTCACCGTCAGCATCGGCATCAGCGAGCTGTACCCCGGCGAGGAAACGCCGACGCCGCTGATCGCGCGCGCCGACGCCGCGCTGTACCTCGCCAAGCAGGAAGGCCGCAACTGCGTGCGTACCGGCTGAGCACCGGTTCGCGCTCCGGGACCTGCGGCCAACCCTGGCCGCAGCGTTCCGTCTGATCCACGTCAAACCCCGTTGCCGCCGGCGCGGCTGTGTCCTGCCGATCGCGCCGCTCTGTGCCTGTTGCCACCGAGGCACGCCGCCTAAGCTCGGGCATCGTTTCTCTTTGGGTCCGCATCATGGCAACGCCCCTGCACTTCGTCTCCAGCAAAGTCTACCCGCGCCTCACCGGCGGCCGTTTCAACACCCTGCGCGTCGCCTTCGTGCTCGTCACCCAGCTGCTCTACTTCGGCCTGCCGTGGCTGAACTGGGACGGGCAGCAGGCGACGCGCTTCGATTTCGACAGCATGCGCCTGTACCTGTTCGGCCTCACCCTGCTGCCGCAGGACTTCATCTACCTGGCGGCGGCGCTGATCGTCGCGGCGCTGGGGCTGTTCCTGTGGACGATGCTGGCCGGGCGGCTGTGGTGCGGCTTTTCCTGTCCGCAAACGGTGTACACCGAGATCATGATCTGGATCGAACGCTGGGTGGAAGGCCCGCCCAACCAGCGCCGCAAGCGCGACGCCGCACCGTGGGGCGCGGAAAAAGTGCTGCGCAAGGGCGGCACGCAGCTGCTGATGGCCGCGTTCTCGCTGTGGACCGGCCTGACCCTGGTCGGCTATTTCACGCCGATGCGCGAGCTGGCGGCCAACCTTGGCACCGGCCACATCGGGGTGTGGGAGGCGCTGTTCGCGCTCAGCTACGGCGGCTTTACCTGGCTGCTGGCCGGCGTGCTGCGCGAGCAGGTGTGCAAGCACATGTGCCCGTACGCCCGCTTCCAGGGCGCGATGTTCGACCGCGACACGCTGCTGGTGGCCTACGACGACAAGCGCGGCGAACCGCGCGGCGCGCGCCGCAAGCAGCACGCCATCATCCCGATTGCGGCCAACGTTGGCCGCGACGACAAGCCGCAGGGCGCCTGCGTCGATTGCGGGCTGTGCGTGCAGGTGTGCCCGACCGGCATCGACATCCGCGACGGCCTGCAGTACGAGTGCATCGGCTGTGCCGCCTGCATCGACGTCTGCGACGAGGTGATGGACAAGACCGGCCAAGCGCGCGGCCTGATCCGCTTCAGCACCCAGCACGCGATGGAACAGCAGCAGCCGCTGCCGTCGCTGCGGCAACGGCCGCGCGCGCTGGTCTACAGCGGCCTGCTGCTGGCCATCGTCGCGCTGTCGGCCACCGGCCTCGCGCTGCGGGTGCCGTTCAAGGTCGACATCCTGCGCGACCGCGCGGTGATGCAGCGCGAGAGCAACGACGGCTACATCGAGAACGTCTACAACGTGCGCATCATGAACACCGAGCGCGACAGCCGCCGATACCAGCTGCAGGTGGAAAGCGCCGGGCTGGTGCGGGTGGAGGCACCCCCGCTGCAGGTGGCCGGCGACAGCGTCACCAGCTTCAACGTCGCACTGGTCGCCGATCCGGCACTGCTGCCCAGCGGCAGCCACACCGTCAGCGTGCGCATCGTCAACCTCGACGACCCGAGCCAGGTGCTGCACGAGGAAGCGCGACTGCTGATGCCATAGAACGTGTTCACGATCGCGCGCGCTCACGCGAGACAAGGCAAAAACGGCTGAGGAAGCGGCGTTTAGCTGGATATAAACCCGCACGCCGAAGCCGTACTCACCGTGTAACGTGTCACGAAGCGCAGCAGATCGTATACAGGTTCTAAAGCTTGGCCGCAGGCCGGCTCAGTGCTGGCGCAGCGCGCGCGCCAGCCAGTCCAGCGCCGCCTGCTGCCGCAGCGGATCGAAATAGCTGGCGTTCAGCCGCAGCGCGCGGCGGCCGGCCTCGCCCGGCAGGCACAGGGTGCCGGGTGCCAGCACGATGCCCTCACGCTCGGCGTCGGCCGCCAGCTGCACGCTGTCGCACGGCAGCGCATCCAGCCACACGAAATAGCCGCCCTCCGCCGCGCGCAGCACCACGCCGTCCGGCAGCCGCGGCTGCAACGCCGCCTCCAGTGCGCGCACCTTTTGCGCCAGCTGGCCGCGCAGGCGCGCCAGCAGCGGCAGGTGGCGACCGCCGGCCAGCAGCTCCGCCAGCGCCAGCTGGTTGGGCAGCGGCGAGGCCAGCGTGTGCGCCAGTTTCAGCCGGCGCACGATGTCGGCGTAGCGTCCCGGCGCCAGCCAGCCGACGCGGTAGCCCGGCGCCAGCGACTTGGAAAAGGTGCTGCACAACAGCACGCGGCCGTCGTGGTCGAGCGCCTTCAGCGGCTGCGGCACCGCATCGGCAAAACCGAGATGGCGGTAGGCGTCGTCCTCGATCAGCGGCACGTCGTACTGCTGCGCCAGCGCCAGCAGCGCCTGCTGGCTGGCCGCCGGCAACGAGCGGCCGTGCGGGTGGCAGAACGCGCTCATCAGCGCGATGGCGTGCACCTCGCCGGCGGCCAGCGCCTGCGCCAGTGTCGCCAGCGGCAGGCGGTCGTCGGCATCCGCCACCAGCGGCAGCACGCGCACGCCGTGCTCGCCCAGCCAGCCGAGCAGGCCGGGAAACGCCGGCAGCAGCACCGCGACGCAGGGGTCGGCGATGCCGTGGGTGACCGCGGCGATGGCCAGCGACAGCGCCTCCATGCCGCCGCAGGTCACCAGCACGTCGTCGGCCTGCAGCCGCCAGCCCTCGGCGTGCGCCTGCTGCGCGATCTGGCGCCGCAACGCCGGCAGCCCGGCCAGCGCCGGCTCGGCCAGCGCCTGGTCGTAGCGGCGCATGGCGCCGATGAAGGCGTGCGTCAGCGGCCGGGTGTCGTACAGCGCGGTGTCGATGAAGGGCGCGCCCAGCGGTGCGGCCAACCTGTCGGCGCCGTGCAGCGCGCCGGCGGCGACCACGTAACCGCTGCGGGCATGCGCCTCGACATAGCCCAGCCGTTCCAGCTCGTAGTAGGCGCGGCGCGCGGTATTGAGGCTGACGGCGTGCTGCGCCACCAGCTGGCGCAGCGAGGGCAGCGCATCGCCGGCCTGGTAGCTGCCGTGCTCGATGCTGTCGATGACCTGCTGGACGATGGTGCCGTATTTGCTCAAGAGGTGTGCTCGTTTGCCGGGGCTGAGCCGCCATTATGACGCTTTGCCGCCGTCGCGGGCAGCGCCGGCACCACGCCGCCGCGCTGGCGGAACACGCGCGGGGTGACGCCGGTGAGGCGGCGGAAGAAGCGGATGAAGTAGGCCGGCTCGGCAAAACCCAGCACATCGGCGATCTGGCTCACCGTCAGCACGGTGTAGATCAGGTTGCGCTTCGCCTCCAGCAGCTGACGCTGGTGCACGATCTGCAGCGCGCTGTGCCCGGTCAGGCGGCGGCAGACGCTGTTGAGATAGGCGCTGGTGACGCCCAGCTGCCGCGCGTAGCGGCTGACCGGCCAGTGCGCGGCGTAGTGCTGTTCCACCAGCGCCGAGAATTTCACCAGCTGCGGCTGGCCGCGGTCGGGCCGGTCTTCGCTGGCAACCGCCTGCGGCAGCTGCCGGCTGAGCAGCACCACCAGCGCGCACATCAGCGAGCGCAGCAGCACGTCGCGGCCGGCGGCGGGGGTCGCGTATTCGCGGGCGATGGCGAGGAACAGCGCGTCCAGCTCGGCATCGGCGGCGTAGCAGCCCGGCTGCTGCAGCAGCGGCGGGCAGTTGGCCAGGCACTCCTGCAGCCACGCCACCAGCGGCGCCGCCAGGGTGATGATGTAACCGTCGATGCTGTCGTGAAACTGGAAGCCGTGCACGCACATCGCCGGCACCACCTGGATCACCGGCACCGCCACCGGCGTGCAGTGCTCCTCGATGAACAGCGTGGCCGGGCCGCGGCGCACGTACAGCAGCTGGTACAGGTCGGCGTGGCGGTGCTGGTCGATCTCCCAGCCGTGGCGCTGGCTGCGGCTGGAGATGCTTTCACAGTGCAGCAGGTCCGGCGTCGGCCACGCCGCGCCCTCGCCATACAGCTTGAATACCGGAATGTCCCTGCTGGGCTGCAACATCATATTCCCCATGCGCTTCTGCGAAAAGTCCTGTTTTTTTACCTGAAATTGCCTGTTATGTCGCCCGCTGCTGACCAAAAATACCGTCACACCAGCCAGAGCGCTGGGCTATACACAGCAAAAAGCAACACAAGAGGAACGCGATCATGAAAACACAAGTCGCCATCATCGGCGCCGGCCCGTCCGGCCTGCTGCTGGGTCAATTGCTGCACAAGGCCGGCATCGACAACATCATCCTGGAACGCCAGACCCCGGATTACGTGCTGGGCCGCATCCGCGCCGGCGTGCTGGAGCAGGGCATGGTCAACATGATGCGCGAGGCCGGCGTCGCCGAGCGCATGGACCGCGAAGGCCTGGTGCACGACGGCATCGAGCTGATCTACAACGGCCGCCGCGACCGCATCGACCTGAAGGAACTGACCGGTGGCGATACCGTGGTGGTGTACGGCCAGACCGAAGTCACCCGCGACCTGATGGAAGCGCGCGCCGCCTGTGGCGCCACCACCATCTACCAGGCCGAGAATGTGCAGCCGCACGAGCTCAAGGGCGAAAAGCCCTACATCACCTTCGAGAAAAACGGCGAAACCGTGCGCCTGGACTGCGACTACATCGCCGGCTGCGACGGCTTCCACGGCGTGTCGCGCAAGAGCATTCCGGCCGAGGTGCTCAGCCACTACGAACGCGTGTACCCGTTCGGCTGGCTGGGCCTGCTGTCCGACACTCCGCCGGTGAACGACGAGCTGATCTACGCGCAGCACGAGCGCGGTTTCGTGCTGTGCAGCCAGCGCTCGGCAACCCGCAGCCGCTACTACCTGCAGGTGCCGCTGACCGACAAGGTGGAAGACTGGTCCGACGAACGCTTCTGGGACGAGCTGAAAACCCGGCTGCCGCAGGACGTGGCCGACAAGCTGGTGACCGGCCCGGCGCTGGAAAAGAGCATCGCGCCGTTGCGCAGTTACGTGGTGGAGCCGATGCAGTACGGCAAGCTGTTCCTGGTCGGCGACGCCGCCCACATCGTGCCGCCGACCGGCGCCAAGGGCCTGAACCTGGCCGCCTCCGACGTGTGCTAC
The DNA here is from genome assembly GCF_024437575.1 of Vogesella sp. AC12. Lineage (NCBI taxonomy): Bacteria > Pseudomonadati > Pseudomonadota > Betaproteobacteria > Neisseriales > Chromobacteriaceae > Vogesella > Vogesella sp. AC12. The sequence continues at coordinate 275,416 of NZ_JANFNU010000003.1, forward strand.
CTGTACCGCATCCTGGTGAAGGTATACAAGGAAGGCCGCACCGACCTGCTGGAGAAATACTCGGAGCTGGCGCTGCGCCGCATCTGGAAGGCCGAGCGCTTCTCCTGGTTCATGACCACGCTGCTGCACGACTTCCCGGACGCCGACGCCTTCGACAAGCGCATGCAGCGCACCGACTACGACTACTACACCAGCTCGCCGGCCGGGCTGAAGACCATTGCCGAGAACTACGTCGGCCTGCCGTTCGACGAAGTAGACTGAGCCGCCGGTGATTCCCCTCTGATGATGATTGCCAGCCCCGGCCCTGCCGGTGCTGGCTTTTTTTTACGCCGCGTTCCCTGATCCGGCGTGGCGCCGCCCTGGCGGGCCTGTTGTCCCGTCTGCGGCGACGCGCCTTGGTGCAGGTACGTGGCGAGGCCTTGTCCGCCGCACTGGACTGGCTCCGTGGCAGTGGCAGAAAGTGGCACTGGGCAAGGGGCCAGCCGGGCGGCAACATCAGGGCCGATCCCAAGCCCGGAGCCAGCCATGCCCTTGTACCAGCCCCCGTCCTTTGCCGCCGCGGCCAACGTTGGCCGCAATCTCGCCGCCGAGTTTCCGTTTGCCACGCTGCTGACCCAGCAGCACGACACGCCGTGGCTCAGCCACCTGGTGTTGCTGCCCGATCCGCACCACCCCGACTGCCTGCTCGGCCACCTCGCCGCCGCCAACGGCCACAGCGCCGCGCTGCTGAGCGCACCCAGCGTCGCCATCTTCCACGGCGAGCACGGCTATGTGTCGCCGCGCTGGTACGTCACCCCCGGCATGGTGCCGACCTGGAACTACCGCGTGGCGCATGCCCACGGCCAGGCCGAGGCGGTCAGCGGCGACGAGCTGGCCGCGCTGCTCACGCAACTGGCCGCGCGTTTCGAAGGCGCCGACGGCTGGACGCCGGCGGCGATACCGGCCGCGGCGCTGGCGGCGATGCAGCGCGCCATCGTCGGCTTCCGGCTGCGGGTCACGCGCTGGGAGATGAAGGAAAAACTGAGCCAGAACCGCAAGCCGGAAGACGTGGCCGCGGTGATCGCCGCGCTGCAGGCCGGCGACGGCGAACAGCGGCAGCTGGCGGCGCGCATGGCACAGCGGCAATAAGCGCCGCCAACAAAACCTCAGCGCACCCGAGCCAGGGCGCGCCAACGCAGACAGTACCCGTCGTACGGCAAGGAGGCGCAACGCAGGATCAGGGGTTTGCTTGGCGGCGCCAAGTCAGCCGACGCCGAGGCGGGCGTACACCTGCTGCCGCGTCTGCGTGACCAGCCGCGCCAGCTCGCCGCTGTCGCGCATTTTGCGCAGTTCGCGGTTGAAGCGGGCGATCAGCTCCGCCGCCTGCGGATGCTTGCGCGACACCACCACGCACAGCGGCGTGGTCCAGTACTCGCGTGCCTGCGGCACCAGCTGCCGCGCCTGCGACTGCCGCAGCGTGCTGCGTGCCAGCAGCTGCCCGGCCTCCCACTCCATCGGGAACAGGTCGATGCGGCCGGCCAGCAGCTTGCGCAGGTTGCTGCTGTCGTCGCTGGCGATGTCGACCTTGAGCACGCCCTGCTGCTGCAGGCTGCTGAAGGCATCGGAATAGAAATTGCCGGCGGTGATGCCGAAACGGTAGGGCGCGAGATCGGCCAGCGTCTGCCACGGATAGCTTTCGCCGGCGCGCTGGAACAGCACCATGCGGAACGGCATCACCGGCTCGGAAAACAGCAGGTCGCGCAGCCGCTCCTCGTTCGGCGTCCAGCCGAGGCTGCCGTCGACATCGCCGTTGCGCGCCAGCTGGATGGCACGATGGTTGGGATACCAGTCGTAGCGGACGCTGACATTGCCGCGGCGGAACACCTCGCTCACCACCGCCGACAGGATGCCGCCGCGCGGCAGCTGCTCGCCCATGAACGGCGGGTAGGCCTGGTTGGAAAAGCGCACCCGCAGTGGCGCGTCGCCGGCCAATGCCGGCAGCGACCATGCCAACAGCAGCAAGAGCATGAAATTGCGGAACAACGTCATATTCACCCCTGGCGGCGCCATTTTGCGTTGCATAGCAGCCTATCGTAAGCAGATGCTGTCGCCAAGCGGCAATAATACCCGCCGCCACGGGCGCTGGCGGGGCAAAAGCGGTACACTGCCGGCCTTGACCGAAACCTTCCCCAGCGAAAGCCCGCCATGGCACTGAAAGCCACCATCTACAAAGCCGATCTCACCATTTCCGACATGGATCGCGGCTATTACGACAGCCATAGCCTGACCATCGCGCAGCACCCGTCGGAAACCATCGAACGCATGATGCTGCGCATCGCGGTGTTCGCGCTGCACGCCGGCGAATACATGGCCTTCACCCGCGGCATCAGCGACGACGACGAGCCGGACCTGTGGCACAAGAATTTCAGCGACGAGATCGAGGAATGGATCGAGCTGGGCGAGCCGGACGAGAAGCGGCTGCGCAAGGCCTGCGGCCGCGCCGCCAAGGTGTGGCTGTATACCTACGGTGGCCGCGCCGCCGACATCTGGTGGCAGGGCATGGAAGGCAAGGTTGGCCGCTTCGACCACCTCAACATCTTCAGCATCACGCCGGAAACGCTGGCCGAGCTGGCCGCGCTGTGCGAGCGCAGCATGCAGCTCAACGCCACCATCCAGGACGGCACGCTGTGGCTGTCGTCGGAAAAAGGCAGCGTCGCGGTAACGCCGCAGCGGCTGTACGGCAGCGGCGAACGCTGAGCGGCACTCAGCCGGCTTGATGCATCGCCATCAGCCGCACAAAACCGCGCCGCGCCAGCGCCACGCCGTCGGCGCTGTCCAGCAGCTGCTGGTCGTGGTGCGCGCTCTGCACCAGCCCGAACAGCATGAAGGCCAGTAGCGCCACGTCGCAATCCGCCGCCAGCTCGCCGGCATCGCAGGCCTGCTGCAGCAGCCGCTGCAGCGTGTCGCGCTGCCAGCGCTGGCCGGCGACCAGCGCCTCGCGCACCGCGCCGGGCTGGTCGTCGAACTCGTAGGCTGCCGCCAGCAGCGGACAGCCGCCGGGATAGCGGCCCTGTTCCATGCGCGCCAGCCAGCCGTCGAACAGCGCCGTCAGCCGCGCCATGCCGCGTGGCAACGCCAGCGCCGGCTGCACCGTCTCGGCGACGAACTGCGCCTGCGCCGCCTGCACCACCGCCAGCTGCAGCGCCTCCTTGCTGCCGAAGTGGGCGAACAGCCCGCTTTTCGACAGGCCGCTGGCCGCCGCCAGACTGCCGATGGTCAGCCCGCTGACGCCAACCTGGCTGGCCAGCGCCAGTGCCTGTTGCAGAATTGCCTCTCTCGTTGCCGCCTTTTTCGTCATCGCTGCTTGCCTTGCCGCTGTCTTCGTGCAAAATAGCACGATCGTTCTATTTTAGGAATCACACTCATGACCGCATTCAGCAAAGTCGTCGAGGTCCGCTGGGCCGATATCGACGCCAACCAGCACATGCGCCACAGCGCCTACGCCGACCTGTGCACCCACACCCGGCTGGAGTGGCTGCAGGCGGCCGGCTTCGGCGCCGACGAGTTCAAACGCCAGGGCTTCGGCCCGGTACTGTTCCGCGAAAGCACCGATTATCGCCGCGAGGTGAACCTGGGGGAACGGCTGGACATCAATGTGCTGATCGCCGCCGCCAGCCCGGACAACAGCCGCTGGCACATTCGCCAGGAGATGCGCAAGGCGGACGGTACCCTGGCCGCTGTGTACGAGGTGGCCGGCGCCTGGCTGGACCTGCGCAGCCGCAAGCTGATCGCACCGCCGCCGGCACTGGCCGCCATCCTCGTCGCCTTGCCGCGCAGCGCCGATTTCGCCGCGCTGCCGTTGCCGCAAAGCGCCTGAACGGAGCCGCCATGACGCTCGCCGCCAGTATTGCCATCACCGTGGTCGCGCTGCTCCATGTCTACATCATGGTGCTGGAAATGTTCTTGTGGACGCGCCCGGCCGGGCGCCGCGCCTTCGGCCTGACGCCGGAGTTCGCCGCCGCCAGCCGCGTGCTGGCCGCCAACCAGGGGCTGTACAACGGCTTTCTCGCCGCCGGCCTGCTGTGGAGCCTGCTGCCGGGCAGTCCGGCCGCCATCGCGCCGTTCTTCCTCGGCTGCGTGATCGTCGCCGGCGTGTTCGGCGCCGCCACCGCCAGCCGCAAGATCCTGTACGTACAGGCCATGCCGGCGGCCGTGGCGCTGGCACTGTGGTGGCTGGCCTAGCGCGCAGCCAGGGTTGGCCGCAATGTGTGGCGGCGGGTTGCGGCGACGCCACACCGGCTGCGACAGCGGTGGGGTATCAGCGTACAATTCCGCCATTCTCGGCCGGGGCAAGATGACCACCGGCCGCACTTTTTTCAGGAATTGCGAGAAGCCATGTCCACACTGCTGCCCCTGCTGCAAGCCGCCGATGCCCAGCGCACCGCGCTGCTGGCGCAACTGCACGACGAAAACACCAATGCCTACCGCCTGTTTCACGGCAGCGTCGAAGGCCGCGACGGCCTCACCATCGACCGTTACGGCGATGTGCTGCTGATCCAGACCTTCCACACCCCGCTCAGCGACGAAGAGCACCAGACCATCCTCGACCACTACGCGCCGCTGGGCCTGCACGCGGTGTACAACGACCGCAGCGGCAGCAATTCGCGCATCGGCAACCCGCTGCCGGAAGCCGAACTGGCCGAGGCGCAACAGCCGCGCGTGATCAGCGAGCTGGGCGTCAACTACCACTTCGAGGCGCGTCACGACGGCCAGGACCCGTGGCTGTTCCTCGACCTGCGCGCCGGCCGCCGCCGCGTGATGCAGCTGGCCGAAGGCAAGAGTGTGCTCAACCTGTTCGCCTACACCGGCGGTGTCGGCGTCGCCGCTGCCAAGGCCGGTGCCAGCTTCGTGATGAACGTGGACTTCGCCGAATCCAGCCTGCGTGTGGCGCGCGGCAACGCCAAGCTCAACACCCTGGCCACCCGTCCGCGTTGCGTGCAGAGCGACTTCTTCCCGGCCATCCGCCAGCTGTCCGGCATCGGCCAGGCCAAGATGGTACGCGGCAAGAAAATGCCTCCGTTCCAGCCGCTGGAAGCGCGCCAGTTCGATCTGGTGTTCCTTGATCCGCCGCGTTACGCCAAGAGCCCGTTCGGCGTCGTCGACCTGATCAACGACTACGCGGCGTTGTTCAAGCCGTCGCTGCTGGCCACCGCCGAAGGCGGCATCATCATCTGCTGCAACAACGTGGCGCAGGTGGACGCCGATGCCTGGCTGGACCAGCTCAAGCGCAGCGCGGAAAAAGCCGGCCGCACCGTACGCGACGTGGAGTGGATCTCTCCGGAAGCCGACTTCCCGTCCTTTGACGGCAAGCCGCCACTGAAAATGGTGCTGCTGCACGTTTAAGCACGCCTTCGCCGCTATCCGACAGCGCCCGCCGGGCGCTGTCCCCGTTTCCACGCCCCGAGATCGAGCACTACCCTCATGAGCCAGCCGCTAAGCTATCTGCAAGCCTATCCCGCCGAACTGCTGGACAAGGTGCGCGCGCTGCTGGACCAGGGCCAGCTCGGCCAGTGGCTCGCCCGCCGCTATCCCGAGCGCCACGACGCCGGCACCGACCGCGCGCTGTACGACTACGTGATGGCACTGAAGCAGCGCTACCTGAAGAACGCGCCGCCGCTAGCCAAGGTGCAGTACGACAACAACATGCACCCGGTCAACGGTACGCTGGGCACCAACGCCTTCGTGTCGCGGGTACAGGGCGGCAAGCTGAAGTCGAAGAACGAGATCCGCATCGCCACCCTGTTCCGCGAGGCGCCGGAGCCCTTCCTGCAGATGATCGTGGTGCACGAGCTGGCGCACCTGAAAGAAAAGAACCACGACAAGGCGTTCTACCAGCTGTGCTGCCACATGCTGCCCGATTACCACCAGCTGGAATTCGACACCCGGCTATGGCTGACCGCGCGCGAGCTGGAACGCTGACGCGCAAGGTTGGCACGCAAGATGTGCGGTCAACCTTGCGGCTGACACCCACGCGCCGCGCGCCTACAATACGCACCCTGTTGATTTGACAACGATTTGCGGCACTACCCGCCGCCCATGAAAGCCCGATTATGTTGCGACTCGCCGAAATCAAGCTGCCGCTTGACCACCATGACTCCGCGCTGCGCGAGGCCGTCTGTGCCCGCCTCGGCGTGCCCGACAGCGCCATCCGCGCGCTCACCGTTTTCAAGCGCAGCTACGACGCGCGCCGCTCCTCGCAGCAGCTGATCTACATCGTCGATCTGGACATCGCCGGCGAAGACGCGCTGCTGAAAAAATTCCGCAATGACCCGCACGTCGGCGCCACGCCGGACATGAACTACTACTACGTCGGCCAGGCGCCGGCGACGCTGCCGTGCCGGCCGCTGGTGGTCGGTTTCGGCCCCTGCGGCATCTTCGCCGCGCTGATCCTGGCACAGATGGGCTTCAAGCCGATCGTGCTGGAGCGCGGCAAGGAAGTGCGACAGCGCACCAAGGACACCTGGGGCCTGTGGCGCAAGAACGTGCTGAACCCAGAATCCAACGTGCAGTACGGCGAGGGCGGTGCCGGCACCTTCTCCGACGGCAAGCTGTATAGCCAGATCAAGGACCCGCGCTACCTCGGCCGCAAGGTGATAGCCGAGTTCGTCAAGGCCGGCGCGCCGGAGGAGATCGTCTACGTCGCCAAGCCGCACATCGGCACCTTCAAGCTGGTGACGATGGTGGAGAAGATGCGTGCCACCATCATCGAGCTGGGCGGCGAGATCCGCTTCGAGCACAAGGTCACCGACATCCTGCTGGAGGGCGACGGCGAGCAGCGCCAGCTGCGCGGCGTGGTGCTGGAAAACGGCGAACAGCTGCTGTCCGACCACGTGGTGATGGCGCTGGGCCACAGCGCGCGCGACACCTTCGAGATGCTGCACGCGCGCGGCGTGTACATGGAGGCCAAGCCGTTCTCCATCGGCTGCCGCATCGAACACCCGCAGTCGCTGATCGACAAGGCGCGCCATGGCAAGCATGCCGGCCACCCTATCCTCGGCGCCGCCGACTACAAGCTGGTGCATCACGCCAAGAACGGCCGCGCGGTGTACAGCTTCTGCATGTGCCCGGGCGGCACCGTGGTCGCCGCCGCCTCCGAGCCGGGGCGCCTGGTCACCAACGGCATGAGCCAGTATTCGCGTAACGAGCGCAACGCCAACTCGGCGCTGGTGGTCAGCATCACGCCGGAAGACTACCCGGGCGACGGCCCGCTGGCCGGTATCGCGCTGCAGCGGCAGCTGGAAGAGCTGGCGTTCAAGCTCGGCGGCGAGAACTACGAGGCGCCGGCGCAGCTGGTCGGCGATTTCCTCGCCGGCAAGCCGTCCACGCAACTGGGTGAAGTCGAGCCGTCGTACAAGCCGGGCGTGAAGATGAGCGATCTCGCCAGCATCCTGCCGCCGTACGCGGTGGAGGCGATGCGCGAGGCGCTGCCGGCGTTCGACCGCCAGATCCGCGGCTACGCGATGCACGACGCGGTGCTGACCGGGCTGGAGACGCGCACCAGCTCGCCGCTGCGCATCACCCGTGGCGACGACCTGCAGAGCCTGAACGTACGCGGCCTGTATCCGGCCGGCGAAGGCGCCGGTTACGCCGGCGGCATCCTGTCGGCTGGCGTCGACGGCATCCGCATCGCCGAAGCGGTGGCGAAAAGCATGCTCGGCCTGCACTGAAGCAGCACAAGCCATTGCCATCGAAACGCGGCGCGCCAGCCTGGCGCGCCGCATTTTTTGCTGCGACCGCCTGGCGGCCGTGGTAAAACGCCCGTATGCACACGAGTCACGTCGCGGCAATTTTTAGTCGCACGTGCTAAAACCAAGGTTGGCCACAGGGCCACACACCGGTCCTTGCCACCAACCGGGTCATAACCAGCGCCCGGCACGTATCGGGCGCCCACCTGTTGAAACCCTTGCTTGCAAAGGAACTACCGTGAAGCTTTCCATCAAATCGCTGGCCATCGCCAGCCTCGCCGTCGCCGTTACCGGTTGTGCAGTCAATCCGCAAACCGGCCAGAATGAAATGAGCAAGACCGCCACCTACGGCCTCGGCGCCGCCGCTGCCTGCGGTATCGTCGGCGCGCTGACCCATGGCGGCAAAGGCGCACGCAACTCGGCACTGGCCTGCGGCGCACTGGGTGCCGGTGTCGGCGCCTACATGGACTACCAGGAAAAACTGCTGCGCGAAAAACTGGCCAACAGCCAGGTGCAGGTGCAGCGCGTCGGCGACCAGATCAAGCTGGTGATGCCGGAAAACATCACCTTTGCCACCGGCAGCGCCACGTTGGGCAGCGGCGCGGTGAAGACGCTGGGTGACGTAGCCGGCGTGCTGGCACAGTACGCCGACACCACCATGGTAGTGGCCGGCCATACCGACAGCACCGGCAGCCAGGCGCTGAACCAGAGCCTGTCCGAGCGCCGTGCCGCCGCCGTGGCCAGCGTGCTGCAGCAGCGTGGCGTCGCCGCCGCGCGCATCCGCAGCGTCGGCTACGCCGCAAGCCAGCCGGTAGCCGACAACGGCACTGCCGAAGGCCGCGCCAGGAACCGCCGCGTCGAAATCGCCATCGACCCGATCAAGCAGTAAGCCGTCAGCGCTACCACCACCGCCCCTGCCGCCCTGCGCCAGGGGCGGTTTTTTTGCGCTTAGCGTGGCGGAATGGAGTAGGTGCCGCTGACGTGCGCCACCGGCTCGGCGGCGCCGTCGGAGTACAGTAGCACCTCGCCCACCGCCAGCCGCTGCCCCAGCTTGAGGATGCGGCCTTCGGCGATGATGTCCGCCGGCGGCGGCTTGCGCAGGAAATTGATGTTGAGGCTGGTGGTCACCGCCAGCTCCACCGGGCCGATCATGCCCAGCACCACCGCGTACAGCGTGGCGTCGGCAATCGCCATCAGCGCCGGCCCGGCGACGGTGCCGCCGGGGCGGATCTGCGCCGGATTGAACTGCATGCGCAGCCGGGCCCGGCCGTAGCCGATGTGCTCGCAGCGGATGCCGAACAGCGCGCACAGCGGCAGCGCCTCGTCGATCAGTGCCTGAAAGGCCTGCGGGGTCATGCGTGCTGCCGTGTCGCCATGCATCATCTGCCATCCCTGACTACAGTGAAGTAAGCAGCTTAACAGCCGGCCACGTTGGCCGCAGGCTTTGCGGTATCATCGCCGTCCCTTTCCCTTATCCAGCGAGCCGAACATGAGCGACCTCACGCCCGTTACCCCCAAGCCCTGCCACAAGTGCGGCGCCCCCGCCGAGGTGGTCAAAGCCGGCTCGCGCCGTTTCTGGGTGCAGTGCTCGCGCTACGCCGGCCAGGGCACCTGCTCGGCGATCGGCTCGCAGGCCGACAATCGCAAGGAAGCGATCGCCAACTGGAACAAGATCCGCTGAACGCGGGCATTGTGCCGGCCATGGTCTAGCATGAAATCAGGATACGGTCGGAGATGCCTGTGCGCTTATTCCTGTTCTGCCTGCTGCTGAGTGCGGCACTGCCGGCGCTGGCCGGCGGCTGGCGCGTGGTCGGCGACGAGCAGTTCGCGCCGTACAGTTTCCAGTACGGCGAAGACCCGCAGCCGCGCGGGCTGGACGTGGAAGTGGTGCAGGCGGTGCTGCGCGAGGCCGGCATCGAGTACCAGCTGCGGCTGTACCCGTGGGCGCGGGTGAAGCAGATGCTGGCGCTGGGCGATGCCGAGATGGCATTCCAGTTCGCCGGCACCCCGGAGCGCAAGGCGCAGTACGAACTGGTCGGCCCGCTGCGCAGCGGCGCCACCGTGTTCATGACCACGCGCAAGCTGCCGCTGGCCGACTGGCGCCGGCTGGACGACCTGAGGCCGTATGTCGTCGGCCAGGTCAGCGGCTATGCCTACGAGGCCGCCTTTGACAGTTTCGAGCTGGTGCGCGACAGCAGCGCGCAGAATCCGCGCCAGCTGGTCGCCATGCTGCTGGCCGGCCGCATCGACATCATCGTCGGCGACCGCCTGCAGCTGATGCACTTCGTGCGCGAACAGCGGGCAGAGCAGCAGGTACGCATCCTGCCGCGCCCGCTGGTGGAAATGCCGCGCTATGTCGCCTTTGCCAAGGGCGACAGCGCGCGGGCACAACGCTTTGCCAGTGCGCTGCAGCGCCTGCAGCGCGCCGGCAAGCTGGACGCCATTTACCGGCGCTGGGGGCTGTAACAGCGTGTTCACGAGCTGGCGAGCGACGGCGCGACAGGGCGACAAGGGCTGAGCAAGCGGCGTTTGCCTGCTGGCAAACACGGCTGTCGCCACTGTTTGAACGCCGTGTCGCCCGCTGCGATCCGGTCGCAGCAGAATCGTGCGCCGCTGCCAAACGCACCCGTGTCCGGACAGGAAGGGGGACACCATGCGACACCTGTCTTTGCTGCTGTGCCTGATACTGGGCTCGACGCCAGCGTTGGCCGCAGAGCCGCCGGCGGTGCCCGGCTGGCAGGACTACCGCGACGGCAAGCTGGCCAGCGCGCGCCAGCACTTCGAGGAAGCGGCCGGCGCCGGCGACCGGGTCGCCGCCTTCAATCTGGCGATGCTGTACTGGCGCGGCGAGGCCGTCGCCACCAGCAAGCCCAAGGCGCTGTACTGGCTGCGCAAGGCAGCCGAGCAGCAGCTGCCGCAGGCTGAGCACGCGCTGGGCATCCTCTACGAGAACGGCGACGCGGTACCCAAGTCGCTGACGCGCGCCACCTACTGGTTCGACCGCGCCGCCAACCACGGCCTGATCGTGGCGCAGATCGACCTCGGCACCCAGTTTTTCCTCGGCCGCGGCGCGCCGCAGGACTACGCCCGCGCCGCCTACTGGTATGAAAAAGCCGCGGAACAGGGCGACGCCGGCGCGCAATACCTGATTGCCAGCATGTACGAGTACGGCCACGGCGTGCGCCGCGATCTGGAAAGCGCGATCCGCTGGTACGCCAAGGCCGGGGTGCAGGGCGATGTCGCCGCCACGCTGAAGGCAATCGAGCTGGCGAAACAGATCAGCGGCCAGGCGCTATAGCGCACAGCATGCAAAACGGCGGGGAAACCCCGCCGTTCTGGTCTGCGCCGCGCTCAACCCAAGCTCAACCCAGGCTGAGCGCCGTCTCGTCGTCCTCCGCCTCCTCGCCGAGGAAGCCGCCGCTCTGGTGCGCCCACAGCCGCGCGTACAGGCCGCCGCGCGCCAGCAGGCTGGCATGGTCGCCTTCCTCCACGATGCGGCCCTTGTCCAGCACGATCAGGCGGTCCATCGCCGCGATGGTCGACAGCCGGTGCGCGATGGCCACCACCGTCTTGCCCTCCATCAGCCGGTACAGGCTGCGCTGGATCGCCGCTTCCACCTCCGAATCCAGCGCGCTGGTGGCCTCGTCCAGCAACAGGATCGGCGCGTCCTTCAGCATCACCCGCGCGATGGCCACCCGCTGCCGCTGGCCGCCGGACAGCTTCACGCCGCGCTCGCCGACGTGGGCGTCGTAGCCGCTGCGCCCTTTCGGATCGGTCAGCGTCTGGATGAATTCGTGCGCCTCGGCGCGCTCGGCGGCGGCGATCATCTGCGCGTCGCTGGCGTCATTGCGGCCGTACAGCAGGTTGTCGCGCACCGAGCGGTGCAGCAGCGAGGTGTCCTGCGTCACCATGCCCACCTGCGCGCGCAGGCTGTCCTGCGTCACCTGCGCGACGTCCTGCCCGTCGATCAGGATGCGGCCGTGTTCCACGTCGTAGAAGCGCAGCAGCAGGTTGACGATGGTGGACTTGCCGGCACCGCTGCGGCCGACGAGGCCGATCTTCTCGCCGGGGCGGATGGTCAGCGACAGCTCGTCGATCACCGTGCGCGTGCCGCCGTAGCTGAAGCTGACCTGCTCGAAGCGCACCTCGCCGCGGCCAACCTTGAGCGGCTGCGCCTGCGGTGCGTCCTTGATCGCCACCGCGCGCGACAGGGTGTTGATGCCGTCCTGCACCGTGCCGATGTGCTCGAACAGGCTGGACATCTCCCACATGATCCAGTGCGAGATGCCGTTCAGGCGCAGCGCCATCGCGGTGGCCGCCGCCACCGCGCCGACGCCGACCGCGCCGCGCGTCCACAGCCACAGCGTGGCGCCGGCGGTGCTGGCGATCAGCAGCATGCTCAGCAGGTGGTTGACGATCTCGAAGCCGCTGACCAGGCGCATCTGGCGGTAGGCGGTGGCCAGGAATTCCTGCATCGCGCCGCGGGCAAAGCCGGCCTCGCGCTGGCCGTGCGAGAACAGCTTCACGGTGGCGATATTGGTGTAGGCGTCGGTGATGCGCCCGGTCATCAGGCTGCGGGCGTCGGCCTGCGCGCTGGCGGCCTTGCCCAGCCGCGGCACGAAGTAGGCCAGCGTCGCCACGTACAGCAGCAGCCAGCCGATGAACGGCCACAGCAACGCGGTATCGAAGCTGCCGACCACCGCGATCATGGTGACGAAGTAGATCACCACGAACACCAGGATGTCGGTGACGATCATCACCGTGTCGCGTACCGCCAGCGCGGTCTGCATCACCTTGGCCGACACGCGGCCGGCGAATTCGTCCTGGTAGAAGCTCATGCTCTGGCCGAGCAGGTGGCGGTGGTAGATCCAGCGCAGGCGCATCGGGAAGTTGCCGGCCAGGCCCTGGTATTTGCACATCGCCTGCAAGGCGATCAGCAACGGGCTGGCCAGCAGGATGCCGGCCAGGAGCAGCAGGTTGTGCTTTTGCTCCTGCCACAGCAGCGCCGGCGGCACCTTGCCCAGCCAGTCCACCACCGAGCCGAGCATGGAGAACAGCAGCGCCTCGAAGGCGCCGATGCAGGCGGTGAGCGTGGTCATCGCCAGGATCAGCGGCCGCGTGCCGGCGGTGGCCGCCCAGATGAAGGGGAAGAAGCCCTGCGGCGGTTGCGCGGGCGGGGTCTCCGGGTACGGATTCACCCGGCTTTCAAACCATGACAGCATAAAGAACACTCCTTTTCCCGACATAACAGCAAGGTTATGCCAGTACAGGTTATAAAACGGGCTAATGACAATAGCGTTAAGCGTATTAATGCGCAACATCTTTATCGCACTGTAGCGCAGCCGGCCAAGGTTGGCCGCAAACAAAAACGGCTGCCCGCGGGCAGCCGTTTTGCCTAGTCACGCCGGGCGTCAGGCGATCAGCGCTGCGCTGAGGCGGGTACGCTGCGCCGCCAGTGCCGGCGGCAGGCGGTCGGCCAGCTTGGCGAACCATTCGTCGTGCGCCGCCAGCTCGTGCTGCCAGGTGGCGTGGTCCAGCGCCATCAGCGCGGCAAAGCGCTCGGCAGTGACTTCGTCCAGCCCTTCCCAGTTCAGGTCGCCGTGTTCCGGCACCCAGCCCAGCGGGCCGGACACCGCCGCGGCGCGGCCCTGCACGCGGCCGACGATCCACTCCAGCACGCGCATGTTGTCGCCGAAGCCCGGCCACAGGAACTTGCCGTCCTTGTCGGTACGGAACCAGTTGACGCAGAAGATGCCCGGCGCCTGGCTGACGCGCTGGCCGATGTCCAGCCAGTGCTGGAAGTAGTCGCCCATGTGGTAGCCACAGAACGGCAGCATCGCGAACGGGTCGCGGCGGGTGACACCCTGCGCGCCAAAGGCGGCGGCGGTGGTTTCCGAACCCATGGTCGCCGCCATGTACACGCCCTCGGCCCAGCCGGCGGCCTGGAACACCAGCGGCACGGTGGAAGAGCGGCGGCCGCCGAAGATGAAGGCCGAGATCGGCACCCCGGCCGGGTCGTTCCACGCCGCGTCCAGCGACGGGCACTGGGTCGCGGCCACGGTGAAGCGCGCGTTCGGGTGTGCCGCCTTGCGCCCGGTCTGCTTGCCGATTTCCGGCGTCCAGTCCTGGCCCTGCCAGTCGGTGAGGTGTGCCGGCGCTTCCTTGCTCATGCCTTCCCACCACACGTCGCCGTCATCGGTCAGCGCCACGTTGGTGAAGATCACGTTCTCGTGCAGCATCGCCATCGCGTTGGGGTTGGATTTCACCGAGGTGCCCGGCGCCACGCCGAAGTAGCCGTTTTCCGGGTTGATCGCGTACAGCTTGCCGTCGGCACCCGGCTTGATCCAGGCGATGTCGTCGCCGACGGTGCTGACCTTCCAGCCGTTGTAGCTCTTGGGCGGAATCAGCATCGCGAAGTTGGTCTTGCCGCAGGCGCTGGGGAAGGCCGCCGCGACGTAGGACTTCTCGCCCTGCGGGCTTTCCACGCCCAGGATCAGCATGTGCTCGGCCAGCCAGCCCTGGTCGCGGCCCATGGTGGAGGCGATGCGCAGTGCGAAGCACTTCTTGCCCAACAGCGCGTTGCCGCCGTAGCCGGAGCCGTAGGACCAGATCTCGCGCGATTCCGGGAAGTGCACGATGTACTTGGTGTCCGGGTTGCACGGCCACGGCTTGTCGGCTTGACCGGCGGCCAGCGGCGCGCCGACGCTATGCACGCACGGCACGAAGGCGCCATCCTTGCCCAGCACCTCGTACACCGCACGGCCCATGCGCGTCATGATGCGCATTGACGCCACCACGTACGGCGAATCGGTGATCTCGATGCCGATGTGCGCGATCGGGCTGCCCAGCGGGCCCATGCTGAACGGAATCACGTACATGGTGCGGCCGGTCATGCAGCCGTCGAACAGGCCGTTCAGCGTGCCGCGCATCTCGTCCGGCGCCATCCAGTTATTGTTGGGGCCGGCGTCGGCCTTGTGCGCGCTGCAGACATAGGTGCGGTCTTCCACCCGCGCCACGTCGGACGGATCGGAGAAGGCGGCGTAGGAATTGGCACGCTTGGCCGGGTTGAGGCGGGTCAGGGTACCGGCCTTGACCATTTGCGCCAGCAACTGCTCGTTTTCTTCTGCCGAACCATCCACCCAGTGAATGGCGGCCGGTTTGGTCAGGGCAGCCACTTGGGCAACCCAGGCGATGAGTTCGGAATGCTGAATATAGGACGGTGCTTGCAGCGACATGACAAACCTCGACAACAGGGATGGACAGAGGGGGACAGCTGAGTCCGCCATTGTCGCCGATTTGTAGTCGGCGAGGTTCATCCCGACCTGCCAAAACGCAAACAACACCAAGTTTTTGCGCGGCAAACAGGGATTTGTTGCACGAAAAACAAAAAAATCCGGTAACACTGGTGACGTAAGCCTCAAGTTACGTAAGCGTAAAACTACATCATCCTGCGCCGCACAAGCTTGGCCGCAACCGCCTGCGCAGTCCGTGTCGCGGCCGCCGGCAGCGACAACGCTTGCCGGCGGCGGCCATCGCGTGTTCAATGCAATGACAATGACAAGCCACCAAGGAGCAGACATGGCCTTTGACGAAGCAGTGCACCCCGATCACTTCAGCACCCTGCGCCGCACCCCGTTTCCGCACACACTGATCGAACAGCAGCTGATGCAGATGGGCGGCGGCGGTGTCGCCGGCAGTACCTTCCGCAAGCAGGTGCTGCTGGCCGCCGGCTGGCCGCACGATGGCCTGGTGCCGTTTGCCAAGCACCCGCAGCTGGCCAGCACCACCTTCAACCGCATCCGCCTGCTGCTGGACGGCCACAGCCAGCCGGACACGCTGCTGGCGGCACTGGCCGCTTAAGCCGCCGGCCAGCCATAAAAAAAACCGCCTGTGCATCAGGCGGTTTTTTCATGGCCGGCAACGATCAGCCGGCGCTGACCGAGGCACTCTTCAGGATCACGTACAGCTCGTCCTTCAGCTGCAGCTTTTCCTTTTTCAGGGTCTCGATCTCCAGCGGCGTGGCCGGGGTGATGTGCGCTTCCATGTTCTTGATCTGCTGGTCAAGCTCGTTGTGCTTGTCGAACAGACGGCTGAAGCGGCTGTCTTCGGTTTTCAGCTGGGAAATCAGGTCGCGGAATTCTGGAAACATGGGCAGGCTCCTTGTGGGTGGGTCGTTGCCTGAAACAGGCGGTCGATTTCATGCTACGCCGGCCAGCCCCCCCCGATTTGATCCAGCGCAAGCAAGGTCAATGCCCAATGCATGGTGGTGCCGGCAGGCCGGCGCCCGCCATCTCAGAGCCAGTCCACGATCTCGCACGCTCACGCGAGACAAGGCGAAAACGGCTGAGGAAGCGGCGTTTATCCAGATATAAACCAGCATGCCGAAGCCGTACTCACCGCGCAACGTTTCACGAAGCGCAGCAGATCGTGAGCAGGCGCTCAGGCGCCCTTGAGCAGCGCCAGCAACGCGTCGGCATCCAGCCGCGCGCTGACGTCGCCGCCTTCCAGCAGGCTGTCGGCAAGGTCGCGCTTGGCGGCGTGCAGCGCCACGATCTGCTCCTCGATGGTGTGCTCCGCCACCAGCCGGTAGATGGTCACCGGCCGCTGCTGGCCCATGCGGTAGGCGCGGTCGGAGGCCTGGTCTTCCACCGCCGGGTTCCACCACGGGTCGAGGTGGATCACGTAATCCGCGGCAGTCAGGTTGAGGCCGGTGCCGCCCGCTTTCAGGCTGATCAGGAAGATGTCGCCCTCGCCGCGCTGGAAGGCGTCGACGCGCTCCTTGCGCGCCTTGGCCGGGGTGGTGCCGTCCAGGTACTGGTAGGCGACACCGCGCGCGTCCAGATGCTGGCGCACCAGCGACAGGTGGTCGACAAACTGGCTGAACACCAGCGCCTTGTGGCCGTTTTCCAGCAGTTCGTCGGCGATGTCGGCAAACGCCGCCAGCTTGCTGCCGGCGATGGTGCTGTCCTTCAGCACCAGCTGCGGATGGCAGCAGAAACGGCGCAGCTTGGTGATCTCGGCCAGCACCTGCATCTGCTTGCCGTCGGCACCCTTCAGTTCGTCCAGCTTGGCCACCGCCTGCTGGCGCATCGCCTCGTACAGGTGCAGCTCGTCGGCCGACAGCGGCACCTTGCGCGTGATCTCGGTGCGCGGCGGCAGCTCATCCAGCACCTGGGTCTTGGTGCGGCGCAGGATGAAGGGCTGGATCAGCGCCTTGAGCGCCTTTTTCGCGCCCTTGTCGCCGCGCTCGATCGGGTTGCCGAAGCGCTGCGCGAAGCGTTCCTGGCTGCCGAGCAGGCCGGGGTTGAGGAAGCGGAACAGGCTCCACAGCTCGCCGAGGTGGTTTTCCACCGGCGTGCCGCTGGCCGCCAGGCGGAAGCCGGCCTGCAGGTCCATCACCGCCTGCGCGCGCTTGGTGCCGGCGTTCTTGATCGCCTGCGCCTCGTCCAGCACCACGCTTTGCCATTCGATGGCGGCAAAGGCGGCGGCGTCCTGCTGCAGCAGGCCGTAGCTGACCACCACCAGATCCAGCGGCCCGAGATCGACCAGCGAGCGGAACTGGTGATACGGGCGCACCTTCAGCGTCGGCGCAAAACGCGCCGCTTCCGACAGCCAGTTCAGCGCCACCGAGGTCGGTGCCACCACCAGCTGCGGCCCGCCCGGCGCGCGCGCTAGCAGCAGCGCCAGCGTCTGCACCGTCTTGCCCAGGCCCATGTCGTCGGCGAGACAGGCGCCGACACCCCAGTGCGCCAGCCGTGCCATCCAGTCGTAGCCGTCGCGCTGGTAGTCGCGCAGCTCGGCCTGCAGCGTGGACGGCAGCTGCGGCTGGAACGCCTGCAGCGACTGCAGGCGCTCGGCCTGGCCCTGCCACGCGTCGTCGGCGTCGAAGTCGCCGACCTCGCCGGCCAGATCGCCCAGCTGTGAAGCCGCCAGCGGCGACAGGTGCAGGCCGTCGCGGCCAACGTGGTCGGCCAGCAGCGCCAGCTCTTCCAGCCGCTTTTTCATCACGTCGGTCAATGCCAGCCAGTCGTCGTCGCCGAGCTTGAGGAAGCGCCCCGGCGTGTCGCGCATCAGCTCCAGCAGGTCGCGCAGTTGCAGCACGCGGCCGTCGTCCAGCTGCAGCGCGCCGTTCAGCACGAACCAGTCGCCCTGCTGCTTGATGCCCAGGCTCAGCTGCGTCAGGCCGCGGCGCGACTTGATGCGCAGGCGCTCGCCTTCCGGCCACACGCACTCCAGCAGCGCGCTGTCCAGCGCCTGCAGTTCGGACAGCACTTCCAGCGCCGCCTGCGGCTCGGCCAGCAGCCACTCCTGGCCATCGTTGTCGCTGGCGGCCAACAGTGGACAGGCG
Organism: Vogesella sp. AC12; assembly: GCF_024437575.1. Taxonomy (NCBI): domain Bacteria; kingdom Pseudomonadati; phylum Pseudomonadota; class Betaproteobacteria; order Neisseriales; family Chromobacteriaceae; genus Vogesella; species Vogesella sp. AC12. Next base: position 293,488 of record NZ_JANFNU010000003.1, read on the forward strand.
GCCAGCACGCTCTTCAGCGCCTTCTGTTCCTTTTTCAGGTTGCGACGGGTCTGGATCGCCTTGCCGTCGCTGTCGCCGACGATGTTCTCCAGCCCGGCACCGGGCTTGCACCAGTTGCCGCCCGGCAGCGGCCGCACCAAGAGCTGCAGGCGCAGCCCCTCGCTCAGCGGCAGCAGGTGCGCGTAGATGCGGCCGTCGGCCGGCACGCTGTCGATGTGCGCCGCCAGCTCCGGCATGTCGGTGTGCACCGGCACCAGCGGCGCGATGTCGCGCACCGCCTCCAGCAGCTGCGCCTTGGCCGCGCGCGGCACGGTCAGCTCCTTGCCGAGAATGGTGGCGATCTGGCGCACCTCCTTGCTGATGCTGTACACCGCCAGCCGCGTCGGCGTCGCCTTGTCCCACACGATCTCGCTGTCCGGCGCGATCTTGCCCGGCACCAGCTTGATGCGGATCAGTTCACCGCTTTCCTGCAGCTGCAGCGCCACGCTGCCGGCGACGATGTCGATGCCGACATCCGGCGCATCGCTCCAGTACACCGCCGGATGGCCGATCAGCTGTGGCAGCGCCTTTTCGGCATCGATCTCGTAGATGCTGCTGGCGTGGTAGTGGTGCTCGTGCTGCGCGCGCAGCACCTTGATGATCTGCTGGTCCTGCGACAGCAGGTAGTCGAGGCTGTCATCGCCGTCGAACAGGCGGCGCCACGACACGGTGCGGCCGCGGCTCCACTGGTTCTTGGCCGAGCGCTTCTGCTCGCGCGCTTCCAGCATCACGCCGTGGGCGCCGGCGCTGAGCAGCCACGCCAGCCGCGTCTGGCCCTGCGCCGCCGCGCTGCGGCTCTCGCTCTTGTTGGGGCCGAGCTGGCGCAGCGCGTGCAGCGCCTGCTGCCACGCCTCCTGGCGCTGGAACGCCTCAAGCAGCGGCTTCAGCCGGTGCTGGCGGTGCCACTCCGGCTGCTGCCGCGGCTGGCCGAACTGCGCCGCCAGCAGCGCGTCCAGCTCGGCGGCCACCCACAGGTAGCCCTCGTCCTGCATCTGCTCGCGGAAATTCTGCAGCGCCGCCTGCCACTGCGGCGTGCGCGCCTGTTTCACGTCCAGCCAGTACATCGCCAGCGCCAGCAGCAGGCCGTCGACGCCGGCCAGCGTCGACGCGTCCGGCAGCGTCAGGTTATTGCTGATGGCGCCGCCCTCGTGCTGCAGCACCAGATGCTGCAACACGTAGTAGCTGTGGCCGAAGTGCTGGCGGATGCCGCTGCTGATCGCCTGCTTCAGCGCACTGCTGCGCTGCGGGCTGTCCGGGCTGCCCAACAGCGCGATGCAGTGGAAGGCGTTGAGATCGGCCGGCAGCTCGATCTTGCGTTTCTGCGTCTGCTCCTTCAGCTCGTCCAGCCACTGCTGCAGCGTGGACAGCGCCTCGCCGTAGCGGCCGGAGACGGTGTGCAAAAAGAACAGGCTGCTGATGGCGAAGCCCTCGCCGGCGGCGGCCTCCTGCAGCAGGCGCTGGATGTCGCCGCGCCACAGGAACTGCAGCATCAACAGGCTGGTGAGCTGGTCCCAGTCGCGGTAGCCGTCGTCCAGCCGCGACAGCGCGTAGCGGTAGCCCTCGCGGAAGGTGTCGAAGCGGTAGTTGGCCTCCGGCAGGTAGTCCAGCAGCAGCAACACCTGGATGTCGTCGACCAGCTGGTCGAACAGCTGGCGCCCGGCGGCGTTGGCGAACAGGCGCTTGAACGGCGCCTGCGGCAGGCTGCCGCTGTGCAGTGCCGCCGCCTGCTGGTAGCGCTGCAGCCAGTCCTGCGCCGCGCCGACCTGGCCGTGCAGGATCGCCAGCCACAGCCGCAGCTGGATCTGCGCCAGGTCCGGCTTGCCGCGCGCCGCCGGCGACATCGACAGGTGCTCGGTGAGCAGCTCGTCCCACGCGGTGCGCTCCTGGCGGTCGTGCAGCAGCTGCAGCAGCACGGTATTGCGCGCGCCCGCCGCGATGCGGTACGGCAGGCCGGCGGTGCGCACGATCCAGCCCTGGTGCTCCAGATCGCCGAGAATCTCGCCAAGCTTGTCATTGTTCACCGCCTTGCCCTGCTCGTCGCGGATCAGGTTCAGCTGCAGCAGCGTCAGCAGGTTGGGCCTGGATTCGCCGGCCGGCAGCAAGGCCAGCGCGTGCAGCACGGCCAGATGCGCCGGTGCGAGTTGATCAATGGTGTGGGCGGCAAACAAATCGGTCATTGGCGGCGATCGGGAAATACAAAAACAAAAAAGCCGCACACCCGGTCAAGGGCATGCGGCCAACCTTGGGCAGGGCAAGATTATACGCGGCTCAGCGCACGGCGTGCGGCGGAGATGGTCTGCTCCACCAGCTCGTCGGTGTGGGCGATGGAGATGAAACCGGCCTCGTACGCCGATGGCGCCAGGTACACGCCCTCGTCCAGCATCGCGTGGAAGAAGGCCTTGAAGCGGGTGATGTCGCAGCGCGTCGCCTCGGCGTAGCTGGCCGGCACCGTGTCGCTGAAGTAGAAGCCGAACATGCCGCCGACGCTGTCGGTGGTCATGGCGATACCGGCGTCGCGCGCGGCGTCGGCGAGGCCTGCGGCCAACCTTGCGCTGCGGCGGCCGAGGGTGTCGTGGAAGCCCGGCTGCTGGATCAGGCGCAAGGTCGCGAGACCGGCGGCCACCGACAGCGGATTACCGGACAGCGTGCCGGCCTGGTACACATTCCCCAGCGGCGCGATCTTGCCCATGATGTCGGCACGGCCGCCGAAGGCCGCCAGCGGCATGCCGCCGCCGACCACCTTGCCCAGCGTGGTCAGGTCCGGCGTGATGCCGTGCAGAGATTGCGCGCAGCCCAGCGCCACGCGGAAGCCGGTCATCACCTCGTCGTAGATCAGCACCGCGCCGTACTGCTCGGTCAGCGCGCGCAGCGCCTGCACGAACTCGGCCGATGGCTTGATCAGGTTCATGTTGCCGGCGATCGGCTCCAGGATCACGCCGGCGATCTTGTCGCCCAGCTCCTTGAAGGTGTCGCTCAGCTGCTGCACATCGTTGTACTGCAGCACCAGCGTGTGCTTGGTGCAGTCGGCCGGCACGCCGCCGGAGGACGGGTTGCCGAAGGTGAGCAGGCCGGAGCCGGCTTTCACCAGCAGGCTGTCGGAGTGGCCGTGGTAGCAGCCCTCGAATTTCACGATCAGGTCGCGGCCGGTAAAGCCGCGCGCCAGACGGATCGCCGTCATCGTCGCCTCGGTGCCGGAGCTCACCAGCCGCACCTGCTCCACCGACGGCAGCAGCTTGCAGATTTCCTCGGCGATCTCGACCTCGCCCTCGGTCGGCGCGCCGAAGGACAGGCCACCGACGGCCGCATCCTGCACCGCCTTCACCACCTCGGGGTGGGCGTGGCCGAGAATGGCCGGGCCCCAGCTGCCGACATAATCCAGGTACTGCTTGTCGTCGGCGTCCCAGAAATAGGCGCCCTCGGCACGCTTGACGAAGCGCGGCGTACCGCCGACCTGACCAAAGGCACGCACCGGCGAATTGACGCCGCCGGGAATCACTTGCTTGCCACGTTCAAACAGTTCGAGATTGCGGGACATCGTTTTCCTTTCTGGCGGCATCACACACCGCGCTGGCTAAATGGGCAACGGGCCGCCCGTGGCAGCCCGGCAAAATCCTGTCGGTCACGATACGGCAGCGCGCGCGTCGCGGCGTTGACCTGTATCCAGAAGCGTGCGCCCTGCGCGGGCGTCTGTTATCGAGGCAGGATTGTCCGGCAAATCGCCGCGCAAGGCCACCACCGGGCAGAAACGCAGCGTTCGGCTGGCGTGATGGCGGCTGGCGGCCTGGATTTTTGCCACAGAAGTACACGGAAAGACACGGACAAAGACAACAACTTCTTTAGCCACGAAACCCACGAAAAGACTCGAAAATGAAAACGGAAAGGTTGGCCGCAAGCGATCTTCATTACTAGCCAACACCGATGCGACGCACCCGATCCCGTTGGTGCAAGCCGTGAAAACTGGCTCCAGCCCGGAAACAAGCCGCCCGCTTTTGAGCGCAGCGTATGGGCGGCGCCGGGATGGCGCCAGTTTTCACGGGAATTCTTGCGCCTCCGGGAAGAGCGGTCTGCGTGCGAATCTCTGATTCGCTCAGCGATGTGAAAAGGGGGATGCGGTATCCCCCCTTTCCCGCCGCCGCGCGGCAAGCGGCAGATAAGAAATATCCGCGCAGCGGATACACCAGACAGAACAAGGTTGGCCGCAAAACCCGACGCGGCTTGCGGCCAACGTTGGCGCGGCAAGCGGTCTTGGTTTTTGCCACGGAAGCACACGGAAGACACGGACAAGGGCAAAGGCGGCTTTGGCCACGAAACCCGCGAAAAAACACGAGGACAAGGTTGGCCGCAAAGCATGTCGATCGCCAGAACGATAGGGTGCGTCACCCGCAGGGCGACGCACCGTCAAAGGCGAGTCCGCGGCAGCGCCGCATCACAGCGCCAGCAGCGGCGCCACCTCGTCCACCGTCAGCGGCCGCACCACGCGGCCGAGCTCCACCCCGTCGCGCAGCAGGATCAGCGTCGGCCACAGCTTGACGCGGAAGCTGCGTCCCAGCCGCCGCCCGGCGCCGTCCTCCACCTTGATATGGGTCAGCGCCGGCTGCGCCGCCAGCGCCTGTTCGATCGCCGGCTGCGCCGCCTGGCAGTGCGGGCACCAGTCGACGCCGAACTCCAGCAGCAGCGTGCCGGTGTCGAGGCTGGCGCGCTCGGGTGCGGCGGCGGGGTAAGTGGCAACGTAGGGCATCGCGGGTTTCCTTCTGCTATCGGTCAGGCGGCGGTACCGGCCTGATGGCCGGCGGGCACCGCTCATGATAGCCGGAAACGCGCAACGGCCTGAACGCAGCCTGGCCGCAAACCCGGCACGGCTTGCGGCCAAGCTTGCCTGCTTGGTGCGGTGCGCTTCAGCCCGCGTGGCGCAGCGGCTCAGTCATGCGGCCGCTGGCCGCGCGCCACCGCCCAGAACACATGCGTGTACACGCGCCAACCGTGGCCGAAATCCTGCACATAGGTTTCCACCATGCCATCACGCTGGCTGCGCAACAGCCGGCCCCACTGCCCGGGGGTCGCCAGTTCCAGATTGGCCATCGCCGCCGGCATCGCCGCCAGCGTGGTGCTGTCGTCGTCGTGACTGTAAATCGCCTCCAGCTGCTCGTAGTCATGGCGATTGGGGTGCTGGTTGCTGTCCGGACTGCGGGTGTAGTCCATGCAGGAGCCGAGGTTTTCGTTATTGAAGTTCTCGTCCTGATGCCCCAGCCCGAAATTGTGGCCCACCTCCTGGCACATCACCAGCTGGCGCCAGGCCGGCGTGTTGTAGCTGGCGGTCTTGAAGTAGCTGTCGTTGAGCTTGGTGGTGCCCTGCACGATATGGCTGCCGCTGGCCCAAATCTGCGCCAGCCCCAGCCAGCCGTTATTGCCGTACGCCGAATTGCAGACCTCGACCCGACCGCTCGTCGGCCGGCAACGCTTGGCGGTGGTGCCACCGGCCACCATCTGCGTGTCCAGCACCGCGGAGCTGGTCCAGTCCGCCGCCGCCGTTTTGAAGAATTCCAGCCAGTTGCTGTCGACGTTATTGCCCAGCGGCACGGTAAACGGATTGCCGGTGCGCGCCCAGTGGTAATTGCCCCAGGCATGGCTGGCCTGCGCCAGCGGTGCCGCCAGCAAGGAAGCCAGCAGCGTGCCGGCCAGAAGCGTAGTGCGTGACATGATGCAAGCCCCCGTGAAGTGTCCCCTTCACAGTAATGACCAGCCGCAGCGCAAATACAAATGCCATCCAGGCAAAAATCTGTCTTTCATCATGCAATAAAATTAGGCGGGCATGCTGCACCGCCGGCCGGCCGCGCCAAGCGGGAAGCGGAAAGCGGAAAGCGGAAAGCGGAAAGCGGAAAGCGGAAAGCGCCGGATCAAGACATCCACGCAGCGGAGTCGCCAGACAAAACAAGGTTGGCCGCAAACCGGGCAAGGCTTGCGGCCAACCTTGATCACTCCATCGCGGTAAACGCTGGGCTTCGCCAGCTAGCACCAGCCTACATGCCCGACTTGCCGCGTTGCGGTTACACCAGCGTCTGGTGCGTCGCCCCTTCGGGGTGACGGCACCCTACACCCCGCCTCGTCCAATCGCCCGCCAGCATCGAACCGATGCGCCCGCTCCCGTTGGCGCAGGCCGTAAAAACGGCCGCCAGCCCGGAAACAAGCCGCCCCCTTTTGAGCGCAGCGGATGGGCGGCGCCGGGCTGGTTGCCATTTTTACGGGAATTCCTGCGCCGTCGGGAGAGCGGGGATTGAAAAGGGAGATGCGGTATCCCCCTTTCCCGCCGCCGCGCGGAAAGCGGCAGATAAAAAACATCCGCGCAGCGGATACCAAACCCAAAACAAGGTTGGCCGCAACACCACTACGGCGTGCGGCCAAGCTTTGCCACTCGCTCGCGGTAAACGCTGGGCTTCGCAGGCTCAGCACCAGCCTACGCGCCCGGCTCGCCGCATTCTCAAATTAAGAAAAGGGCAAGCCAGCCGGCTTGCCCTTGTCCACATCACCTTGCGGCCAACCTAGGCCGCCACCTCAGCCGCTCACCACGACCCAAACGGATTCTTCGACAAATAAGCATTGGTAAAGCGCCCGTCGAAGGTCACCTCCTCGCCGACCCATTCCGGCTTGTCGAAGGCGGTGTCTTCCGACGGCAGCTCGATCTCGGCCAGCACCAGGCCGGCGTTGGCGCCGAAGAACTCGTCCACCTCCCACACAAAGCCGCCGAAGCTGATGCGGTAGCGCAGCTTGTCGACCACCATCGGGCACATCGCGTCCATGATGGTCTGCGCCTCCGCTACCGGAATCAGGTATTCGAACTCGTGGCGGCTGATGTCGCTGATCTGGCCCTTGAGCGTCAGCCACGCCTGGTCACCGACCACGCGCACACGCACGGTACGTTCCTTTTCCACCGACAAATAGCCCTGGCGGTAGCGCACGCCCTCGGCCAGACCGCGCCAGGCGTCACCGTTTACCTTGAAGCGACGTTCAATTTCCACTGCCATCGTGTTTTTCCATTTCCTTGACGAGACGGGCCGGCGCTTTCAGGCGCCAGTCCGCGGGGCGATAGGGGTGCACGTCGTCCGGCCAGCGCGCGTCGGTCTGCCACACCGACCAGGCGCCGGGCACGGCGATGCGGCCGGCGCGGGCGCTGTCGACATAGTCGCTGCGCGCGGCGGTGACGTTGCAGTAGGCCTTGCGGCCGGCGTAGGAGCCGTCGGACGACAGCTGGCCGCGCGGGAAGCCGGCCGGCAGCTGGGCCGGGGTCATCTTGCCGGGCACGCTGGCGCCGGCGGCCAGGCCCTGGGCCAGCACGTAGACGTGGCCGTCGCAGTCTTGCTGGCAGCCGGTGAGCAGCGCGGCCAGCGCGAGGGGGAGCAGGAGCTTGATCAAAACGGTTTCACCACCACCAGGATCAGCACTGCCAGCAACAGCAGTACCGGTACTTCGTTGAAAAAACGGAACCAGACATGGCTCCGGCGATTGCGCTGCTGCACGAAATCCTGCAGCAGCTTGTAGCAGTAGCCGTGGTAGCCGACCAGCACCGTCACCAGCGCCAGCTTGGCGTGCAGCCAGCCGCCGCCGACGCCGTAGCCCAGCCACAGCAGCAGGCCGAGCGCCAGCGCCAGTAGCGCCAGCGGCGTCATGAAGCGGAACAGCTTGTACGCCATCAGCAGCAGGCGGTCGTATTCCTTGCCCGGCTCGGCCAGCGCCAGGTTGACGTACAGTCGGGGCAGGTAGAACAGGCCGGCAAACCAGGACACCACGAAGAACAGGTGGAAGGCCTTGATATAGAGGTAAGTCATTCAGAGTCCGTATTGCGCGCGGGTGGCTTTTGACAGCCGGGAAAGCACGATGAGTCGTGCTGCGGCCAACCTTGCCTCGACCTGCGCCACGCTGAAGCTCTGCAGCGTGTGCAGCTTGATCCAGCGGGCGCGGGCGAGGTAGGGCGCCGGGGTGACGCCGGGCAGGTCGCACAGCGCGAGGAAGTCGTCGGCGTCGACCTTGAACGCGACGCCGCCATCGTGGAAGGTGGCGAACATCTTGCCCTCGATCTGCAGCACGCGCACGCCGCCCCACTTGATGTCGAGCACCACGCCGGGCAGCGCCAGCGCGTGCTGCTCCAGCTGTTGCAGCAGCGCGGCATCAAGTGACGGCGACATCGCTCAGCGCGCCTTGCGGGCGGCGTTGTACAGCGGCAGCACGCGCGGGATCTGGCGTTGCAGTTCCTCGATGCGTGCCGGGCCGGACGGGTGGGTGGACAGGAAGCTCGGGCCGGTGCCGGCACCGGCCTGCATCATCTTCTGCCACAGCGTCACCGATGCGTTCGGGTTGTAGCCGGCGCGCGCCATCAGCTCCAGGCCGATGATGTCGGCCTCGGACTCCATGGTGCGGCTGTTGGGCTTGGTCAGCGCCACGTCGGTGGCGATGGCGGCCAGTTCCATCGAGCCTTGCGACAGGCCGGCGAGCTGGCCGACGATGCCGAGACCCATCTGCTGCGCGTAGGCCTGGCTCATGGTCTCGCGCGAGTGTTCGCGCAGCGCGTGCGAGATCTCGTGGCCGATGATGGCCGCCATCTCGTCGTCGCTGAGCTTGAGACGGTTGACGATGCCGCTGTAGACCATGATCTTGCCGCCGGCCATCGCGTAGGCGTTCAGGTCGTCGGACTGGGTGACGTTCACTTCCCACTTCCAGCTGCGCGCGTCGGCGCGGAACACCGGCACCTGCGCGATCAGGCGTTGCGACACGGCGCGCACGCGGGCGGTCAGCGCGGCGTCGGTATTGAGCTTGCCGGCGCTGCGCGCCTTGCCCACTTCCTGCACATAGGACTGCGCGGAGGCCTGCTCCACTTCCTGCGGCGACAGCAGCATCAGCTGCTTGCGGCTGGCACCTACGGCGCCGGTGGCGGTGGTGTTGACACAGCCGGCAACGGCCGCGGAAAGCATCAGGACACATCCGGTCCGGGTCAGCCAGTTAGCCATTTTTCTGTTTCCTCTTGCAGCGGCGTCACTCAGAACGCCATCATCTCGAAATCGTCTTTACGCGCGTCGCAATCCGGGCAGGTCCAGTTCATCGGCACGTCTTCCCACTTGGTGCCGGGCGGGATGCCGTCTTCCGGGCGACCCGCCGCTTCGTCGTAGATAAAGCCGCAGATCAGACACATCCAGGTTTGCATAGTGTTAAGCCTTCGCTCGGTTAAAATCCGTATTGTAAATCCTGTGAGACCAGAGAGGTTAAGCCTTGAGCCAAGACATCATTCTCCCGCCTATCGTGCTGACGCTGGCGGGAGCCGATCCCACCAGCGGTGCCGGCATCCAGGCCGACATCCTGACCCTGGCCAGCATGGGCTGCCATCCGCTGTCGGTGATCACCGCCATCACGGTGCAGGACACCCGCGGCGTGCAGGACTTCATGGTCATCGACGACGAATGGGTGCTCGACCAGGCGCGCGCGGTGCTGGAAGACATGCCGGTGGCCGCGTTCAAGGTCGGCATGATCGGCAGCATCGATAACGTGGTCGCCATCGCCGAGCTGATCGCCGACTACCCCGACATCCCGCTGATCTACGACCCGGTGCTGGCCAGCGGCGCCGGCGACGAGCTGGCGCGCGAGGACATGATCCACGTGCTGCGCGACGTGCTGCTGCCGCAGGTGACGGTACTGACCCCCAACAGCATCGAGGCGCGGCGGCTGGCGGCCAACGACGCCGACGACGAGGAAGAGCTGTCGGTGGCCGACTGCGCCAAACGTCTGACACGGCTGGGCTGCGACTACGTGTTCATCACCGGCACCCACGAGCCGACGCGCGACGTGGAAAACCGGCTCTACGACCTGGGCGGCGAAATCCGCGTCGACACCTGGCCTAGACTCAACGGCAGCTTCCATGGTTCCGGCTGCACGCTCGCCGCCGCCATCGCCGGGCTGGTGGCGCGCGGGCTGGCGGTGCCGGAGGCGGTGAAAGAGGCGCAGGACTACACCTGGCAGGCGCTGCGCTACGGCTTCCGTCCCGGCATGGGCCAGTTCATTCCCGACCGCCTGTTCTGGGCCAATGACGACGCCGGCGACGACGATGCCGACAAGGAGCAAGATGCAAACGTTTAACGGCCTGTACGCGATCACCCCGGACACCGACGACAGCGAACGCCTGATCGAGCAGGTCGGCGCCGTGCTCGACGGCGGCGCGCGCATCCTGCAGTACCGCAACAAGGGCAGCGACGCGGTGCGGCGGCTGTGGCAGGCCAGCATCCTCGCCAGCCTGGCGCGCAGCCGCAATGTGCTGTTCATCGTCAACGACGATGTCGAGCTGGCGCGCGCGGTCGGCGCCGACGGCGTGCACGTTGGCCGCGACGACGCCGGCATCGCCGCCGCCCGCGCCGCGCTCGGCCCCGGCGCCATCGTCGGCGCCAGCTGCTACGACAGCCTGGATCTGGCACGCGCGGCGGTGGCCGCCGGCGCCAGCTACGTCGCCTTTGGCGCGGTGTACCCGTCCGCCACCAAGCCCGGCGCGGTGGCGGCGCCGCTGTCGCTGTTCGCAGATAGCGCCGATCTGGGCGTGCCGCGGGTCGCCATCGGCGGCATCACCGCCGCCAATGCCGGCGCGGTGGTGGCCGCCGGCGCCGACGCCATCGCGGTGATCGGCGGCCTGTTCGAACAGGCCGATCCCGGCGCTGCGGCGCACACGCTGGCGGCGCTGTACCGCTGAGCGGCGCGTCCCGCGCGGCGGCTGCGGCTTGCTGACCGCGACGCTACAGCATCGCAAACGGCTGCGGCAGCGGCGTTTATCCAAAGATAAACCCGCCTGCCGCAGCCGTTTTCACCTGTGCTTGCGTGAGCGCGCGATCAGGAGCCGGCGTCAGGCCACCGCGTCGATGATGCCGCCGACGAGCTGCAGACCGCTGGCCAGCGCCGCGCCGGTGGCGGAGAAGCCGCCATACAGCGCGTCGCCGCTTTCCTCGATGCCGCTGACCACGCCGGTGGCCACCTGCAACGCGCCGGCGCTGATGTCGCCGACGCCGGAGGCGATCTTCACCACCCCGCTACCCACGCTGCCCAGGCCGTAGGCCACGGTGGACCCCGCTGCCGCGATGCCGGAGAGACTCATATTGCTGTCCTTTGCTGTGCTGTTGCCGCCCCTGCGGCATGACGATTTGTAGCCTAGCGTCAGCGCAACTTATCCATGCTGCGGTTTTGCATCCGCCCTGTTACAAGACGGCAACATGGCGCGGCCAACCTTGGCCGCAAAAAAACCGCCACGCGGCGGCGTGGCGGTCTGGACCCGAAAGGCGCGGCTCAGCCCAGCTTGTTGTCGGCGATGTGGTAGTGCGGGTCCTCGAACTGGTTGACCTCCACCATGCCCTTGGCCTTGTCCAGCAGCTCCAGGCAGTCCGGGCTCAGGTGGCGCAGGTGCAGCGTCTTGCCGGCCTGCTGGTAGCGCGCGGCCAGCGCGTCGATGGCCTCGACGGCGGAGTGGTCGACCACCCGCGCACGGCGGAACTCGATCACCACGTGCTCCGGGTCGCTCTTCGGCGCGAACAGCTCGCTGAAGTTGGCCGCGGAGGCGAAGAACAGGCTGCCTTCCAGCTCGTACACCTTCCAGCCCTGCGCGTCGGTGCGGGTCTGCACGCGGATGGTCTTGGCGTGCTGCCAGGCGAACACCAGCGCGGCAAATACCACGCCACACAGCACCGCCACCGCCAGATCGGTGAGCACGGTGATCAGCGTCACGCCGACGACGATGATCGCGTCCTGGCGCGGGATCTTGCGCAGCGCCTGCAGGCTGCCCCAGGCAAAGGTCTTCTGCGACACCACCAGCATCAGCCCGACCAGCGCCGCCAGCGGGATCTGCTCGATCCACGGTGCCAGGAACAGGATGAAGCCGAGCAGGAACAGCGCGGCGACGATGCCGGACAGGCGGTGGCGGGCGCCGTTGTTGATGTTGATCATGCTCTGCCCGATCAGCACGCAGCCGCCCATGGTGGCGAACAGGCCGGCCACCACGTTGCCGCCGCCCTGCGCCAGCGCCTCGCGGTTGGGCTGGCCACGGCTGTCGGTGATGTCGTCGATCAGGTTCAGCGTCAGCAGCGATTCCAGCAGGCCGATGGCGGCCAGTACCAGCGAGTACGGCAGGATGATGTAGAGCGTGTCCAGCGTCAGCGGCACCTGCGGCAGGTGGAACTGCGGCAGGCCGCCGGCGATGGAACCCATGTCGCCGACGGTCTTGGTGTCGATGCCGAAGCCGGCCACCACGCCGGCCACGATCAGGATCGCCGCCAGCGCCGCCGGGATGGCACGGCTCAGGCGCGGCAGCAGGTAGATGATGGCCATGGTCAGCCCCGTCAGCGCCGCCATCACCGCCAGCTGCGGCGCGGCCAGCCACTGGCCGTCTTGCTTGAAATGGCCGGCCTGCGCCACCGTCATCACCAGCGCCAGGCCGTTGACGAAGCCCAGCATCACCGAGTGCGGCACCATGCGGATGAACTTGCCGAGCTTGAACACGCCGAACAGCAGCTGCAGCCCCCCCATCAGCACCACGCTGGCGTACAGGTATTCCACGCCGTACCGGGTGACGATGGACACCATCACCACCGCCAGCGCGCCGGTGGCGCCGGAGATCATGCCCGGCCGGCCGCCGAAGCTGGCGCTGATCAGGCACAGGAAAAAGGCGGCATACAGCCCGGTCAGCGGGCTGACGTGGGCGACCAGCGCGAAGGCGATCGCCTCCGGCACCAGCGCCAGCGCCACGGTGATGCCGCTGAAAAAGTCGGTCTTGATCGCCGACGGGGTCATTTTGGTCAACACGCTACTCCGCAACAGGGCGCGCGCCGGCAGGCGCACCACAGCGGGCGGCAGCGCAAGGCGGCGGCAAACTCACGACAGACAGGGGAAAGGACGCAGCGGCCGGCACACGGACCGGACCGGCCGCGACGGGCGAAGGCGGCGATTATCCCACGCCCGCCAGCGCCTGTCGCCGGCGCTCAGCCGGCGGCCAGGGTTGGCCGCAAGGCACCGCTGCCCGGCGGCTGCGGGCGGAACAGCGGCTGGCTCTGCCCCGGCAGGCGGTAGCGCTGCGCCAGCGTCTGGTACAGCCCGGCCTGCGCCTGCTGCTGCAGCGCCTTGTTGAAGCGGTCGCGCACACGCGGGTCGCGGAAGGACAACGCGTACTGCGTCGGCGGAAACAGCGCGTGGGTACACAGCGCCTGGCGGTTGTTGAGCGGTACGTCCGGCTGCTGCGCGAAGTGCAGGAAGATGAACAGGTCGGAGATGACGACATCGGTGCGGCCGGTGAACAGCAGGTTGTTCAGGATGGGCTGCGGCGACGATTCGACATAGTCGACGTTGGCCTTGGCCATCGCCGCGAATTCGGCACCGAGGAAGCGCTGCGCGTTGTGGAACGCCGCCACCCGGTACTGGCCCAGCTCGGCGATGTGCTTGGGCTGCAGGTGACGGTGGCACAGCGTGATCGCCATGTTGCGGTAGGCGATGTAGGGCTCGGACACGAACGGGCCGTTGTTGGAGATGGCGGCATCGATGCGGCCGTCGGCCAGCGCCAGTTGTGCGCGCTGGTTGGGCAGCAGCAGTATTTTGGGCTGATAGCCGGCGGCGCGCAGCACGCTGCTGACCAGCTCGTACTCGATGCCGCGCGCCTCGTCGGCGATGATGTATGGCGGCTTGTTTTCGCCCAGCGCCACCTGCAGCACCGGCAGCAGCGGCGACTCCACCGCCGGTGCCGGCAGCGCCAGACACAGCAGCGCCGCCGTCAGCAGCCGGCGCGGCCAACCTTGGGCCGGGTAGCGCGCCATGCTCAGGTGTTGTAGCCGAGGTTGGGCGCCAGGTCGCGCTCGGCCTGCGCCACGCTGACACCGCGGCGCAGCGCGTAGCTTTCCACCTGGTCGCGGCTGATCTTGCCGACGCCGAAGTAGCGCGAGTCCGGATGGCTGAAGTAGAAGCCGGACACCGCCGCCGTCGGCAGCATGGCGTAGCCTTCGGTCAGCGTCATGCCGATGGCCGGCGCGTCCAGCAGCTGGAACAGTTCCTTCTTCACGGTATGGTCCGGACAGGCCGGGTAGCCCGGTGCCGGACGGATGCCGACGTACTTCTCGTCGATCAGCGCCTCGTTGTCCAGCGCCTCGTCCGCGGCGTAGCCCCAGAACTCGGTGCGCACGCGGCGGTGCATCAGCTCGGCGAAGGCCTCGGCGAAGCGGTCGGCCAGCGCCTTCAGCAGAATGGCCGAGTAGTCGTCGTTGGCGGCCTCGAAACGCGCCACGTGCGGGTCGATGCCCAGGCCGCCGGTGACGGCAAAGGCGCCGATATAGTCGTCCACACCGCTGTCACGCGGCGCGATGAAGTCGGCCAGACACCAGTCCGGATTCCGATTGCCGTCCTTGTCGGTCTTCACCAGCTGCTGGCGCAGGCCGACCCAGGTCAGCAGCGGCGCCCGCGTTTCCGGATCGAGAATCTCGATGTCGTCATGATTGACGCTCACCGCCGGGAACAGGCCGATCACCGCGTTGGCGCTCAGCCATTTCTCGTCGATGATCTGCTTCAGCATCGCCTGCGCGTCGGCCCACAGTGCGGTGGCGGATTCGCCGACCACTTCGTCGCTGAGAATGGCGGGATAACGGCCGGCCAGCTCCCAGCTCTGGAAGAACGGCGTCCAGTCGATGACCTCGGCAATCTCGGCGAGGTCGTAATTGACGTAGCGGCGCACGCCCAGCCACGCCGGCACCGGCGGGGTGTAGTTGGCCCAGTCGATGCGGTGGCGCTGCTCGCGCGCGGCGGCGATCGGCAGCAGCTTGGCGTCGCCGCGGCTCTCGAAGATGGCGCGGGCGCGGGCGTAGTCGTCGGACACCTCTTTGACGAAGGCATCGCGCAGGGTGTCGGACAGCAGGTTGGAGCAGACGCCGACCGCGCGGCTGGCGTCCGGCACGTAGATCACCGGGCCGCTGTAGTTGGGCGCGATCTTGACCGCGGTGTGCACGCGGCTGGTGGTGGCGCCGCCGATCAACAGCGGGATGTCGAAGCCCTGGCGCTGCATTTCCTTGGCCACGTGCGCCATTTCTTCCAGCGACGGGGTAATCAGGCCGGACAGGCCGATGATGTCGGCGTTGTGCTCGCGCGCGGCGTCCAGAATGGTCTGGCACGGCACCATCACGCCCAGGTCGATCACCTTGTAGTTGTTACAGCGCAGCACCACGCCGACGATGTTCTTGCCGATGTCGTGGACGTCGCCCTTCACCGTGGCCATGATGATCACGCCCTTGGCCGGCGCGTCCTGCAGCCCCATGCGGATCTTTTCTTCCTCAATGAACGGCTCCAGGTGGGCGACGGCGGCCTTCATCACGCGCGCCGATTTCACCACCTGCGGCAGGAACATCTTGCCGGCGCCGAACAGGTCGCCGACCACGTTCATGCCGTCCATCAGCGGGCCTTCGATCACGTGGATCGGGCGCTCGCACTTCAGGCGCACCTCTTCGGTGTCTTCCACGATAAAGCTGGTAATGCCCTTGATCAGCGCGTGCTCCAGGCGTTTTTCCACCGGCTGGTTGCGCCAGGCGAGGTCTTCGCCCTTGGCCTCCTTGGCGTCGCCGCGGAAGCTTTCCGCCAGCGTGATCAGTGCCTCGGTCACCGCCATGATGTCGTCGCCGCGCATCAGCACCACGTCCTCGATGCGCTCGCGCAGCACCGCGTCGACCTCGTCGTACACCTCCAGCGCGCCGGCGTTGACGATGCCCATGGTCATGCCGTTCTTGATGGCGTGGTACAGGAACACGGCGTGAATCGCCTCGCGCACCTTGTTGTTGCCACGGAAGGAGAACGACACGTTGGACACGCCGCCGGAAATCTTGGCGTGCGGCAGGTTCTGCTTGATCCAGCCGGTGGCCTCGATGAAGTCCAGGCCGTAACGGGCGTGTTCCTCGATGCCGGTGGCCACCGCGAAGATGTTGGGGTCGAAGATGATGTCTTCCGGCGGGAAGCCGACTTCATCGACCAGGATGCGGTAGCTCTTCTCGCAGATTTCCACCTTGCGCGCGTAGGTGTCGGCCTGGCCGACCTCGTCGAAGGCCATCACGATCACCGCCGCGCCGTAGCGGCGCAGCAGGCGCGCCTGCTCGATGAACTTGTCGACGCCTTCCTTCATCGAGATGGAGTTGACGATGCCCTTGCCCTGGATGCACTTCAGGCCGGCCTCGATCACGTCCCATTTCGAGCTGTCGATCATGATCGGCACGCGGCTGATGTCCGGCTCGGCGGCGATCAGGTTGAGGAAGCGCACCATCGCGGCGTGGGCGTCGAGCATGCCCTCGTCCATGTTGATGTCGATGATCTGGGCGCCGTTTTCCACCTGCTGCCGCGCCACGTCCAAGGCGGTCGCGTAGTCGCCGTTGAGGATCAGCTTGGCGAAGGCCTTGGAGCCGGTGACGTTGGTGCGCTCGCCGACGTTGACGAACAGGTCCTTGTCGCCGATGTTGAACGGCTCCAGCCCGGACAGCCGGCACTTCGGTTCGATCTGCGGCAGCGGCCGCGGCGGCAGGTCTTTGACTGCTTCGTAAATGGCCTTGATGTGCTCCGGCGTGGTGCCGCAACAGCCGCCGATGATGTTGACCAGCCCGGCTTCCGCCCACTCGCGCACCTGCGGCGCCATGTCTTCCGGCGTCAGGTCGTAGCCGGTGGGCGCCAGCGGGTTGGGCAGACCGGCGTTGGCGTGCACCGACACGAAGGTGGCCGAGATGCGCGACATTTCTTCCACGTACGGGCGCAGCAGGTCCGGGCCCAGCGCACAGTTCAGGCCGAAGCTCAGCGCATTGGCGTGCGACAGGCTGTTGTAGAACGCCTCGGTGGTCTGGCCGGTCAGCGTGCGGCCGGACTGGTCGGTAATGGTGCCGGACACCATGATCGGCAGCCGGGTTGTCTCCGGATGCTCGTCGAAGTACTTGTGGATCGCGAACACCGCCGCCTTGGCGTTCAGCGTATCGAAGATGGTTTCCACCAGCAGGAAGTCGGCGCCGCCCTTGACCAGACCGTCGATGGCCTCGGTGTAGGTTTCCACCAGCTCGTCGAAGGTCACGTTGCGGTAGCCGGGGTCGTTCACATCCGGGCTGATGCTGCAGGTGCGGCTGGTGGGGCCGAGCACGCCGGCACAGAAGCGCGGCTTGTCAGGGTTGGTCGCCGTCATCGCCACGCACAGGTCTTTTACCAGCTTGGCGGCGGCGTAGTTCAGCTCCCACACCAGCGCTTCCATGCCGTAGTCGGCCATCGCGATGGCGGTGGCGTTGAAGCTGTTGGTCTCGATGATGTCGGCACCGGCGTCGAGATAGGCCTGGTGGATGCCGGCAATGATCTGCGGCTGGGTCAGCACCAGCAGGTCGTTGTTGCCCTTCACGTCGCGCGGCCAGTCGGCAAAGCGCTCGCCACGGTAGTCCGCCTCTTCCAGCCGGTGGCGCTGGATCATGGTGCCCATGCCGCCGTCCAGAATCAGGATACGGCGGGCGAGCAAGTCGTAGGCGGGGTGTTGGGCAATTTTTGACATGGCAAAGGCGGCTTTTTTAAGTAAAACTAGGTAGATGCGGGGCTGGTTATCTTAACATTGCGCACGCGGCTGCGAGATCCAATCCTTAGATCGAGCATTTATAACCATCTGGCTGGTGCTTCATATGAAAACCCCACTTCTGGTGCTAACCATTGTCGCTACCGGCCTGCTGGCCAGCACGGCCCAGGCAGCGCCGGCGCTGCGCATCGGCGTCGCCGATTCCGACTCCGCCCCGATCGTGGTACTGGCCGGCAGCCAGCTGGTCGGGGGGCTGTCGAAGGAGCTGGGTGAAGAGCTGGGGCGCACGCTGAAGGCACCGGTGGAGTTCATCGTGGTGTCGCGCAAGCGGGTGGAGATGTCGATCGACAACGGCAGCATCGACATCGTGTGCAACACCAATCCGGCGTGGTATGTCGGCGCCTCGCGCGTCGGCTGGACGCGCGAGTTCTACCCGCAGATCGAACGGGTGATGTCGCTGAAACCGCACCCGCGCACCATCGACAGCGTCGACGAGCTGGCCGGCCAGCGCATCGGCGTCATCGGCGGCTACCACTACACCACGGTGGAGCCGCTGTGGCAGGGCCAGCGCGCCACCCGCGTCAACCAGCCACGGCTGCCGCTGCTGATGCGCGCGCTGCAGACCGGCATGGTCGACGTGGTGATCAATTCCGAGCTGGAGATGAGCGCCTGGGCGCGCGCCAATCCGGCGCAGGCGGCCAACCTGCGGCTACATCCGCTGGTGGTGTCGGTGATGCCGACGCGCTGCGCGGTGTCACCGGGCAGCCGCTACAGCGAGAGCCGGCTCGACCAGGCCATCGGCGAGATGGAACAAAACGGCAGCATCCGGCGTATCCTTGACCGCTATGAATGGAAAAACCGCTAAACGTTGGCCGCAACGGCTGGCCGGCGCACTGTGCCTGCTGGCCGTGACCCTGCCTGCCACCGCCGACGACCACACCCTCACCGTCGGCGTCACCGAGAACGACGCCGCGCCGTCGATGATCTTTTCCTACAGCCCGCAGCCACAGCTGGACGGCGGGCTGTGGAAGGACCTGCTGGACAGCATCGCCCACCAGCTCGGTCTGCGCGTGCAGTACCTGCCGCTGGCGCGCAAGCGCATGGACAGCTACCTGCAGGGCGGCCAGATCGACATGGTGTGCAACACCAACCCGGCGTGGTGGGAGGCGCCGGAACGCTTCCACTGGTCGCTGCCGCTGTCCGAGCAGGTGGAACGCTTCGTGTCGCCGCTGACGCTGCACGAACGCATCACCTCGCTGAGCCAGCTCAATGGCCGCCGCATCGGCACCGTGATCGGCTACCACTACCCGGCGCTGGCGCACGCCTTTGCCCACGGCGCGCAGCGCATCGACCAGCAGCAGGGCAACCTGCAGCTGCGCGCCGCCGCCAGCGGCGTGGTCGATGTCGCGGTGGTCGACGAGCTGAGCTTTGCCTGGTGGCTGAAAAACAACCTGCGCGAGGCGCACCAGGTACAGCTGCAGCCGCTGGTGCTGTCGCGCATGCCACTCAGCTGCGCGCTGTCGCGCCGCTCGCACCTGGCGCCGGCCAGCCTCAACCACGCGATCCGCACCCTGCAGCAGCAGGGCGTGCTGGCCGCCCGCCTCAAGCCCTACCAGGTGCCATGAGCCAGCGTTACCTGTACCTGCACGGCTTCCAGTCCGGCCCGCAATCGCTGAAGGCGCGCGAGACCGCCGCCTGGCTGCAGCAGCACCCGGCCGCCGGCCAGCTGCTGTGTCCGCAGCTGTCGCCGTATCCGGCGCAGGCGATGCAGCAGCTGCAGTTGCTGATCGCGCAGCAGCAGCCGACGGCGCTGATCGGCAGCTCGCTGGGTGGTTTTTACGCCACCGCGCTCGCCGAGCAACACCGGCTGCCGGCGGTACTGATCAACCCGGCGATCTGGCCGGAACGCGAGCTGCAGCATTTCCTCGGCCCACTGCACAACCCGTACACCGGCGAGCACTACCGCCTCGGCCGCGAGCACATGCAGCAGCTGGTGGCGATACGGCCAGCGCGGCTGACCCCGGCGCGCTACTACCTGCTGCTGGGCACGGCCGACGCGGTGCTGGACTGGCGCGAGGCGGTGCGCCACTACGCCGGCGCCCGCCAGCTGGTACGCAACGGCGACGACCACCGCCTGCAGGCGTGGCCGCAGCTGCTGCCTGGCGTCGCGCGCTTTGTCGACGACTACTACCGCCGCCTGGCGTCGGCCGCCGGCTAAGAGCGTGTACCCGATCTCGCGCACTCACGCGAGGCAAGGCGAAAACGGAGGGGCGCGGCGTTTAGCTGGAAATAAACCCGCAGCCGAAGCCGTTTTCAACGCGGTACGCCCCATCGGGATCCCCCATCAGGATTAAGTGCAGCAGATCGTGCACAGGCTCTGGCGAACACTGTGTTCCCCCGCGCCACGCGCGCTTTGCGGCACACTGCCGCTGTTACCGACCCCACGCTCCGGAGGCCCCATGAACCTGACCATCCGCCTGTCGCACTGCGGCGGCCCCGATGTCCTGCGCGCCGAACAGGCCGCCATCCCCGCACCGGCCGCCGGTGAAGTGCTGCTGCGCCACACCGCCATCGGCGTCAACTTCATCGACACCTACTACCGCAGCGGGCTGTATCCGCTGCCGCTGCCGTCCGGGCTGGGCTCCGAGGCCGCCGGCGTGGTGGCGGCGGTCGGTGACGGCGTCAGTCACCTGCAGGTCGGCGACCGCGTCGCCTACGCCGGTGGCGCACAGGGCGCCTACAGCCAGTACCGCACGCTGCCGGCGGCGCTGCTGGTGAAGCTGCCGGACGACATCGCCGACGACACCGCTGCCTGCGTGATGCTGCAGGGCATGACCGTGGAGTACCTGATCCGCCGCACCTACGCGGTGGAAGCCGGCCAGACCGTGCTGTGGCACGCCGCCGCCGGCGGCGTCGGCCAGATCGCGGTGCAGTGGCTCAGCTCGCTGGGCGTCAACGTGATCGGCACCGTCGGCAGCGCCGACAAGGCCGCCATCGCGCTGCGGCTGGGCTGCAAGCAGGTGATCAACTACCGCGAGGAAGACGTGGTGGCGCGGGTGCGCGAGCTGACCGGCGGCCGCGGCGTGCCGGTGGTGTACGACTCGGTGGGCAAGGACACCTTCGAGATGTCGCTGGACAGCCTCGCGCCGCGCGGCATGCTGGTCAGCTTCGGCAACGCCTCCGGCGCGGTGCCGCCGTTCGCGCCGCTGCTGCTGTCGCAGAAGGGCTCGCTGTTCTTCACCCGCCCCAAGCTGGGCGACTACGTGGCCACCCGCGCCGAGCTGGAAACCAGCGCCGAGGCACTGTTCGAACGCATCCGCGCCGGCGCGGTGAAGGTGCAGCCGTCGGCGCGCTACGCGCTGGCCGACGCGGCGCAGGCACACGCCGACCTGGAAGCGCGGCGCACCACCGGCTCCCTCATCCTGCTGCCCTGAGAACCTGTTCACGATCTGCTGCGCTTCGTGAAACGTTACACGGTGAGTACGGCTTCGGCATGCTGGTTTATCTCCAGCTAAACGCCGCGCCCCTCGGTTTTCGCCTTGTCTCGCGTGAGCGCGCAAGATCGTGAACACGTTCTGAGCGCGACGCTTCCGGACGACAAAAAGGTTGGCCGCATCGCTGCGGCCAACCTTTTCCTTGTGTCACTGTCCCAGCCTAGTCGCGCTCGGCGTCCTGCTGCTGACGCCAGCGCTGGTGGCGCGACGGTTTGTCGCGTCGCTCCGGGCGCGGGCCGCGCTCGGCGCCGTCGCCATCCGGCGGCAGGTAGTGCCAGCGGCGCAGCCGTTTCAGCGCCCGCGCCTCTTCCCGCGTCAGCTCGCCGCGCTCCACCGCCTCGCGCAGGCGCAGGTCGCGCAAGCGATGCGGTGGCGCCGCCTCGGCCTGCCACGCGGGCGGGCCGTTGTCGGCGCGCCAGGGCGGGGCCGCCAGCGCGCTGTTGCCGGCCAGCAGCGCCAGCAGGAGCAGGAAAAGGGCTTTCATGGGTGCATTTTATCCTGCACACCGCGCGGCGGCCATGCCGGCAGCAGCGGTGTGCTCAAAGGTCCCCGGATCAGTTGCCTTTGGCGGCAGGCGGGGTCGCCTGCGCACCGCAATGCGCGTCACCGCGATGATGGCGCATCTTGTGGCCACCGTACTGCTTGCCGGCCACCGCTTCCGGCCACGCCTCGCGCTTGGCGGTGCGCTCGTTGTTGGCGATCAAGGCGCGGGTCTTGGCCTGCAGCTGCTCGTGCAGCTTCTGCATCTGCGCGTGCGCGGCGTCGCGTTCCTTCTTCAGCTGGCCCAGCTCGGCATCGGTCAGCGCGCCGGACATCACCGCCTCGTGGTAGGCGCGCATGTTCTGGCGCATTTCCTCGCGCTGCGGCTTGCCGTCGCCACCAAAGGCGAAAGCAGTCAGCGATACGCCGGCCAGCAGGCTGGCGAGCAGGGTCACGGCAACGGTACGTTTGGCATTCATGGTCAGACTCCTCGGTTACGACATCAAAAGGGGATGAGCTGACTGTACGTGGCAGGTTTTGCGCGGGTATTGCCGCGACGGCGGCAAGTGTTAATAGGTGTTAACCACCGCCGCCGCGTTAACGGCTGTTCATATCCGGGCTGACTTGGCGCGGCAGGCGCGTTACGCTTGGCAGATAAAGACTCGGGATGTGACGGATGGAAAACCACAAGATACTGGTCGTCGACGACGATGTGCGCCTGCGCGAGCTGCTGCAGCGCTACCTCGCACAACAGGGCTTCAGCGTCGATACGCTGCCGGACGCGCGCGACCTGGACCGCAAGCTGGCACGCAACCGCCCGGACCTGCTGGTGCTGGACGTGATGATGCCCGGCGACGACGGGCTGGCGGTGGTGCGCCGCCTGCGCGCGCAGGGCGAGCAGATCCCGGTGATCATGCTCACCGCGCGCGGCGAGGACATCGACCGCATCCTCGGCCTGGAAATGGGCGCCGACGACTACCTGGCCAAGCCGTTCAACCCGCGCGAGCTGGCAGCGCGCATCCACGCGGTGCTGCGCCGCCACGCGCAGACGCCGGTGGTGATGGCGCAGCACGACGACGCCGACGAGGTGCTCGGCTTCGGCCGCTGCGAGCTGCACCCGGCGCGGCGCGAGCTGCTGCGCGACGGCCAGCCGGTGGCGCTGACCACCGCCGAGTACGCGGTGCTGCTGGCGCTGGCCAGCCACCCGCGGCGGCCGCTGACGCGCGAACAGCTGATGGAGCTGGCGCTGGGCAAGGGCGGCGGCGAATCGCAGGACCGCAGCATCGACGTGCACATCTCGCGGCTGCGCAAGCTGATCGAGGACGACGGCGCGCCGCGCTACCTGCAGACGGTGTGGGGCTACGGCTACGTGTTCGTGCCGGACGGCAAGGCAAGGGAAGCGACATGAGCCTGGCGCGCTTCGGCGGCACGCTGTTCCTGCGCCTGGCGGCGCTGGTGGTGCTGGCGGTGCTGGCCAGCCAGGTGTTCACGCTGTGGCTGACCGAACAACAGAAAAGCGCGCTGCTGGCGCGGCAGCTGTACGCGCAGGTGCTGGACACGCTGGCCGACTACGAGGAAGCGCTCGACCGGCTGCCGGCGGCGGAGCGCGATGCCTTCCTGCTGCGCAACAACCTGCCCGGCCTGCCGCGGCTGCTGCCGCTGGCCCAGGCGCCGGCGCAGACCTTTCCCGCGCCCGCCGTCGCCAACCCGCTGCAAGAATGGCTGAGCAGCGCCGTCGGCGAGCCGGTCAGCGTGCGCATGAGCCGCGCCGAACGCCGCGAGCTGTGGATCAAGGTGCCGGTGCTGGACAGCCACTACTGGCTGGTGATGCCGCTGCGCCGCTACCTGCCGCCGGCACTGCAGCCGACGCTGCAGGCCGCCGGACTGGTGGCGCTGCTGTCGGTGCTGGCCGCCTTCGCGCTGGCGTGGCGCACCACGCGGCCGCTGAGCCGGCTGGCCAATGCCGCGCGCCATCTCGAAGCCGGGCGCATGCCGCAGGCGGTGCCGGTCAGCGGCCCGCGCGAGGTGCGCGACGTGATCGAGCGCTTCAACACCATGGCGCTGGCACTGGACAAGGCCGCCAGCGAACGGCGGCTGATGCTGGCCGGGCTGTCGCACGACCTGCGCACGCCGCTGACGCGGCTGAAGCTGGCGGTGGAGCTGCAGGACGACCTCGGCGACAAGCCGGGCATGCTCAACGACATCGACGAGCTGTCGCGCATCGTCGGCCAGTTCATCGACTTCGCGCGCAGCGAGGAAACGCGGCCGCTGACGCCGCTGGCGCTGGGCGAGCTGGTCGACAACGTGCTGACCAAGTTCCGCCGCGACGACATGGAGGTCGCCTGGCAGCGCCGCGACGCCACCATCAACGGCGACGCGCTGGCGCTGCAGCGGCTGCTGTCCAACCTGCTGGAAAACGCGCGCCGCTACGGCCGCGCGCCGTTTCGCGTCAGCCTGCAGCCCGCCAGCGGCCACTGCGAGCTGCGCGTGCACGACCACGGCGCCGGCATCGCGCCGGAGTTGCAGCAGGCGGCGCTGACGCCGTTTGAAAGGTTGGCCGCACACCGCGGCAGCGACGGCGGCAGCGGCCTCGGCCTCGCCATCGTCAGCCGCGTGGTGGCGCAGCACGGCGGCAGCCTGCGCTTCGACTACCCGCCGGACGGCGGCTTCGCGGTGGTGATCACACTGCCGACGCTGGCCGACGCCGGCTGAGGCCGCGCGCTGTGCGCAAACAAAAACCGGCCGAAGTGGCCGGTTTTTTCATGGTGCTAACGGAGCGCTTACGACTTGTGCTTGCAGGTGTTGATGCCCAGCATCGCATACGGCGGGCACCAGCCGAACACGCCGGTGGCGACCGGCACCAGCCCCAGCAGCGCCCACGGCGACGCCGGGCCGATGAAGGCGAGGCTGGTGATCGCCAGTCCCACCACGATGCGGATCACGCGTTCGGTATTGCCGATATTCTGTTTCATCGCCCTGCTCCTTGTTGTCGATAATTCATTATATTCATATATAAATTATTTTCCAATATACAAATTGCAAGTCAGTCGCCATCGCGGCGGCCGCAGCGGCCAAGCAGCCACGGCGCCAGCAGCAGCACCAGCATGCCCAGCCCGAGATAACCGCCGGCGCGCGGATCGTAATCCGCCAGCAGCCGCTCAGGCGGGTAACCCAGCAGCGTGCCGAGGCCGAACTCGAACAGCAGCATCAGCAGCAACCACAGCGCACCGGCCTGCAGCTGTTGCGCCGGCGTGCGCAGCCGCAACCAGCGCCGCGTGACCCAGGTAATGAGCAGGATCAGCAGCACACCGCTGACCACCCCCAGCTGCCGCGCCGGCAGCTCGCCCAGCCACGGCACCAGCCACAACTGGCGCAGCACGCCCTGCAGCGTCTCCACGGCCACGATCAGCCCCCACACCGCCAGCACCCGCCGCCAGCGCACGCCGTTTCCTTTTGCCATTCAGCTACGGCGCTGCCAGCCCAGCAGCAACACCCCGGCCAGGATCAGCACGCCGCCGGCCAGCATCGCCGCACTCACCACCTCGCCCAGCCACAGCGCGCCCCACAGCACGCCGAACACCGGCACCAGATAGGTAACGCTGCTGGCGCGGGTGGCGCCCAGCTTCTCGATCAGGCGGTAGAAGATCACGTAGGCAAACGCGGTGCAGGCCAGTGCCAGCAGCAGCACCGCGCCCCACACCGTGGCCGTCGGCGCCTGCGGCGGCCACGTCCACAGCGCCAGCGGCAACAGCAGGATGGCGCCGGAGGCCAGGCTGCCGGTTGCCGTCACCAGCGGCGGCAGCCCCGGCAGCCAGCGCTTGGCCATGTGCCCGGACCAGCCGTAGCAGGCGGTGGCGCCCAGCATCGCCAGCACCGGCAGCGCGCTGTCCAGCCCGAAGGCGGCGCCGCGCCCCAGTGTCAGCACCAGCACCCCGGCCAGCCCCAGCGCCAGCCCGGCGGCGCGTTGCCGCGTCATCGCCTCGCCGGCCAGCGGCATCGCCCACAGCGCGGTCATCAGCGGCGTGGTGGCGTTCAGCACCGACGCCACCCCGGCCGGCAGCGTCAGCGTCGCCCACGCGATCAGGCAGAACGGCAGCGCCGACAAGAACACGCCGACCACGGCGATGGCGCGCCAGTGCTGCCGCCACAGCCCGAAACCGCCCGGCTGCCACCACAACAGTGGCAACAACGCCAGCGTCGCCACGCCGAGGCGCAGCGCGATCAGCGGAAATGGCCCCAGCGCCGGCACCGCCACGCGCATGAACAGGAAGGAACCACCCCACATCGCCGCCAGCAGCAGCAACCACAACCAGTCGCGCGGCTCCGTCATCGCCGCCCCCCCGCCATCAGCCCGTTCATCACCGTCATCACCACGCCCTCGCGAAAATCACAGTGTAGGCAAAGGCGAGCGTCATGACGATCCGATTCTTGCTTTGCAATCCGGACGACGGCGGCTTACGGCCAACCTTGTCGCGGCAAGCGGTCTGGATTTTGGGCCACGGAAGCACACGGAAAGACACGGACAAGGGCAAAAGCGGCTTTGACCACGACACCCGCGAAAAGGCACGAAAGTAAAAACAAGGTTGGCCGCAAGCCCGTTACGGCCTGCGGCCAACCTTTGAGCGTCAGCGGTGCGTCGCCCGGCAAGCCGGCTGACGACACCCTACGCCTAACACGCAGTAGCCAACATTAGTCGCAAGCAAAACCACCACCGGTCAAGCCACCGAGCCGTTAGCCAGCACCGAACCGGCGCACCCGTTCCCGTTGGCGCAAGCCGTGACAACGGCCGCCAGCCCGGGAACAAGCCGCCCTTTTTTGAGCGCAGCGTATGGGCGGCACCGGGATGGCGGTAGTTGTCACGGGGATTCTTGCGCCTTCGGGAAGAGCGGGGATTCAGCAGACCCAAACAAGGTTGGCCGCAAACCTTCTACGGCTTGCGGCCAACCTTGGTCATTCAATCGCGGTAAACGTTGGGCTTCGCAAGCTCAACCCAACCTACCGTACTGAACCGGTAGCCAGCATCGAACCGACGCACCCGTTCCCGTTGGTGCAAGCCGTGACAACTGGTGCCAGCCCGGGAATAAGCCGCCCTCTTTTGAGCGCAGCGTATGGGCGGCGCCGGGATGGCGGCAGTTGTCACGGGAATGCTTGTGCCTCCGGGAAGAGCGGGGATTGAAAAGGGGGATGCGGTATCCCCCTTTCCCGTCCGCCGCGCGGAAGCGGCAAGACAAATAAGCATCCGCGCAGCGGATACAGACCCTCAAAACAAGGTTGGCCGCAAACCTCCTACAGCTTGCGGCCAACCTTGGTCATTCAATTATGGTAAATGTTGAGCTTCGCAAGCTCAGCCCAACCTACCCTGTTTTCCAAGAAAGAATAATCTATTAATTATAAAAATAAAAATCGAGGATGTTATTTCAACAACAAAACCAATAATCGGCAGAATCCAAGTGCCAAACAACATCCACAAGCTCAAAAATATTGCGCCACTCGACTCTCTTCCCCATTTTGGCACATTCAAATACTCAAGCTCATCAACAAATCCGTCTCCATTGAGATCAAATTTATAATATTCATACTCAAAATAAAAATAATAACCAAATGCAAACAAAAGTCCAACCACAAGCAAACCAGCAGAAAAAATCAATATTCTCCGATAAATTTTCACTTCTTGCAGCCTAGGAAAAAAACATCCAAAAGCAACTCTAGTAACAATTAATCCACAAAAAAAATAATAATACGCATAAGGCAAGCCAAAGAAAATACTTAATCCAAATTTTAAGACTTCCATTAAGCACCTCTGCATTTAATAACTAAAAAACTGTCAATCGGCTCTTTAGCTCATTTAACTAACGTCACTTCGAGCTTTTTATATATGAAATATATATGTTTCAATTCATGCAAATGGATATGGATGATCTCCTGCTGATTCGGTCCCAGGTTCATTTTGTTCAACCTAATGCTTCTACCATTCTGATTACATGATGCTAAGTCTAACTTATGATCCAAAATATTCCAAAGGCATTTCGTTGCTCGCCATGACAAAAGGGCAAGCCACTGGCTTGCCCTTTCCTGTTGCCTCTTGCGGCCAACCTCGGCCGCTAACTCACGATCTCAACTCCCCTCCGACAACTGCGCCAGCAGCTCCGCCTGGCGCTCGGCCACCAGCGCGTCGGTCAGTTCGTACAGGTCGCCGTCCATCGCCTGGTCCAGCTTGTACAGGGTGAGGTTGATGCGGTGGTCGGTGATGCGCCCCTGCGGGTAGTTGTAGGTGCGGATGCGTTCGGAGCGGTCGCCGGAGCCGATCAGGCTCTTGCGCTCGGCCGCTTCCTTCTGGTTCTTCTCGCGCAGCTGGATGTCGTAGATGCGCGCCGCCAGCACCTGCATCGCGCTGGCCTTGTTGGCGTGCTGCGAGCGGCCGTCCTGGCATTCGGCGACGATGCCGGTCGGCAGGTGGGTGATCCGCACCGCGGAGTCGGTCTTGTTGATGTGCTGGCCGCCGGCGCCGCTGGCACGATAGGTGTCGATGCGCAGGTCAGCCGGGTTGAGCACCACTTCGGCGATCTCGTCGGCCTCGGCCATCACCGCCACGGTGCAGGCGGAGGTGTGGATGCGGCCCTGGGTTTCGGTGGCCGGCACGCGCTGCACGCGGTGGCCGCCGGATTCGAATTTCAGCTTGGAGTAGGCGCCCTGGCCGACCAGGCGCACGATGACTTCCTTGTAGCCGCCGAGGTCGGATTCGCTGGCGGAGACGATCTCGGCCTGCCAGCGGTTGCGTTCGGCAAAGCGGGTGTACATGCGCAACAGGTCGGCGGCGAACAGCGCCGCTTCGTCGCCGCCGGTGCCGGCGCGGATTTCAAGAAAGATGTTCTTGTCGTCGTTGGGGTCTTTCGGCAGCAGCAGTTTCTGCAGCTCGACATCCAGCGCGGCGAGCCGGTTTTTGGCGTCGCCGATTTCTTCCTGCGCGAATTCCTTCATGTCCGGGTCGTCCAGCAGTTCGCTGGCGGTGGCGATGTCGGCTTCGCACTGGCGGTAGGCGTTGAACGCCTCGACCACCGGGGTCAGTTCGGCGTGTTCGCGGGTGAGCTTGCGGAAGGTGTCCATGTTGGCGGTGGCCTGTTCGGACATCAGCAGTTGCGTGACTTCTTCCAGCCGGTCATCGAGCTGGGCCAGTTTCGCGGCAATCGAGGGTTTCATTACGACTCCGGGTGCAAACGATACAGGCTGGCGATCAGCGCCACCTGTGCGTCGTGCGCCGCGCCGCTGCCGGAAGACAGCGCCTGCGTCGGCGGATGCATCAGTTTGTTGGTCAGTTGTACCGACAGGACTTCCAGCACTTTTTCCGGCGGCGCGCCTTTGGCCAGCTGCTTCATGGCGGCCTCCAGCGCGTTGCGGCGGGTGCGCTCCGCTTCGTCGCGCAGCGCTCGGATCAGCGGCACGCTTTCGCGGCGCTTGAGCCAGTCGGTGAATTCGCCGACGCGGTGGGCGATGATGGTTTCGGCTTCTTCCGCCGCCTGGCTGCGCGCCTGCTGGCCGACTTCGACGATGCCGGCGATGTCGTCGACGGTGTAGAGGTAGACGTCGGACAGCTCGCCGACTTCGGCCTCGATATCGCGCGGTACGGCGAGGTCGAGCATGAAGATCGGGCGGTGGCGGCGGGCCTTGATGGCGCGCTCGACCATACCCTTGCCGATGATGGGCAGCTGACTGGCGGTGGAGCTGACCACCACGTCGTAGTGGTGCAGGTGATCGGGCAGCTCGGCGAGGGTGATGGCGTTGCCGCCGAATTGCGCCGCCAGTGCCTGGCCACGCTCCAGCGTGCGGTTGGCGACGGTGATACAGGCCGGGTTGCGCGCGGCGTAGTGGGTGGCGACCAGTTCGATCATCTCGCCGGCGCCGATGAACAGCACCTTCAGCTCGCCGACCGAGGCGAAGATCTGCTCGGTGAGGCGCACGCCGGCGGCGGCCATCGACACCGAGCTGGCGCCGACCGCGGTCTGGCTGCGCACGTCCTTGGCCACGGCAAAGGTTTTCTGGAACAGGCCGTTGAGCAGGCTGCCCAGCGTGCCGGCGCGTTCGGCGGTGCGCACCGCGTCCTTGATCTGGCCCAGGATCTGCGTTTCGCCCAGCACCATGGAATCCAGCCCGGAGGCGACGCGGAAGGCGTGGCGTGCCGCTTCGGCGGCGTCGAGCTGGTACAGGTAGGGCCGCACTTCGTCCAGGCTCAGGCCGTGGTAGTTGGCCAGCCACGCCAGTGCCGCGTCCGGCTGCTGCGTGGCGCAGTACAGCTCGGTGCGGTTACAAGTGGAGACGATGGTCGCCTCGCGCGCGGCCTGCGAATCCACCAGCTGCGCCAGGGCGCCCGGCAGGGTTTCTGCAGGGAAGGCCAGCCGTTCGCGTATCGCCAGCGGGGCGGTGTGGTGGTTCAGTCCAAAGGCAACCAGGTGCATGAGTGCAAGGAAAAGCCGCAGTGGGAAACGGGCTATTCTAGCCCAAAACCTGCCGCCCGAGGGGCTGGCCGCGTGGCGGCCAGCCCGGCTGCAGGAATGCGCTTGACCTGCATCAGGCGAACAGGTGGCCGGCGTGGAAGCGCAGCTGCGCCTCGATGAAGCTGGCGATGAAGTAGTAGCTGTGGTCGTAGCCGTCGTGGCGGTGCAGTTGCAGCGGGTAGCCGCTGGCGGCGGCGGCGCGTTCCAGCGCTTCCGGCTGCAGCTGCTCGGCGAGGAAACCGTCGGCGAGGCCAATGTCGACCCGGCACGGCAACTGCGCGTCGGCAGCGGCGGCGGCCATCAGCACGCTGGCGTCCCATTCCTGCCACGCGGCGCGGTTATCGCCGAGGTAGGCGCTGAACGCCTTCTGCCCCCACGGCGCGTTGAGCGGGTTGGTGATCGGGCTGAACGCCGATACCGACACGTAGTCCTGCGGCCGCTTCAGCGCGCACACCAACGCGCCGTGGCCACCCATGGAATGGCCGGCGATGGCGCGACGGCCGCTGACCGGGAAGTGCGCGGCGATCAGCGCCGGCAGCTCCTGGCTGACGTAGTCGTACATGCGGTAGTGGCGCATCCACGGCGCCTCGCTGGCGTTGACATAGAAGCCGGCGCCCTGGCCGAGGTCGTAGCCGGCGTCGTCGGCGACGTCGTCACCGCGCGGACTGGTATCCGGCGCCACGATGGCGATGCCCAGCTCGGCGGCGACGCGCAGCGCGCCGGCCTTCTGCATGAAGTTCTCGTCGGTGCAGGTCAGCCCCGACAGCCAGTACAGCACCGGCACCGGCTGGCCGCTGGCGGCCTGCGGCGGCAGGTAGACGGCAAAGCGCATGCGGCAGCCCAGCACCGCCGAATCGTGGCGGTACTGCTTGTGCCAGCCGCCGAAGCTCTTGCTGCTGCTGATCATTTCCAGGTTCATCTGTCGTGTCTCTCCCGGTGGCGGCTGCGGCCAACCTTGGCCGCAGCCCCCGGTGGTTTACTGGCCGTAGTGGATCACCGAGCGGATGCTCTTGCCTTCGTGCATCAGCTCGAAGGCGGTGTTGATGTCCTGCAGTGGCATGGTGTGGGTGATGAAGTCGTCGAGGCGGAATTCGCCTTTCAGATAACGCTCGACGTAGTCCGGCAGCTCGGAGCGGCCACGCACGCCGCCGAAGGCCGAACCGCGCCACACGCGGCCGGTGACCAGCTGGAACGGACGGGTGCTGATTTCCTGGCCGGCACCGGCGACGCCGATGATCACCGATTCGCCCCAGCCCTTGTGGCAGCACTCCAGCGCCGAACGCATCACGTTGACGTTGCCGATGCACTCGAAGGAGAAATCCACGCCGCCGTCGGTCATTTCCACGATCACGTCCTGGATCGGCTTGTCGAAGTTTTTCGGGTTGATCACGTCGGTGGCGCCCAGCTTCTTCGCCAGCTCGAACTTGCTCTCGTTGATGTCGATGCCGATGATGCGGCCGGCGCCGGCCATGCGCGCGCCGATGATGGCCGACAGGCCGATGCCGCCGAGGCCGAAGATGGCGACACTGTCACCGGCCTTGACCTTGGCGGTGTTGACCACCGCGCCCATGCCGGTGGTGACGCCGCAGCCGAGCAGGCACACTTCTTCCAGCGGCGCCGCCGGGTTCACCTTGGCCAGCGAGATCTCCGGCAGCACGGTGTACTCGGAGAAGGTGGAGGTGCCCATGTAGTGGTAGATCGGCTGGCCGTCCTTGCTGCGGAAACGGGTGGTGCCGTCAGGCATCAGGCCCTTGCCCTGGGTGGCGCGGATCTTCTGGCACAGGTTGGTCTTGCCCGACTTGCAGAACTTGCACTCGCCGCATTCCGGCGTGTACAGCGGGATCACGTGGTCGCCGACGGCGACGCTGGTGACGCCTTCACCGACCGATTCCACGATGCCGCCACCCTCGTGGCCGAGGATGCAGGGGAAGATGCCTTCCGGATCTTCGCCGGACAGGGTGAAGGCGTCGGTGTGGCACACGCCGCTGGCGACGATGCGCACGCGCACCTCGCCGGCTTGCGGCGGCATCACTTCGATGTCTTCGATGGACAGTGGCTGGCCGGCGGCCCAGGCCACCGCGGCCTTGCATTGGATGATCTCGCTCACGACGTGCTCCTTGAGTGCGACAGACTAAAGCGGCATTGTATTACCGCTTTTTTCACCGATAATCGCCACTATCGGTAAATGATTTTTTACGAGGAGCAACAATGCTGGCATGGGAAGGGGTGTGCGAGTTCGTCAGCGTGGCCGAGCAGGGCAGCTTTACCCGCGCCGCGCTGGCACTGTCGCTGTCGGTGGCGCAGGTCAGCCGCCAGGTGACGCGACTGGAGACGCGACTGGGCGCGCAGCTGTTGTACCGCACCACCCGCCACGTGACGCTGACCGAGACCGGCCAGCTGTACCTGCAGCACTGCCGCCAGCTGCTGGATTCGCTGGCCGACGCCGAGCGCGCGGTGTCGCAGCATCTGGCGGTGCCGCAGGGCACGCTGAAGCTGACCGCGCCGCTGGCCTACGGCGAGAGCCACATCGCACCGCTGATCACCGCCTTCGGCCAGCAGTACCCGGCGCTGGAGATCAACCTCAATCTCAGCAACCAGCTGCTGGACCTGGTGCACGACGGCTACGACCTGGCGATCCGTATCGGCCACCTCGCCGACTCCTCGCTGATGGCGCGGCGGCTGGCGTCGCGGCGGCAGTTCATCTGCGCCGCCCCCGGCTACCTGGCGCGCCACGGCATCCCCAACAGCCTGTCGGAGTTGGAGCAGCACAACTGCCTGCTCGGCAGCAACGAGGTGTGGCACGTGCAGGAGCAGGGACGCCGCCGCCTGCTGCGCGTGCGCGGCAGCCTGCGCTGCAACAGCGGCCACGCGCTGGTGCACGCCGCGCTGCAGCAGGTCGGCATCGTGCAGCTGCCGGACTACTACGTGGCGCGCCACCTGCAAAGCGGCGCGCTGGTGGCGCTGCTGGGCGCCTACCAGGAGCCGGACGAGGGCATCTGGGCGCTGTACCCGCACAACCGCCAGCTGTCGCCCAAGGTGCGCATGCTGGTCGATTTCCTCGCTTGCGAGCTGCCGCAGCGGCAGCTGCCGTAAGAACGTGTTCACGATCTCGCGCGCTCACGCGAGACAAGGCGACAACGGCTGCGGCGTTTATCCGGATATAAACAAGCATGCCGCAGCCGTACTCACCTCGTAACGTTTCACGAAGCGCAGCAGATCGTGAGCAGGTTCCAAGCGGCGCCGCCCATCGCGGCAACGGCCTGCGGTATCATGGCGGCCAACCTTGCCGCCTTGCGGCCACTGCCGTCATTCATTCAGGAGCCAGCCATGGCGCTCAATCTCGCCGACATCCGCCTGGAATACAGCCAGCATGAACTCTCGCCCGACGACTGCCTGCCGGACGCCGTTGCCCAGTTCGAACAGTGGCTGCACGAGGCCATCGCCGCCGAAGTCAACGAGCCGACCGCGATGCACGTCGCCAGTGTCGACGAACACGGCCGGCCATCGGCGCGCATCGTGCTGCTGAAAGGGGTGGAACACGGGCAACTGGTGTTCTATACCAACTACCTCAGCCGCAAGGGCCGCCAGCTGGACGCCAATCCCTACCTCGCGCTCACCTTCTTCTGGCCGGAGCTGGAACGGCAGGTGCGCATCGAGGGCCGCGTGGCGCGGGTGGCGCCGGAGGTGTCCGACGCCTACTTCGCCAGCCGGCCGTACACCAGCCGCATCGGCGCCTGGGCCAGCGAGCAGAGCAGCGTGATCGACAGCAAGACGGTGCTGGTCAGCCGCGCCGCCGGCTTCGGCCTCAAGCACCCGCTGTCGGTGCCGCGCCCGCCGCACTGGGGTGGCTACGCGGTGGTGCCGGACCGTGTCGAGTTCTGGCAGGGCCGCCCCAGCCGCCTGCACGACCGCGTGCTGTACACCCTGCAAGCCGACAGCAGCTGGCTGCGCCAGCGCCTCGCCCCCTAACCCGACATTGGCCGCCTGCGGCCAACCCTGAAGACATCCCATGATCAATAACGACATCCTGCGCAGCGTGCGCTTCATCATCGATTGCCCCGACAACCGCATGCTGGCGATCCTGCGTCACGTCGAGCCGCTGGCCGACGACGACTTCGCGCCGCTGCTGAAGAAGGACGACGACCCGGCGTTCCGCCAGTGCAGCGACGAGCTGCTCGGCGCCTTTCTCGACGGGCTGATCATCGAACGCCGCGGCCGCCGCGACGGCGCACCGGCACCGGCGCCGCTCTTGCGCCTCAACAACAACGAGATCCTGAAGAAGCTGCGCATCGCCTTCGACCTGAAACAGGAAGACATCGAGGCGCTGATGGCGCGCAGCGACTTCAAGGTGTCCAGCAGCGAGATCAGCGCGCTGTTCCGCAAGGCCGACCACAAGCACTTCCGCCCCTGCGGCGACCAGTTCCTGCGCTACCTGCTGAAGGGTCTGGCGCTGCGCGAACGCCCGGACAGCCCGGCACCGGACAAGGCGTAAGAACCTGTTCAAGGTCTGCTGCGCTTCGGCGATACCGCGTTGAAAACGCCTTCGGAATGCTCATTTACCCCACGTAAACTCCGCTTCCTCAGTCGTTTTCGCCTTGTCTCGCTCTAGCTCGCGAGACTTTGAACAGGTTCTAAGCCACCCGCCGCCAGACACGCAGACCGGCAGCAAAAACACTGCGGCCAACCTTGGGCAAGGTTGGCCGCAGTGTCGTTCAGCCGGCGCCGGCGGTCAGCTGCCGCGGGCGCGGCGCACGGTAACGCTCTCGCCGCCTATGCCCCAGTTGTCGGTATCGACCTCGTCGATCACCACCACGGTGGTGGCCGGGTTCTTGCCCAGCACGTCGCGCAGCAGGCCGGTGACGCCGGCGATCAGTTCCGCCTTCTGCTCCGGCGTGGCGCCCTCGCGGGTAATCTTGATATTCACGTACGGCATGGTTTCTCCTCGGTAAGGGTTGGCCGCAAGCCGCGGTCGCGGCCGCTCGCCACAGGCAATGCCGGACGCGCCACCCACCACGCGCCCAGCGACACACTCAACAACGCCCCGGCCAGCGCCGGCGTCAGCGGCTCGTGCAAGAGCGGCACCGCCGCCACCCCGGCCACCACCGGGATCAGCGCCATCAGCGCCGCCACCCGCGACGGCCCCAGCAACGCCACCGCGCGCAGGTAGCACAGCATGGCGACAATCGCCGGGCTGATGCCGTGGAACAGCGCCTGGCCGGCGATCACCGGCCACGCCGTCTGCGCCAGCCCCTTGGGCAGCCACAGCAGGTAGACCGGCAGGTACAGCAGCGCCGACGCCAGCGTGACAAAACTGGTCATCTGCCACGCATCATACGGCCGCCGCTTGGCCAGCAGCGCGTACAGCGCCCACAGCACGCCGGCCAAGAGCAGCATGCCGTCACCCAGCCACTGCCCCGGCGCTGCCTGGCCGGCAAACAGCGGCCACGCCAGCAACAGCAAGCCCAGCGCCATCAGCGCGTAGCCCGGCCACGTCGCGCGTTGCGGCCAACCTTGCCGCCACAACAGCAGCAGCAGGGCGAGCAAAAACGGCTGCAGCCCGGCCACCAGCAGCGCCAGGTGCGCCGCCGGCACCCAGCGCACCGCACCGTAGCACAGCAGGCAGAAGGCGACGCAGCCGATCAGCGCCAGCCCCCACATCCAGCCGTCTCGCCACGCGGCGGCCGGCGGCTTCGGCAGCCAGCACAGCACCGCGCTGGCGGTGGCCAGCCGCAGCGCCAGCACATCAAACGGCGTCAGCGGCGTCTTGCCGCCGAGGCGGGCGATCAGCATGAAGCTGCTCCACAGCAGCACGCAGGCCAGAATGTAGAGGTAACCACGACGCGGGACGGCAGGGGGCATGGCAGGCTTTCGGCAACGACAATCAGGCGCCCACTATGCCGCAGCGCGTTCATCCTGAAAAATGAATTAACATGATCAAAATCATCTCATAGAGAGAACGATCATGGATCTCGGTGACCTTGCCATTTTCCAGGCGGTGCTGCAGGAAGGCGGCATCACCGCCGCCGCGCGCCGTCTGAACCGCGTGCAGTCCAACATCACCACCCGCATCCGCCAGCTGGAAGACGACCTCGGCGTGCCCCTGTTCCAGCGCGAGGGCCGTCGCCTGCAGCCGACGCCGGCGGCGCGCATCCTGCAGGATTACGCCGGCCAGCTGCTGGGGCTGGCGCAGGAGGCGCGCGACGCGGTGATCAGCAACGCGCCGCAAGGCCAGCTGCGGCTGGGGGCGATGGAAAACACCGCCGCGGTGCGGCTGCCGCCGCTGCTGGCCGACTTCCACCAGCGCTATCCGGCGGTGCAGCTGGAGCTGCGCACCGGCGCCACCGCGCGGCTGATCGCCGAGGTGCTGGCCGGCAGCCTCGATTGCGCCCTGGTGTGCGGCCCGGTGGAAGACGCGCGGCTGGAAAGCCAGCCGTTCTGCCGCGAGACGCTGCTGCTGATCGGCGCGCGCGGGCGGCCGCCGCTG
Organism: Vogesella sp. AC12; assembly: GCF_024437575.1. Taxonomy (NCBI): domain Bacteria; kingdom Pseudomonadati; phylum Pseudomonadota; class Betaproteobacteria; order Neisseriales; family Chromobacteriaceae; genus Vogesella; species Vogesella sp. AC12. The sequence continues at coordinate 330,034 of NZ_JANFNU010000003.1, forward strand.
CTGGACGACCGGCCGCACACGCTGCTGGCCTTCGACAGCGGCTGCGCCTACCGCCAGCGGCTGGAGCTGTGGCTGCGTCATAGCGGCTGCGCGGTGGACCGCATCGTGGAGCTGGATTCCTACCACGCGATGATCAGCTGCGCCGCCAGCGGCATGGGGCTGGCGCTGGTGCCGCAGGCGTTGCTGGCCTGCATGCCGGCCGGCGACAGCGTGACCTGCCACGCGCTGCCGGACGATATCGCCATCGCCGACACCGTGCTGATCCGCCGCCGCCAGCAGCGCCATGCCGCGGTGGACGCCTTTGCCGCCTTGTTGGCAGCTTGTGCCACCATCGTCGGCGAAAGCGCAGCCTGATGCGCAGTGCGGCGCACGTTTGAGAAAAATCTTTCCAATCAAAAGGATAAGCAGTCGCAGTTGACAAAAATCAACATGTCATCGTCACACCACGGCTAGCATCCGGCCCATTGTTGCCATAACAAGGCTTTTTTATGACAACAACCACCCACCACCACCGGATGTCGCCATGCCCCGTCTGCAACTCGCCGGATTGTCTCTGGCCCAAAAGCTCAGCCTGTTGCTGAGCATCGCCCTTTTCGTGGTTCTCGGCATCGCCGGGATCGTCCTCAGCAGCTGGCTGGGCGAGCGCATGGAGCAGCGCTCGGTCGCCGCCATGAGCCAGACCAACCAGCAGGTGGTAGACACCATCGACGCCTACGCCAGCGTGCTGGAAAACAATGCCCGGACCAGCGCGGCACAGCTGGCGGCCAGCCTGCCGCAGCCGCTGCGCAGCGACAGCAGTGCCCCGGTCAGCGTCAGCGGCGTCAACACCCCGGCGCTGTACGGCGGCGAGCTGCTGCTCAACGGCAACGACGCCCTGGTCGACCGCTTCAGCACCGCCACCCGCGGCGTGGCGACGCTGTTCGTGCGCGAGGGTGACGACTTCGTGCGCGTCGCCTCGTCGCTGAAGAAGGAGGACGGCACCCGCGCCGTCTCCACCCGCCTGGACCACGACCACCCCGCCTACGCGCAGCTGCGCAGCGGCCAGCCCTACACCGGCACCGCCAACCTGTTCGGCCGCGACTACATGACCCACTACCTGCCGCTGAAGGATGGCAGCGGCGCGGTGGTCGGCGCCATGTTCGCCGGCATCGACTACAGCGACGGGCTGCAGGCGCTGAAGCAGAAGATCCTGTCGCTGAAGATCGGCGACAGCGGCTACGTGTACGTGGTGGACGCCCGACAGCGCCCCGGCGAGCTGCTGATCCACCCGTCGGCGGCCGGCAAGAACCTGCTGGACAAGACCGACGCCGACGGCAACCCCTTCATCAAGACCATGCTGGCGCAGAAAAACGGGCAGAGCAGCTACCTGTGGCTGGACCCGGGCGCCAGCGAGCCGCGCCGCAAGCTGGCCACCTTCCTCACCTATGAGCGCTGGGGCTGGCTGGTGGCCACCGGCGCCTACCAGGACGAGCTGGTGCGCGAGCCGCACGAGATGCAGCTGAAGATGCTGCTCGGCACGCTGCTGGTGACGCTGCTGCTGGTGATCCTGGTGTACTTTTCCATGCGCTACTGGGTCAGCCGCCCGCTGGCGCAGCTGGTGGACATCTCGCGCCGCGTCGCCTCCGGCGACCTGACGGTGCGCATCGACAGCAGCCGCCGCGACGAGATCGGCGAGGTGCTGGCCGCCAGCAACCACATGTGCCAGGCGCTGCGCCAGCTGATCAGCGAGGTGAACCAGAGCGTGGACAGCCTGGCGCACAACGCGCACAACCTGGCGGCGCTGTCCGACGACGTGTCCGGCAGCTCGCGCGAGCAGAGCGCGGCGGTGTCGGCGATGGCCGCCTGCGTCGAGGAAATGACGCAGAGCATCCAGCAGGTCAACCAGCACGCCGGCAGCGCACGCGAACTGGCGGTGCAGTCGGACGAGGTATCGCGCAGCGGCGAGGCCACCGTCAGCCGCACGGTGCAGACCATGCGCGAGATCGCGGCGGCGTCGGGCAGCACCGCCGCCACCGTCACCCAGCTGGGCGAGCGTTCGGAGCAGATCAGCCGCGTGGTGACGGTGATCCGCGACATCGCCGAGCAGACCAACCTGCTGGCGCTGAACGCGGCGATCGAGGCGGCGCGCGCCGGCGAGATGGGCCGCGGCTTTGCCGTGGTCGCCGACGAGGTGCGCAAGCTGGCGGAGCGCACCACGCAGTCGACGCTGGAAATCAGCGACACCGTTGGCCGCATCCAGAGCGAGGCGCGCGAGGCGGTGGACAGCATGAGCAGCGGCGTGCTGCAGGTGGAGGCGGGGGTGAAATCGGCCGGCGAGGCCGGCGCCAGCCTGCAGAGCATCCGCGACGGCGCCAAGCAGGTGGAGCTGGCGGTGGCCGGCATCTCCGACGCGCTGCGCGAGCAGAGCACCGCCAGCTTCGACATCGCCCACAACGTGGAGCGGGTGGCGCAGCAGGCCGACCAGAACCACCAGAAGGCGCACGACGCCTCGCTGGCCGCCTGCGAGATGACGGCGATGGCGCAGCAACTGCGGCAGTCGGTGGCACGCTTCCACGTGTAAGCCGCCGCGCACGACAGCAACAAGGCAGCAAAAAGGCGTTACCGCAGCGGTAACGCCTTTTTCATGCGGCCAACGTTGGCCGCAACACTGCGGCGCCGGCGCTCACTTCATGCCCAGCCGCTCCAGCCGGTAGCGCAGCGAACGGAAGCTGACGCCGAGCAGCCGCGCCGCCTGGGTGCGGTTGCCGTCGCTGGCCTGCAGCGCCTTGTCGATGGCGGCGCGCTCGACGCGGTCGAGGTAGTCCTGCAGCGTCTCGCCGCCGTCCTGCGGCTGCGCGCCGGGCAGCGCCGCCTCCGCGCCGCTGGCGCCCAGTTGCAGGTCGCCGGCGCAAATGCAGCCGTCGCTGGCCAGCGCCACCGCCCGCTCCAGGATGTTCTCCAGCTCGCGGAAGTTGCCGGGATAGTGGTAGGCCAGCAGCGCCTGCAGCGCGGCGTCATCCAGCTGCGGCAGCGCGCTGCCGGCGCTGAAACGCTGCAGCAGGCGGGTGACGAACTGCGGCAGGTCGTCGCGCAGCTCGCGCAGCGGCGGCATCGCCAGCCCGATCACGTTGAGGCGGTAGTACAGGTCCTGGCGGAAGCGGCCCTGCTCCACCAGCTGCACCAGATCGTGGTGGGTGGCGCTGAGCAGGCGCACGTCGACCGCCTCTTCCTGCGCCGCGCCCAGCCGGCGCACCTTTTTTTCCTGGATCGCGCGCAAGAGCTTGACCTGCATCGCCAGCGGCAGGTCGGCGACCTCGTCTAGGAACAGCGTGCCGCCGTGGGCGAGCTGGAAGAAACCGTCGCGGTCGGCATCGGCGCCGGTGAAGGCGCCCTTGCGGTAGCCGAAGAACTCGCTTTCCATCAGCGCTTCCGGGATCGCACCGCAGTTCACCGCGACAAAGGGTTGGCTTGCGCGCGCGCTCTGCTCGTGGATCTGCCGCGCCGCCTGCTCCTTGCCGGTGCCGGACTCGCCGCTGATGTGCACCGCCGCCTGCGTGCGCGCCAGCTTGTCTATCATCGCGCGCACGTCGCAGATCGCCGCCGCGCCGCCCAGCAGCCGTGGTTCGCTGCCGCCGGCGGCCGTGGCGACCGGCTCGCGCACCGCCAGCGCCGACTTCACCAGCGCGCGCAGCGCGGCCAGGCTCAGCGGCTTGGCCAGGTAGTCGAAGGCGCCGGCCTTCATCGCCGCCACCGCGTTCTCGGTGCTGCCGTAGGCGGTGATCACCGCCACCGGGATGTCCAGCTGCTGTTGCTGGATGTACTGCACCACCTGCAGCCCTTCGCCGTCCGGCAGCCGCATGTCGGTGAGCACCAGGTCGCAGCGCTCGCGCGCCAGCAGGCGACAGGCGTCGGCGACGTTGGCCGCCGCCAGCACCTGCAGCCCCATCTTGAGCAGGGTCAGCTGCAGCAGCTCGCGCAGGTCCGGCTCGTCGTCAACGATCAGTACGCAGGAAGTGGTCGGGGTCATGGCTTTCCGGGAAGGTCAGTTGAAAGCAGCCGCCGGGCGGCTGGTAGGACAGCTGCGCGCCATTGGCCTGCGCCAGCTCGCGCGCGATGTACAGGCCGAGGCCGGTGCCGCTGCTTTCGGTGGTGAAGAAGGGTTCGAACAGGCGGCCCTGCGCCGCCTCGGACAGGCCAGGGCCGTCGTCCAGCACCGTCAGCCGCTGCGCGGTGGCCACCAGCTGCACCGCGCCCGGCTGCGCGCTGCCGTGGCGGCAGGCATTGGCCAGCAGATTGGTGAGGATGCGCTGCAGGTGGCTGCGGTCGAAGCGCACCGCCACCGTGGCCTCCACCTGCCAGCCGAGGCGACCGTGGTATTCCGGGTGCGCCAGCAGGAAGCTGGCGATCAGTTCGTCGACAAACGGGCGCAGCAGGAACACCTCGCCGTGCACGCGGTCGCGGCGGCCCAGCTGCAGCACCTCGGCCACCAGATGCTCGATGCGCGCGCAGTTGTCGCGCACCATGCAGCTCAGCCGCTGCGTCACCGGCGCCACCGCCTCCTCGCCCAGCAGCTCGGCGGCGTGGCTGATCGCCGCCAGCGGGTTGCGGATCTCGTGCGCGATATTGGCGGTCAGCCGCCCCAGCGCCGCCAGCTTCAGCTGCTGCGCCTCGGCGGCCAGCTGTTCCGCCGGCTGCAGGAACACCACCAGCAGCAGGCTGTCGTCCTCCGCCAGCGGCACCATGCGCCCGATCAGCTGCTGGCCGCGCAGCACCAGGTCGATTTCCTGTTCCTGCAGCGGCATGCCCTGCAGGTGCCAGCGCCGGATCAGCGGTTGCAGCACCGGCTGCAGCCGGTCGCGCTGCAGTTCGCCGAGCAGGCGGCTGGCGGTGGCGTTGAACTGGCGCAGCACGCCCTGCGCGTCCAGCACCAGCACCGCCTCGCGCAGCGCCTGCAGCGCCAGCGCATTGACGCGGTTGAGGCTGGCCAGCTGGCTGCCGCGCAGCGCCGCCAGCAGCTCCGACTGCCGCGCCTTGCGCGACAGCAGCCAGGTGGTGGCGCTGGTGACGAAGCCGGCGATCGCCAGCAGCGCCGCCTGCAGCAGCTGGTTGCTGTCCAGCCCGTCGTGCCAGGCGTTCAGCGCCACGCTGGCGAACAGGCTGAAGGTGGCCAGCGCGGCGTAGAACAGCGCCAGCCGGCCGCTGACCAGCATGCCGGCCACCGCCAGGAAGGGTAGCAGCAGCATGCCGAAGCCGCTTTTCACGCCGCCGTAGAGATGGGTAAAACTGCTGATCAGCACGATGTCGGCGGCCAGCGTCGCCGTCAGCAGCCATGACAGCGGCAACGCCAGGCGGCCGACCACCGCCCCGGCCACTACCAGCGCGGCGTAGGCCAGCGCCCACAGCCACAGCGCAGCGTGATCCAGCGCCTGCGCCGGCAGCACCCACTGCGTCATCAGCAGCAGCACCGCCACCAGCGCGATGCGGAACAGGTTGAAAAAGCGCAGCGCCTTGCGGGTCGACAACAGCGCGGCGGGCGGCGGCGTCATCGCGTTCAGTCCGGCTGGCGGATGGCGCCGACCGTCCATTTCTTCGGCAGCAGCTTGCCCTTGGCGCCGCGCTTGCCGTCGAACTCGGCCAGCGCCAGCTTCTCGTCCGCGCTCTTGCCGCGCACCGACACCGTGGACAGCAGCGCCTTGTCACCGGCCACCAGCCCGATGGCGGTCAGCGCCTCGCCCGCGGCCAGCGACATCAGCATCAGGCCGCGGCCCTTGGCCAGCTCCTTCAGCTCGCCGGCCGGGAACGCCAGCGCACGGCCGCCGTCGCTGGCGGCCACCAGGCGCAGGCCGTCAAGGTTGGCCGCAATGCGCACCGGCGCGAGCACCGTCTCGCCGGCGTCCAGCGTCAGGAAGGCCTTGCCGGCCTTGACGCGGCCGCTCATGTCGCCAAGCTTGGCGATGAAGCCGTAGCCGCCGCTGCCGGCCACCACGTAGCGGGTGGCGTCCGGCGCGGACAACAGCTGCGCCGGCTTGGCGCCGTCCTGCAGCTCGACCAGGGACGCCACCGGCACGCCGTCGCCGCGCCCGGTCGGCACGTCGGCGGGGTCGATGGTGTAGGCGCGGCCGCGGCTGTCGAGCACGATCAGCGACCACACCGTGCGCGTCTCCACCACGGTGTGCAGGCCGTCGCCGTCCTTGAAGGTCAGCGCCGACAGGTCGACGTTGTGGCCGACGCGGGCGCGGATCCAGCCCTTCTGCGACAGGATCACCGTCACCGGCTCGTCGGCGGTGGTCTGCGTCAGCACCGCGCGCTCGGCGACCTTGATCTCGCTGCGGCGCGCGTCGCCGTATTTCACCGCATCGCTGCGGATTTCCTCGGCCATCAGCCCGCGCAGCGCCGCCTCGCTGGACAGCAGGTGGCGCAGGTTGTCGCGCTCCTTGCGCAAGTCGGCCAGCTCCTTCTCCAGCTTGAAGCCTTCCAGCCGCGCCAGCTGGCGCAGGCGGATCTCGAGGATGTCTTCGGCCTGTGCCTCGGACAGGCCGAAGGCCTTGATCAGGTCCGGCTTCGGCTCGTCCGATTCGCGGATCACGCGGATCACTTCATCGATGTGGATGAAGGCGATCATGCGCCCTTCGAGAATGTGGATGCGCTTGTCGACCTGGCCGAGACGATAGTTGAGGCGGCGGGTGATGGTGTGCTGGCGGAAGGACAGCCACTCGGCGAGGATGGCTTTCAGCCCCTTCTGCGCCGGACGGCCGTCCAGGCCGATCATCACCAGGTTCATCGAGGCGTTGCCTTCCAGGCTGGTCTGCGCCAACAGGATGTTGATGAACTCGTCCGGGTCCTGGCGGCTGGATTTCGGCTCGAACACCAGCCGCACCGGCTGCTCGCTGTCGGACTCGTCGCGCACGCGGTCGAGCAGCGACAGCATCAGGCTCTTCAGGTTCTGCTGTTCCTGGGTCAGTGCCTTCTTGCCGGATTTCAGCTTCGGGTTGGTGGCTTCCTCGATCTCGGCCAGCACCTTCTGCGCGCTGGAGCCGGGCGGCAGCTGGCTGACGATGATGCGCCACTGGCCGCGCGCCAGCTTTTCCACTTCCCACTTGGCGCGCACGCGCACGCTGCCGCGGCCAACCTCATAGGCGGCGAGGATGTCGTCGTGGGCGGTGATGATCTGGCCGCCGCCGGGGAAATCCGGCCCCGGCACGTGCTGCATCAGCTCGGCGGTGCTCATGTCCGGATCGGCCAGTAGCGCCAGCGCGGCGGAAGCGACTTCCTTCAGGTTGTGCGGCGGGATCTCGGTGGCCATGCCCACCGCGATGCCGGAGGCGCCGTTGAGCAGCATCATCGGCAGGCGCGCCGGCAGCAACGCCGGCTCCTCGAAGGCGCCGTCGTAGTTGGGCACGAAGTCCACGGTGCCCATGTCGATCTCGCCCAGCAGCAGCTCGGCGATCGGGGTCAGCCGCGCCTCGGTGTAACGCATCGCCGCGGCGCCGTCGCCGTCGCGCGAGCCGAAGTTGCCCTGGCCGTCGATCAGCGGGTAGCGCAGGGTGAAGTCCTGCGCCATGCGCACCAGCGCCTCGTAGGCGGAGCTGTCGCCGTGCGGATGGTATTTACCGAGGATTTCGCCGACCACGCGCGCCGATTTCACCGGCTTGGCGCCGTGCACCAGGCCCATGTCGCGCATCGCGTACAGGATGCGGCGCTGCACCGGCTTCTGGCCGTCGGCCACCTCCGGCAGCGCGCGGCCCTTGACCACGCTCATCGCGTATTCGAGATAGGCGCGCTCGGCGTACAGGTCGAGCGCCAGCTGGCCGTCGTCGTCGACCAGATCGGCCGCCGGCGGCGCGGGCGGGGCAGGGGGCACGCTGGCGTCGGGCAGCGTGCCGGCAAACAGATCGTCGTGATTCATAAGGGTCCGTACGGCGTGCAGTCAGCACATCGTGCTATGGTGTGGGTCACAAAACTGGCAATGGGGCAAATTGTACTATGGCAAGTCAAGTGAAGTGGCACTGCCACGGTTTTGGCGATTTCAGCGTGCAGCAGCTGTACGAGGTGCTGCAGCTGCGCGATCAGGTGTTCGTGGTGGAGCAGCAGTCGATCTACGGCGACCTGGACGGTCTCGACCAGCGCTGCTGGCATCTCAGCGGCCGCGACGGCAGCGAGCAGCTGGTGGCCTACGCCCGGCTGCTGGCGCCGGGCGTCAAGTATCCGGACGCGGTGGCCATCGGCCGGGTGGTGATCGCGCCCTACCGCCGTGGCGGCGGGCTGGGGCGGCAGCTGGTGCAGCAGGCGATCCACCACTGCGAGCAGCTGTATCCGGGGCGCGCCATCATGCTGTCGGCGCAGGCCTCGCTGCAGCGCTTCTACGAGGGTCTCGGCTTCGTGGTGCTGTCCGAGCCCTACGACGACGGCGGCATCCTGCACCTGGACATGCGCCGCCACAACGCCTGCGCCTGACAGGGCGCGGCACGGCCGCCGGCGCAAAGGTTGGCCGCAACCGCGACCGTCTAGCGGTGGCGCGGCATGCCCTCGCCGCAGACATCGTGCCAGGCCATGAACACGGTGACGAACATCACCGGCAGCCACAGCAGCAGGCCAAGGCCGAACGGCAGCAGCGCCAGCCCGAACAGCACCGCCAGGATCAGGCCGCAGTACAGCATCGCGCCCCAGTTCGCCATGCCGGCGCGCGCGCTGTAGCGCATCGCCGGCAGCGGCTCGCCGTCGCGCAGCACGATTTCCGCCGGCGCGAACCAGTAGCTCAGCGACGCGACGAACAGGCTGCCGCCCATCAGCAGCGTCATCAGCAGCATCAGCACCGGCGAGCGCTCGAACGCCTGCCCGGTCTGCAGCGTGTCGCCGAACAGCAGCAACAGCAGCACCGCCATCATCATCAGCAACAGCACCAGCAGGCCGAAGTAGGCGATGCCCAGCATCACCAGCCGCTGCCAGTGCGGCTTCAGCATCAGGAACAGGTCCAGCGGACGCAGCTGCTCGCCGCGCATCGCCTTGGCCGCCGCCAGCACGAAGCCGCCGGCGAACACCGGCACCAGCACCATGCTCAGGAACTGGCCGACCACCGGCAGCGCAGCCACGGTGAGCTGGATCATGCCGTACATCGCGGCAAACAGCAGCCAGGTCAGCGGCTGTTCGCGCACCAGGAAAAACGCATGCTGGATCCAGGTGGCACCCTGGCGAAACGGCACCTTGTGCGGCACCGGAATGGATACGGACTCCACGGCTGACAACTCCCCTGTTGTTGATGTGATGGCCGTCCGCCTGTGCACAGTGGCGGCATAAGCCCCGGCAAATGACTCACCATTGGCATGGTTATACCTGCTGGCACCACCTTTCTGCCGAAAATCACGCCCTTTGCCGTGCCGCAGCCTGCGGCCAACCTTGCCTGAAAAGGCCGAATTCAGCGATAATTCCATGATTTCGCAACGGTTACCCCGTCGGCAAAAGCGATGGCGTCACTGTTGTTCCGGTTCCCTACAAATTGAGGTTCTTCCCGAATGGTCTCCCGAACCGAGCTTGCCAATGCCGTGCGCTTCCTGTCGATGGACGCGGTGGAAAAGGCCAAATCCGGTCACCCCGGCGCCCCGATGGGCATGGCGGATATCGCCGAAGTACTGTGGCGCGATCACCTGAAGCATAGCCCTGTCAATCCAGACTGGTCCAACCGCGACCGCTTCGTGCTCTCCAACGGGCACGGCTCCATGCTCCTCTACAGCCTGCTGCATCTCTCGGGCTACGACCTTTCGATCGACGATCTCAAGAATTTCCGCCAGCTGCACAGCAAGACTCCGGGTCATCCGGAGTACGGCTACGCACCGGGCGTGGAAACCACCACCGGCCCGCTGGGCCAGGGCATCAGCAACGCGGTGGGCATGGCGCTGGCCGAGAAGATCCTCGCCGCCGAATTCAACCGCGACGGTTTCCCGGTTGTCGACCATCACACCTACACCTTCCTCGGTGACGGCTGCATGATGGAAGGCATCAGCCACGAAGCCTGCGCGCTGGCCGGCACCTGGGGCCTGGGCAAGCTGATCGCGTTCTACGACGACAACGGCATCTCCATCGACGGCGACGTCGAAGGCTGGTTCACCGACGACACCCCGGCCCGTTTCGAAGCCTACGGCTGGCAGGTGATCCGCCACGTCGACGGCCACGACGCCGAAGAGCTGCAGATCGCCATCGCCACCGCCAAGAAGGAAATCGCGCGGCCAACGCTGATCTGCTGCAAGACCGTGATCGGCAAGGGCGCACCGAACAAGCAGGGCGGCCACGACGTGCACGGCGCCCCGCTGGGCAGCGCCGAAATCGCCGCCGCGCGCGCCAACCTGAAGTGGGCGTACGAGCCGTTCGTGATCCCGCAGGACATCTACGACGCGTGGAACTACCGCGCCAAGGGTAGCGAGCTGGAAGCCGGCTGGAACCAGCTGTTCGCCGACTACGCCGCCGCGCATCCGGAACTGGCCGCCGAGTACACCCGCCGCATGGCCGGCGAGCTGCCGGCCGGCTGGGACGCGCACGTCGCCGCCAAGATCGCCGCCGCCAACGACAAGGGCGAGACCATCGCCACCCGCAAGGCGTCGCAGAACGCCATCGCCGCGCTGGCCGAAGTGCTGCCGGAACTGCTGGGCGGCTCCGCCGACCTGACGCCGTCCAACCTGACCAACTGGCCGGGGTCGGTTGCCGTCACCGCCGAAGCCGGCGGCAACTACATCCACTACGGCGTGCGCGAATTCGGCATGGCCGCGATCATGAACGGTCTGGCCCTGCACGGCGGCGTGAAGCCGTTCGGCGCCACCTTCCTGATGTTCAGCGAATACGCGCGCAATGCACTGCGCATGGCGGCACTGATGAAGATCAACCCGGTATTCGTGTTCACCCACGACTCCATCGGTCTGGGCGAAGACGGCCCGACCCACCAGCCGGTGGAACAGATCGCCACCCTGCGCCTGATCCCGAACATGGCGGTATGGCGTCCGTGCGACACCGTGGAATCCATGGTGGCGTGGGCCGACGCGCTGGCCGCCAAGGACCATCCGTCGTGCCTGATCTTCAGCCGCCAGAACCTGCCCTTCGTCAGCCGTGACGCGACGCAGATCGCCGGCGTGAAGAAGGGCGGCTACGTGCTGCGCGATGCGGTGAGCCCGCAGGCGGTACTGATCGCCACCGGCTCGGAAGTGGAGCTGGCACTGAAGGCACAGGAAATCCTGGCTGCCGACGGCATCGCCGTACGCGTGGTGTCAATGCCGTGCACCAACGCCTTCGACAAGCAGGACAAGGCCTACCAGGCCAGCGTACTGCCGGCCGGCGTGCCGCGCATCGCCATCGAAGCCGGCGTTACCGACGGCTGGCGCAAGTATGTCGGCCTGGAAGGCGAAGTGATCGGTATCGACCACTTCGGCGAATCCGCACCGGCCGGCGTGCTGTTCAAGGAATTCGGTTTTACCGTGGAAAATGTCGTCGCCACTACCAAGAACGTCATCCGCGCATAACACACCAGGCCGTCCCCGCTAAGAGGGACGGCCGTTTCACATTTTCTTGGGAGAGAAAATTATGACCATCCGCATCGCGATCAACGGCTACGGCCGTATCGGCCGCCAGGCGCTGCGTTCGATCTACGAATACAACCTGCGCAACGATTTCGAAATCGTGGCCGTCAACGCCTCCGGCGACCTGGCCACCAACGCGCACCTGACCAAGTTCGACACCGTGCACGGCCGCTTTGCCGCCGAAGTCAGCCACGACGAAAACACGCTGATCGTCAACGGCGACCGCATCCCGTTCTTCTCCACCCGCAACCCGGCCGAACTGCCGTGGGACGCACTGCAGGTGGATCTGGTACTGGAATGCACCGGTGCCTTCACCAGCAAGGAAAAGTGCCAGGCACACATCAACGCTGGCGCCAAGAAGGTGCTGATCTCGGCCCCGGGCGGCGACGACGTTGACGCCACCATCGTCTACGGCGTCAACCACGACGTGCTGACCGCCGACATGACCGTGGTGTCCAACGCGTCCTGCACCACCAACTGCCTGGCCCCGGTGGCCAAGGCGCTGAACGACGCCATCGGTATCAAGAAGGGCCTGATGACCACCATTCACGCCTTCACCAACGACCAGGTGCTGACCGACGTGCGTCACAAGGACCTGCGCCGCGCCCGTTCCGCCACCGACAACCTGATCCCGACCAAGACCGGCGCCGCCAAGGCCGTCGGCCTGGTGCTGCCGGAACTGAAAGGTCGCCTGGACGGTTTCTCGGTACGCGTGCCGACCATCAACGTGTCGCTGGTTGACCTCACCTTCACCGCGTCCCGCGACACCACCAAGGACGAGATCAACGAGATCGTCAAGGCCGCGTCCGAAGGCAGCATGAAGGGCACGCTGGGTTACAACACCCTGCCGCTGGTTTCCAGCGACTTCAACCACAGCACCGAAGGCTCCATCTTCGACGCCACCCTGACCAAGGTCACCGGCGGCAACATGGTGAAAGTGCTGGCCTGGTACGACAACGAGTGGGGTTTCTGCCAGCAGATGCTGAAGACCGCGCGCGCGATGTTTGCAGCAAAATAAAGCCAGACCATGCCGCCGGCCGCAAGGTTGGCCGCATGCCTGGTAGGGTGGGCCGGACACGTCCGGCCCACACCGTTGTTTGAACGGCAATGCGACGATCTGCCTGCGGGCAGATCGTCGCATTCCGGGCGATGGTGGGCCGAACCGCCCACCCTACCTAGCTGAGGAGATGAAATTGCAATTCAAGAAACTGACCGACCTGGCACTGTCCGGCAAGCGCGTACTGATCCGCGTCGACATGAACGTGCCGCTCAAGAATGGCGTCATCGGTGACGACACCCGCATCCGCGCCAGCCTGCCGTCGATCGAACACTGCCTGAAGGCCGGTGCCAGCGTGATCCTGATGACCCACCTCGGCCGTCCGACCGAAGGCGAGCCGCAGCCGGAAGACAGCCTGGCCCCGGTGGCCGCGCGCCTGTCCGAGCTGCTGGGCCAGGCCGTGACCGTGGCTGCCGACTGGCAAGCCGGCGTGACGCTGGCCGCCGGCGAGGTGGTGATGCTGGAAAACGTGCGCCTGAACAAGGGCGAGAAAAAGAACAACGAAGCACTGGGCCGTGCCTACGCCAGCCTGTGCGACATCTTCGTCAACGACGCCTTCGGCACCGCGCACCGCGCCGAAGCGTCCACCCACGCCGTGGCGCAGTTCGCGCCGGTCGCCTGCGCCGGCATCCTGCTGGCCGCCGAACTGGACGCTCTGGGCAAGGCGCTGCTGGCACCGGCCCGACCGCTGGTGGCCATCGTCGCCGGCTCCAAGGTCTCAACCAAGCTGACCATCCTCGAGGCGCTGGCCGACAAGGTTGACCAGCTGATCGTCGGCGGCGGCATCGCCAACACCTTCCTGCTGGCCGAAGGCAAGACCATCGGCAAGTCGCTGGCCGAAGCCGACCTGGTCGACGACGCCCGCCGCGTGATCGCCAAGATCCGCGCCCGCGGCGGCGACGTGCCGCTGCCGAGCGACGTGGTCTGCGCCAGCGAGTTCTCCGACACCGCCACCGCCACGCTGAAGAACGTGGCCGAGGTCGGCGCCGACGACATGATCCTCGACATCGGTCCGGACTCGGCCAAGGTTCTGGCCGACATCGTCGCCAAGGCCGGCACCGTGGTGTGGAACGGCCCGGTCGGCGTGTTCGAGATCGAGCAGTTCAGCCACGGCACCCAGGCCCTGGGCCAGGCGATTGCCGGTTCGGCGGCGTTCTCCATCGCCGGCGGTGGCGACACCCTAGCGGCGATCGCCAAGTACGGCCTGACCGAGCAGATCAGCTACATCTCCACCGGCGGCGGCGCCTTCCTCGAGTTCCTCGAAGGCAAGGAACTGCCGGCGGTCGCGATGCTGGCCGCGCGCGCTTGAAAACCGGCTAACGACCTCGCGAGCTCGCGCGAGACAAGCTGAAGACGGCTGAGGAAGCGACGTTGACATGGCGTCAATGCGCATCACCGGGTCGAATTCAACGCGGTATCGCGCGCAGCGCAGCAGGTCGTTGCTGCGGCCAACGTTGGCCGCAGCGGCCATACTGTAACTTGCCGGGTACAGGCGTTGCGCCTAGACTCGGCAACACCCCCCATTACCGATGCAAGGAGCAGCGCCCATGGCCTTCGATACCTGGCTGATCTTCGTCGTCACCGTGTTTTTCGTGTCGGCGACCCCCGGTCCCAATATGCTGCTGGCGATGAGCCACGGCATCCGCTTCGGCCTGCGCGGTGCGCTGCCGACCATGGCCGGCCTGCTGCTGGCGCTGGGCCTGATCATGGGCGGTTCCGCCGCCGGTCTCGGCGCGCTGCTGGCCACCTCGGAGCAGCTGTTCTCCTTCGTCAAGTACGCCGGCGCCGCCTACCTGGTGTGGCTGGGCTACCAGGCCTGGCGCGCGCCGGTCAGCGAGCGCATGGACAGCGACAGTGACGACGATGGCGTGGCCGCCGTCAGCAACTGGCAGCGTTTCCGCACCGGTTTCCTGGTGGCGATGAGCAACCCGAAGGCCTTCGTGTTCTTTGCCGCGCTGTTCCCGCAGTTCATGCGCGCCGATGCGCCGCAAATGCCGCAGCTGGTGGTGCTGGCCGCCACCTTCTACGTGATCGAGAGCAGCTGGCAGGTGGTGTACGCCTTCGGCGGCGCCAAGCTCAAGCACTGGATCACCAGCCCGCTGCGCCAGCGCATGATGAACCGCTTTGCCGGTGGCTCGTTCATGGCCGCCGGTGTGGCGCTGAGCACCGTCAGCCGCGCCTGACGCGGTCAACCTTTTTCCGCGCCGGCCACGGCGGGCGCGACAAGCATTCAACTACTGGAGACTCACCCATGGCACTCGTTTCGATGCGTCAGCTGCTGGACCACGCAGCAGAATTCAGCTACGGCCTGCCGGCCTTCAACGTCAACAACCTGGAACAGATGCGCGCCATCATGGAGGCCGCCGACAAGGTCGACGCGCCGGTGATCGTGCAGGCCTCGGCCGGCGCCCGCAAATACGCCGGCGCACCGTTCCTGCGTCACCTGATCCTGGCGGCGGTGGAAGAATTCCCGCATATCCCGGTGGTGATGCACCAGGACCACGGCACCAGCCCGGACGTGTGCCAGCGCTCGATCCAGCTCGGCTTCTCCTCGGTGATGATGGACGGTTCGCTGAAGTCCGACGGCAAGACCCCGGCCGACTACGACTACAACGTTGACGTGACCCGCACCGTGGTCAACTTCGCCCACGCCTGCGGCGTGTCGGTGGAGGGTGAGATCGGCTGCCTGGGCTCCTTGGAAACCGGCATGGCCGGCGAGGAAGACGGCGTCGGCGCCGAAGGCGTGCTCGACCACAGCCAGCTGCTGACCGATCCGGAAGAAGCCGCCCAGTTCGTGAAGGACACCGGCGTGGACGCGCTGGCCATCGCCATCGGCACCAGCCACGGCGCCTACAAGTTCAGCAAGAAGCCGACCGGCGACGTGCTGCGCATCGACCGCATCAAGGAAATCCACGCCCGCATCCCGAACACCCATCTGGTGATGCACGGCTCCTCCAGCGTGCCGCAGGAATGGCTGCAGATCATCAACGAATTCGGCGGCGAGCTGGGCGAGACCTACGGCGTGCCGGTGGAAGAGATCGTGGAAGGCATCAAGCACGGCGTGCGCAAGGTGAACATCGACACCGACCTGCGCCTGGCCTCCACCGGCGCCATCCGCCGCTTCCTGGCGCAGAACCCGAAGGAATTCGACCCGCGCAAATACCTGGCCGCCAGCACCGTGGCGATGCGCGACATCGTGATCGCCCGCTACGAAGCGTTCGGCGCCGCCGGCATGGCCAGCAAGATCAAGCCGGTCAGCCTCGACACCATGGCCAACCTGTACCTGAAAGGCCAGCTGGCGCAGATCGTGAAGTAAGCTGCACCCGCCATGCAAAACGCCACTCCGCGGAGTGGCGTTTTTGTTTGTGGCTTGCGGCCAAGGTTGGCCGCATCAACCGGCATGCAGCCGGTCGCGGAACAACGCGGCGATCAGGTCGGACTGGCTGATCACGCCGGCCAGCGTGCCGTCGGCGGCCAGCACCGGCACATGGTGCAGACCGCGCTCGGCGAACAGCGGCACCAGCTCCACCAGGTGCAGATCCTCGCGCACGCTGATCAGGGTGCTGCTCATGATCGCCGCCACCCGGCTGTCGCCGGCACGGCCGCTGAGCAGGCGCGCCAGCCGTTCGCGCAGCCCCTGCGGCGAACCGTCCAGCCGCTTGAGGAAGTCCACCAGCGACACCATGCCCAGCACCTGGCCGCTATCGGTGACCACCGGCAAGGCGCGCACCTTGTGCTGGCGCAGCAGCCGCCACGCCTCCTGCAGCGCGGTGTCCGGGCGCAGGCTGATCACGTCGCGCGACATGATGTCGCGGCAGCGGATATCGCCCAGCCGGCGGCGGTAGGCGTGCATCTCCGCCAGCGTCATCACCTGCTCCAGATCGCTGCGGCTGATGTCGAGCAGGTGGTTGAAGCCGGCCAGCGCTGCTTCCATGTCCTCCTCGCGGATGCCCAGCCGCGCCAGCGGCGCCGGATCGCGGATCAGGTGACGGTTGGGCGGCGGCAGCGCGCGCGGGTAGGGGCGGCGCAGCAGGTAGTTGTTGAGCAGCCACGCCAGCGCCAGCATCAGCAGCGCGTTGCACAGCACCAGCGCGACAAAGCCGTAGCCCATCGCCTGCACCGCCGGGCCGCCGACCACCGCGTTCAGCGCGATGGCACCACCGGGCGGGTGCAGGCAGCGCAAGGCGATCATGGCGAAGATGGCCAGCCCGACCGCGACGCCGGCCGCCAGCCACGGCCACGGCAGCCACTGCGCGCAGGCGACGCCGATGGCAGCCGACACCAGGTGGCCACCCAGCAGTGGCCACGGCTGCGCCAGCGGGCTGCTGGGCAGTGTGTACAGCAGCACCGCGGCAGCCCCCATCGACGCCACCAGCAGCGGTGCCGGCCCCAGGGTCAGCGCGGTGAGCAGGCCGGTCAGCGCGATGGCAAACAGGGCGGCGGCGGCGACCGCCAGCTGTTCGCGGCGGCCGATCACCAGCGGCTCCGGCCACCAGCGCTGCAGACGCCGGCGCAGTCCGGCCGGCAACAAGGCAAGAGATGTCATCATCCCGCCATTGTATTTGAAGATGTATTTGGTTTGCCACTTTGCAGCCACCATCCGCCACTTGGCCGCCGCCGCCGCGCTGCGTACACTATGCCGATGAGCGAACTTTTCTCCCCCCTCGAATGGGTCTTCGTGGTCATCCTCGGCCTGGTGCCGCTGGCCGGCATCGTGTTCCACCTGTGGATCATGCTGCTGCGGCCGCCGAAACAGCCGCCGGCCGACGCCGCCCCGCCGACGCAGGATCGCGAGCCGCACTGAAGCGGCGCGGCTGCCTCATCCCGCTTTGCATTTGGCATGGCCAGCCGCTAGCATGAACGCATGCCGGCAATGATGCCCAAGGAGAGCGAGATGGCAATGGATGTGATCGACTACCAGATCTTCGGCGACGACATGCAGTACGTCGAAGTGGAGCTGGACCCCGGCGAGGCCGCGGTCGGCGAGGCCGGCGCGCTGTACTACATGGAAGACGATGTCAGCATGGACACCGTCTTCGGTGACGGCTCGGCGGCGCAGGGCGGGCTGATGGGCAAGCTGCTCGGCGCCGGCAAGCGGCTGATCACCGGCGAATCGTTGTTCACCACCGTCTACCTCAACCAGGGCCAGCGCAAGCGCCGCGTCGCCTTTGCCGCCAGCTATCCCGGCAAGATCGTGCCGGTGCACCTCTTGGAGCTGGGCGGCACGCTGTACGCGCAGAAGGACAGCTTCCTCGCCGCCGCCAAGGGCGTCAGCCTCAGCCTCGCGTTCCAGAAGAAGATCGGCACCGGCCTGTTCGGCGGCGAGGGCTTCATCATGCAGAAGCTGGACGGCGACGGTTACGTGTTCCTGCACGCCGGCGGCACACTGACCAGCCGCCAGCTGCAGCCGGGCGAGGTGCTGCGTGTCGATACCGGCTGCGTGGTGGCCTACCAGCCGACGGTGGATTTCGACATCGAGTACGTCGGCAAGCTGAAATCGGCGCTGTTCGGCGGCGAAGGGCTGTTCTTCGCCAAACTGACCGGCCCCGGCCGCGTGTGGCTGCAGTCGCTACCGCTGTCGCGGCTGGCCGACCGCATCGTCGCCGCCAGCCCCAAGGCCGGCGGCAACAGCAGCGAGCAGGGTTCGCTGCTCGGCGGTCTCGGCAATATCCTGGACGGCAAGGACTGAGCCACGCCAGCCTCCGCCCGCGGCGGACGGCAGCATGAAAAAAGCCCGGAGCACGCTCCGGGCTTTTTTTGTCGGCGGCAGGCTTACTTGCCGGACGGCACACCGACCTTGGCGCGGCGCGCCTGGACCGCGTCGGCCAGCGTCTGCAGCAGCGCTTCGGTATTGTCCCAGCCGATGCAGGCATCGGTGATGCTCTGGCCGTAGGTCAGCTCGCAGCCCGGTTTCAGGTCCTGACGGCCCTCCACCAGGTGGCTTTCTACCATCACGCCGAAGATGTGCTGATCACCGGCCGCCAGTTGCGCGGCGATGTCGTCGCACACTTCCATCTGGCGACGGTAGTCCTTGCGACTGTTGGCATGGCTGAAGTCGACCATCAGCTTCTGCGGCAGGCCGACGGCGGCCAGCTCGGCGGCGGCGGCCTGCACATAGCGGGCCTCGTAGTTCGGCTCCTTGCCGCCACGCAGGATCACGTGGCAGTCCGGGTTACCGCCAGTCTCGACGATGGCGGAATGACCGGTCTTGGTCACCGACAGGAAGTGATGCGACACACTGGCAGAGCGGATGGCGTCGACCGCGATCTTCAGGTTGCCGTCGGTGCCGTTCTTGAAACCGACCGGGCAGGACAGGCCGGAGGCCAGTTCGCGGTGCACCTGCGATTCGGTGGTGCGCGCGCCGATGGCGCCCCAGCTGATCAGGTCGGCCAGATACTGCGGCGTGATCATGTCCAGGAATTCGGTGGCGGCCGGCATGCCCATGCTGTTCAGGTTGAGCAGCAGGCGACGCGCCAGGCGCAGGCCGGTATTGATGTCGTAGGACTCGTCGAGGTGCGGATCGTTGATCAGACCTTTCCAGCCGACGGTGGTGCGCGGTTTTTCAAAGTAGACACGCATCACGATCTGCAGGTCGTTGGCGTACTTCTGGCGCAGCGGCAGCAGGCGACGGGCGTATTCTTCCGCCGCGGCCGGATCGTGGATGGAACAGGGGCCGATCACCACCAGCAGGCGGTCGTCCTCGGCACGCAGCAGACGGGCAATGTCACGACGGGCGTTGAAGATCAGCTCGGCGGCGGATTCGTTGATCGGCAGCTCGTACAGGTGAGCAATCGGCGGGAGCAGTTCTTTGATGTCTCGGATTCTGACGTCGTCGGTCTGGCGGTGCATTGCTGTGTCCTTGGTCTCTTTTGTTTGCATAGCAACATTACCCGCTTCACCCTGCCATGCCAAGCCCTAAACCGTATCGCGTCCGGCGATTTTTTGGCGCCGCTGCGTCACGCCGTCGTGGCATGACCTGCCAAATGGCCGGCAATAAAACGGCGCCATTGGCAGGCTTTGCCAAAATAATGGCCAATAAAAAGCAAAAGCACCCCGAAGGGTGCTTTCGTTGGGTAATGCGGCCAACCTGGTGCTCAGTCGGCGTACTGGCGCTTCATGCGTTCGCGACGCTCCTGTGCTTCCACCGACAGCGATGCCGTCGGGCGGGCCAGCAGGCGCTTGAGGCCGATCGGCTCGCCGGTGTCTTCGCAATAGCCGTAGCTGCCGTCTTCGATCAAACGCAGGGTGGACTGGATCTTCTGCAGCAGCTTGCGCTCGCGGTCGCGGGTGCGCAGCTCCAGCGCATACTCTTCTTCCAGTGTGGCGCGATCCGCCGGATCGGGCGTGGCTTCCTGCTCCTGCAGGTGGCTAGCCGTGGCACTGGCGTTGCTCAACAGCTCTTGTTGCATGTTCAACAAGCGCTCCTTGAAGAACTCAAGATGGTCGGCGTTCATGTAGTCATCGCCGGACCAGTTGATGATGTCTTGTTCAGTCAGCTTGGCCATAGTTTGATGCTTCCAGCTATAAAGTTGTGGCAACAGGCGTGGAAGATTACCGACGGCATAAGGAAAGTGCAACACAATCCGTACGCCATCTCCGTCACAACTGTCTTTTATCTTGTGTATATAGTGCCGAACGGGGGTGAACTCAAGAGGGCAGGCCGATTAAGGCCCGACTTAAGACATTGGCAAGAAACACGGAAAGCGGCCGCGGCGGCAAATGGCACCGCGCCAACGCAACAAAAGCGCCTCGCGGCGCTTTATGTTGCATAAAACATGATTACTTCTGGCTCAAGACCCACTTCACCAGCGTTTTCAGATCGGCATCGCTGACCTGAGGGTGAGCTGGCATCGGGATCGGGCCCCAGACGCCGGAACCGCCGGCCTTGACCTTGGCCACCAGCTTGGCTTCGGCACTCTTGTCGCCCGCGTATTTCTTGGCGACATCCTTGTAGGCCGGGCCGACAATCTTCTTGTCGACCGCGTGACAGGCGACACAGGCGTATTTCTGCGCCAGCTGCAGGTTGGCAAAAGCGGGGGTGGCCAGCACGCCCAGGGCCACAGCGGCCAATAGCATTTTTTTCATGCAAAGTTCTCCACAGGATCAAACCCTTGACCTGACTCCGTAGCCAGGCAAGGCGACGCTACTTGATAACTGAATGCTCATACTGCCATCTTGAGTTGCATCAAGAAAGACATTTCCAGCATCCGGACCGGCAGCATCAGGATCACCTGGATCACCAGCAGCAACACCAGTGGCGACAGGTCGACGCCGCCGATCACCGCCCGCTGGAACGGGCGCAGGTAGGGTCGGGTCAGCGCTTCCAGTACCGGGCGCAGGCCGTTGTAGGGATTGACCCAGCTGAGGATCGCCAGCACGAACACCGCGCCCATCAGCAGGTACAGCGACAGGCGGAACACGTCGAGCAGCGCCAGCAGCGTCAGCGCCAGCCAGCTCTGCGGGTGCAGCAGGTCGTAGGGCAGCGGGTTGAGCAGCAGGATGCTGATCAGTGCCAGCAGCGATACCACCCAGGCCAGCACCATGGTGGCGGTGTCATAACTGCGCCACGCCGGAATCCAGCGCCGCAACGGCAACACCGCAAAATTGCTGACCGCGATCACGAACTGGGTCAGCGGATGCTTGAACGGCGCCCGCGCCACCTGCAGGTAAAAGCGCATCAGCAGCACCAGCACGAACAGCTCGCTGATGGTCTTGATCAGGAATTGCAGTGTTTCCAGCAGCATCATTCGCCGTCCTTGCTCAACAGGTCACCCAGCTCCACCGAGCGGGCGCGGCAGTCCAGCGCCCCGGCGATGATCGCCGCCTTGACACCCTCGGCCTCGAAACGGGCGATGGCACGCTCGGTGGTCCCGCCCTTGGACATCACGTTGGTGCGCAAGGTTGCCACCGGCAGCGGGCTTTGCTTGGCCAGTTCCACCGCGCCCTCGAAGGTGCCCAGCACCAGTGCCCGCGCCTCCTGCTCGCTGAAGCCGACCTGGCAGGCGCCCTCGATCATGCTCTCGATAAAGTAGAACACGTAGGCCGGGCCGCTGCCGGAGACGCTGGTGATGTCGTCGATGCCACCCTCGGTCTCCAGCCAGCTGGTGATGCCGACCGCCTGCATGATGCCTTCCGCGGTGCGGCGATCCGCTTCGCCGATATCGGCGGCGGCGTACAGCCCGGACACGCCCTTGCCGACCATGGCCGGGGTGTTGGGCATGACCCGCACGATGCGTGAGCTGCCCAGCCAGCGGCTCAGCGCCTCCAGGCGCACCCCGGCGGCGATCGACACCACCAGCGCGCCGTGCAGCCGTGGCGCCAGTTGCTGGCACACCGCCTGCAGTGCCTGCGGCTTGACCGCCAGCAGCACCACCTCGTCGGCGGCAAAGCGGTCCGGCAGCGCCGCCAGCGCGGTGACGCCGAATTCGGCCTGCAGGCTGGCGCGCTTGTCTTCGTGCAGCTCCACCACGCTGATCTGCTGGCCGGGCTGCTGGCAGAGACCGGAAATGATGGCGGAGGCCATATTGCCGCCACCGATGAACGTGATACGCATGGTTTTCCCCTGGTTCTTGTTACTTCGCCCGCTGGCGAAACATGGTTGGATGGTTAGCCGTAGTGGCGCGCGCCGAAGATCGCGGTGCCGACGCGCACCATGGTGCTGCCGGCGGCGATCGCCGCCGCCATGTCGGCGGACATGCCCATCGACAGCGTGTCGGTGGCGATGCCGGCCGCCGCCAGCCGCTGCTGCAGCGTCGCCAGCACGCCGAAGCGTGCGGCCAACGTTGCCGCATCCTGCGTCGGCTCCGGAATGCACATCAGCCCGCGCAAGCGCAGGCCGGGCAGGGCGGCGATCGCCTGCGCCAGCGGCAGCACCTCGTCCGGGGCGCAGCCGCTCTTGCTGTCCTCGCCGGAAACATTGACCTGGATGCAGACATTCAGCGCGGGCAGCGCCGCCGGACGCTGCGCCGACAGCCGTTCGGCGATCTTCAGCCGCTCTACCGAGTGCACCCAGTGCGCCAGCTCCGCCACCGGCCGCGTCTTGTTCGATTGCAGCGGGCCGATGAAATGCCACTCCAAGGCCAGATCCTGCAGCACGGCGGCCTTGGCCTGCAGTTCCTGCACGTAGTTCTCGCCAAAGCGGCGCTGGCCGGCGGCGTAGGCTTCACGCACCGCCGCCGCCGGAAAGGTCTTGCTCACCGCCAGCAAGGTCACGCTGTCGCCATCGCGGCCGGCCGCCTGTGCCGCACTGCCGATCGCCGCGCTCACCCGTTGCAGGGCGCTGCTGATATCTGTCATCGTCTGCTCGCTCTCTCTTCCGCCGGTGGCCGCGGCCTCAGTGGGCAGCGGCACCCGGCGGCGTTACAATCGTCCGCATCACTCGATGAACCCGGCATTGTTGCGGACGCGGAGAAATTATATGGAAATTTCCGAACTTCTGGCCTTTACGGTCAAAAACAAGGCATCGGACCTGCACCTGTCGTCCGGACTGCCACCGATCATACGGGTACACGGCGACATCCGCCGCATCAACCTGCCGCCGATGGCGCACCATGACGTGCACGACATGGTGTACGACATCATGAACGACCACCAGCGCAAGGCCTTCGAAGAAATCTTCGAGTGCGACTTCTCCTTCGAGCTACCGGGCATCGCCCGTTTCCGCGTCAACGTGTTCCAGCAGAACCGCGGTATCGCCGCGGTATTCCGCGTGATTCCGTCCAAGGTGCTGTCGCTGGAAGACCTCAACGCGCCGAAGATCTTCCGCGAGATCGCCGATCTACCACGCGGCATCGTGCTGGTCACCGGCCCGACCGGCTCCGGCAAGTCCACCACGCTGGCGGCGATGGTCGACTACGTCAACGAGAACCAGTATTCGCACATCCTGACGGTGGAAGACCCGATCGAATTCGTGCACGAAAGCAAGAAGGGCCTGATCAACCAGCGCGAACTCGGCGCCCAGACGCAGAGCTTCGCCAACGCGCTGAAGAGCGCGCTGCGCGAGGACCCGGACGTGATCCTGGTCGGCGAGATGCGTGACCTGGAAACCATCCGCCTGGCGCTGACCGCCGCCGAAACCGGCCACCTGGTGTTCGGCACGCTGCACACCAGCGGCGCCGCCAAGACCGTCGACCGTATTGTCGACGTGTTCCCGGCCGGCGAAAAGGAAATGGTGCGCGCGATGCTGTCGGAAAGCCTGCGTGCGGTGATTTCGCAGACGCTGCTGAAGACCAAGGACGAAAGCGGCCGCGTCGCCGCCCATGAAATCATGATCGGCACCCCGGCGATCCGCAACCTGATCCGCGAAAACAAGATCGCGCAGATCAACTCGATGATCCAGACCGGCCAGCAGTACGGCATGCAGACCATGGACATGTGCCTGCAGGAACTGGTGCGGCGCAATGTGATTTCGATTCAGGAAGCCCGGCAAAAGGCTTCCAACAAGGACGCGTTCTAAGCGAGGAAGTAGCGCATGGAAAAGGACCAGGCATCAAAATTCATCCACGATCTGCTCAAGCACGCTGCCAGCAAGAACGCTTCCGACATCTTCATCACCTCCGACTTTCCGCCGGCGATGAAGATCGACGGCAAGATCACCCCGGTGGCGCCGCAGGCGCTGACCGCGCAGCACTGCAAGGAGCTGGTGCGCTCGGTGATGAATGACCGCCAGATGGAGGAGTTCGAATCCAGCTCCGAGGCAAACTTCGCCATCAGCCCGCCCGGCATCGGCCGCTTCCGCGTCAGCGCCTACATGCAGCAGGGCAAGGCCGGCATGGTGCTGCGCAAGATCAACACCGAGATCCCGACGCTGGACCAGCTGAAAATGCCGGCGGTGCTGAAGGACGTGGCGATGATCAAGCGCGGGCTGGTGATCTTCGTCGGCGGCACCGGCTCCGGCAAGTCCACCTCGCTGGCGGGGCTGGTGGACTGGCGCAACAGCACCGCGGCCGACCACATCATCACCCTGGAAGACCCGATCGAGTACGTGCACCAGCACAAGAAGAGCATCATCACCCAGCGCGAGATCGGCGTGGACACCGAGAGCTGGGAGGTGGCGCTGAAGAACACGCTGCGCCAGGCGCCGGACGTGATCCTGATGGGCGAGATCCGCGACCGCGAATCGATGATGTACGGCCTGCAGTTCGCCGAGACCGGCCACCTGTGCCTGGCCACGCTGCACGCCAACAACGCCAACCAGGCGCTGGACCGCATCCTCAACTTCTTCCCGGAAGAGCGCCACCAGCAGGTGCTGATGGACCTGTCGCTGAACATGCGCGCCATCGTGTCGCAGCGGCTGATCCCGCTGAAGCAGGTCAAGGGCCGTGTCGCGGCGGTGGAAATCCTGCTCAACAGCCCGCTGATCGCCGACCTGATCTTCAAGGGCGAGGTGTCCGGCATCAAGGAGGTGATGTCACGCTCGCGCGAGACCGGGATGCAGACCTTCGACCAGGCGCTGTTCGAGCTGTACGAGAGCGGCCAGATCAGCTTCGAGGACGCGCTGCGCAACGCCGACTCGGTCAACGACCTGCGCCTGAAGATCAAGCTCTACGGCGAAGAGAGCAAGCACAGCGATCCGCTGGGCGGGCTCGATCACCTCGACATCGTCTAAGCACAAGGTTGGCCGCAACGGCTTGCGGCCAACCTTGCACCCTCCCGGCCTCGCCGCTCAGGTGAGGAAGTCGTCACTCCACATCTTGCGTACCCACTCCAGCGCTTCCAGCTGCACCTGGTTGAAGTTGTCCGCCGCCAGCGTCGGCAGCGGCGCCTGCGCCTCGCGGCACTCGGCCAGCTCGGTCTGCGCCAGCAGGTCGCCGAGCATGCCCTCGCGGTACAGCAGTGCCTGCAGCACCTTGTCGCGCAGCGACAGCGACGCCACCAGCGACTGCATGCTCATGCCCAGCAGGCTGTCGGCCAGCGACAGGATGCCGGTCATGAACGCCTCGTCGCGCTCGGCCGGCGGCGCCAGCAGCTCCATCATGCGGCCGCGCACCGCCGCCATTTCCAGCAGCGGGCTGGGGCCGCTGTCCGGGCGGCAGTCGGCGGCGAACAGGATGACCAGCGCCCAGCGCTTCAGCCGTGACGAGCCGAGCATGGTCAGCGCCTCGCGGATGGAGCGCACCGGGCGACCGTAGTTTTCCGCGGCGTTGACCAGCTTCAGCAGGCTGACCACCATGTCCGGCGCGCCCTTGAATACCTCTTCCAGTTCCAGCAGCTCGGCGTCCTGCATCACCAGCCCCAGCAGGCGCAGCATCAGCGCGCGGTGCGGATGGGCGCGGTTCTGCTGCATGATGGTCGGTTTGGCGAAGAAGTAGCCCTGGAACAGGCGGATGCCCAGCTCGCGGCAGCGCTCGAACTGCTCGTAACTGTCCACCTTTTCCGCCAGCAGCTGGCCGCGGTAGCCCTGCAGCCGCTGCAGCAGTACCGGCAGCCGCGCCAGCGATACCTGCTGCAAGTCGATCTTCAGGTAGGACACCAGCGGCAGCATCGCCTGGATTTCCGGGGTGACGTCACTGACGTCGTCCAGCGCCAGCCGGTAGCCGCGCGCCTGCAGTTCGCGGCAGCGCTCACGCACCGAGTCGTCCAGCGGCACGCTCTCCAGGATCTCGAGGATGATGCTCTCCGGCGGCAGCAAGTCCAGCACCGGGCTTTTCAGCAGCCGTTCATTGACATTGATGAAGCCGGGACAGCCTTCCAGCACCCGCGACATGCCCAGATCGATGAAGGTGTGGCGGATCACCGAGGCGGTGGCGTTGACGTCATCCTGGAACAGCGCGCGGTTTTCCGGCCCGGAGCGGAACAGCAGTTCGTAGGCCACGCGCTGCTGCTGGACATCGACAATCGGTTGGCGGCCAAGATAGATGGTGGTGTACATGTCGGCGATATTAGCGGATGCCATCGTCAAACAAAACCGCGATCATGGGCGCTCGATGTCAGGCATGACCCAGCGCAACCATGACGGGGGAAAAAACCACACCCGCGGCCGCAGGCGTAAAAAAACGCCACCGCGAGGGTGGCGTTGTCGGTGCAAGGTTGGCCGCAACGGCGGCGGCCAGGTGCTTGCTCAGTGCGCCAGGATCTTGGACAGAAACTGACGCGCACGCTCGGAGCGGGCGTCGATATTGCCGAAGAACTCTTCCTTCTCGCAGTCCTCGACGATGGCGCCGCGGTCCATGAAGATCACGCGGTTGGCCACCTTGCGCGCAAAGCCCATCTCGTGGGTCACGCACATCATGGTCATGCCTTCGTGCGCCAGCTCCACCATCACGTCCAGCACTTCGTTGACCATCTCCGGGTCCAGCGCCGACGTCGGTTCGTCGAACAGCATCGCGATCGGGTCCATCGCCAGCGCGCGGGCAATCGCCACGCGCTGCTGCTGGCCGCCGGACAGCTGGCCGGGGAACTTGTTGGCCTGCGCCTTGAGGCCGACGCGGTCGAGGTAGTGCATGCCTTTCTGCATCGCCTCATCCTTGCTGCGGCCGAGCACGCGCTGCTGCGCGATGGTCAGGTTCTCGGTGATCGACAGGTGCGGGAACAGTTCGAAGTTCTGGAACACCATGCCGATGCGGGCACGCAGCTTGGGCAGGTCGGTCTTCGGATCGCCCACCGAGATGCCGTCGACGATGATGTCGCCCTTCTGGAACGGCTCCAGCGCGTTGACGGTCTTGATCAGCGTGGACTTGCCGGAACCGGACGGGCCGCACACCACCACCACTTCGCCTTTCTTGACGTCGGTCGTGCAATCGGTGAGCACCTGGAAGTCACCGTACCATTTGCTGACGTTCTTGATCTCGATCATGCTCATACTGCCAACCTCTTCTGCAGACGCTTCACCAGAGTGGACGCGCCGAAACTGATAACAAAGTACACCGCACCGGCAAAAATCAGGAACTCGTGCGATTGCCCCATGATGTCGCCGCGCGCGCGCGCGGCATTGAGGAAGTCGATCAAACCGACTGCATACACCAGCGAGGTGTCCTGGAACAGGATGATGGTCTGCTGCAGCAGCAGCGGGGTCATCTTGCGGAACGCCTGCGGCAGGATGATCAGGCGCATCGCCTGGCTGTAGGTCATGCCCACGGCGTAGGCGGCGTTGATCTGCCCCTTGGAGATCGACTGGATACCGGCACGCACGATCTCGCAGTAGTAGGCCGCCTCGAACATCACGAACGCCACCAGGCAGGAGGTGAAGGCGCCGACGGCGACGAACTCGCCGGTGATCCAGTTCAGGATCATCGGCACCGCCAGGTAGAACCAGGTGATCACCAGCAGCAGCGGGATGGAACGGAAGTAGTTGACGTAGGCCTTGGCGAAACCGGACAGCAGCGCGCTGTTGGACATGCGCGCCAGTGCCAGCACGGTACCGAGGGCGATGCCACCCGCGACCGCCAGCAACAGCAGCTGCAACGTCAGTTTCATGCCGTCCCACAGGCTGGGCAACGACGGGATAATCTGGCTGAAATCCATTATTTGGCCCCTCCCATCATGCCGGGAATGCGCACTTTCTTCTCCACCAGGCTCATCAGCGTCATCAGGCTCATGTTGAGCACGAAGTAGATCACCGTGGCCAGGGTAAACGCTTCAAAGATGTTGGCACTGAATTCCGCGGTCTGCTTGGTCTGCGCCAGCAGCTCCATCAGGCCGATCAGCGACGCCACCGAGGAGTTCTTGAAGATGTTGAGAAACTCGCTGGTAAGCGGCGGGATGATGATGCGGAACGCCTGCGGCAGCAGCACGTGGCGATAGGTCTGCCCGATGCTGAAACCGACCGCCAGCGCGGCGGCACTCTGGCCACGGGGCAGCGCCTGGATGCCGGTGCGCACCTGCTCGCACACCCGCGCCGCGGTAAACAGCGCCAGGCACACCACCACCGAGATATAGGCCGAGGTCGCCGGGTTCAGGTCCTGCTTGAACCAGATCTGCAGCGGCTCCGGCAGGTAGTCCGGTACCACGAAATACCACATGAACAGCTGCACCAGCAGCGGCACGTTGCGGAACAGCTCGACATAGGCGGTGGCAATCGCCGGCAGCACCTTGCCCGGCAGGGTGCGCATCACGCCCAGCACCGACCCCAGCAGCAGGGCGATGATCCAGGCCATCAGCGCCACCGCGATGGTCCAGCCCAGACCGGAGACGAACCAGTCGAGGTAGATTTCGCTGCCGATGCCTGTGGACTTGAAGAAGATGTTCCAGTCCCAGTTGTAATTCATTGACTTCTCCAAAAGAAAAGGGGCGCCAGCAGCGCCCCTCCGGGAGCGGGTTTCCGGGCGTTGCCGCCCGGTCCCGGTCTCGTTTCACGCTTGCTTCAGAAAACCCGCTCCGTCATTACCAACAAGCTGCTTACATTTCCTCGGCAGACTTGTCTGTCGGCTTGGCTACCAGCGCCTTGAACTCGTCGGACATCGGGAAGTTCAGGTTCAGGCCTTTTGGCGGTACCGGCGCCATGAACCACTTGCTGTAGATCTTGTTCACTTCGCCGGACTTGAAGGTGGCCTTGATCGCGTCGTCGACCACTTTCTTGAAGGCGGCATCTTCCTTGCGCAGCATGCAGCCATAGATTTCGAACGACTGTGGCTTGCCGGTCACCACCCAGTTGCCCGGGTTCTTGGCCTTGGCCATTTCACCGTACAGCAGCGCATCGTCCATCATGAAGGCGACGGCACGGCCCGATTCCAGCATCAGGAACGACTCGCCGTGGTCCTTGGCGGAGATGATGTTCATGCCCATCTGCTTCTCGGCGTTCATCGCCTTCAGCAGACGCTCGGAAGTGGTACCGGCGGTGGTCACCACGTTCTTGCCCTTCAGGTCCGGGAAGTCCTTGATGCCGGAAGTCTTGGCGGTCATCAGGCGGGTACCGATTTCGAAGATGCCGACGGAGAAGGCAACCTGCTTCTGGCGCTCCAGGTTGTTGGTGGTGGAGCCGCACTCCAGGTCCACGGTGCCGTTCTGTACCAGCGGGATGCGGGTCTGCGAGGTCACCAGGTTGTAGCGCACCTGCAGGTTAGGCATCTTCAGCTGTTTCTTGACCGCCTCGACCACCTTCAGCTGCAGGTCGTGCGAGTAACCGATCGGCTTGGTCGGGTCGTTCGCCAGGTAGGAGAACGGGATCGAGGCATCACGGTGACCGAGCACGATCACGCCGGAGCTCTTGATCTTGTCCAGGGTACCTTCGGCCATGGCCGGAGCGGCAAAGGCGGAAGCGATGACAGCAGTAGTCAGCAGACGAGTCGTAAAACGCATTGGTTTCTCCATTTTCTCTTGG
Source organism: Vogesella sp. AC12 (assembly GCF_024437575.1). NCBI lineage: Bacteria > Pseudomonadati > Pseudomonadota > Betaproteobacteria > Neisseriales > Chromobacteriaceae > Vogesella > Vogesella sp. AC12. The sequence continues at coordinate 359,885 of NZ_JANFNU010000003.1, forward strand.
GTTTTGCTGCTTTTATCAAGCCGTACCGGCTAGGTATGGCCCGGAAACCTGACACCGCCAGTGCGGCGGTGCCGGCAGGCAATCAGCTCATCGGGGTGAGCAATTGCCGTAAAAACTGTTGTGCCCGTTCGTGTTGCGGGTTCTTGAAAAACTCTTCCGGCGGCGCCTGTTCCACGATCTTGCCGTGGTCGATGAACACCACCCGGTCGGCCACTTCGCGGGCAAAGCCCATTTCGTGGGTGACCACCATCATGGTCATGCCGGATTCGGCCAGATCCTTCATCACCTTCAGTACTTCGCCGATCATCTCCGGGTCCAGCGCGGAGGTCGGTTCGTCGAACAGCATCACCCGCGGTTCCATCGCCAGGCCGCGGGCGATGGCCACGCGTTGCTGCTGGCCGCCGGACAGCTGCGCCGGGAAGGCATCCTTCTTGTGGGCGAGGCCGACCCGCTCCAGCAGCGCCACCGCCTGCTTGTCGGCGGCGGCCTTGTCCATGCCCTTGACCTTGATCGGCGACAGCGTGATGTTGTCCACCACCGACAGGTGCGGGTAGAGGTTAAAGTGCTGGAACACGAAACCGACTTCGGCGCGCAGCGCGTTGAGATCGGTTTTCGGATCGGCGACGTTCTTGCCGTCGACCCAGATCTCGCCCTCGTTGATGCTTTCCAGCTGGTTCACGGTGCGGATCATGGTCGACTTGCCGGAGCCGGACGGCCCGCACACCACCACCACTTCACCCTGCGCCACCTGCAGGTCAATCCCGTTCAGTACGTGCAAGTCCTTGAACCACTTGTGGACATTGTTGAAACGAATCATCGCTTTTCCTTTAATTCCTGTGACAGCCAGCATCGTGGTGCGGCACGGTCCGCATCATTCAGAACGGATTGTGCTGCGGCCAACCTGGTACAGCAAGCCGCAGCGCAACATGGTCAGCCGCGCGCGGCGGCCAGATGGTTGGCCAGCGCCACATACTGCTGCACGCTCAGCGTCTCGGCACGGGCGGCCGGGTCGATACCCAGCGACTGCAATGCCTCGTCGCTGATCACGCCCTTGAGGTTGTTGCGCAAGGTTTTGCGCCGCTGGCCAAAGGCCTGCGCCACGATCTCTTCAAGCAGCGCCTCGTCGGTTGCCACCCCACAGCGACCGGCATCAGGAATCATCCTTACCACCGCGGAATCCACTTTCGGTGGCGGGTAGAATGCACCCGGCGGTACCAGCAAGATCTGTTCCATGTCGAAACGGTACTGCAACATCACCGTCAGACGGCCGTAATCCGGGGTCGACGGCGCCGCCACCATGCGGTCGACCACCTCTTTTTGCAGCATGAAATGCATGTCGGTGACGCGGTTGCCGTAACAGGCGAGGTGGAACAGCAGCGGAGTGGAAATGTTGTACGGCAGGTTGCCGACCAGCTTGAACGGGCCGTCGCAGACGCTGCCAAAATCGAAGGCCAGCGCGTCGCCCTCGTGAATGGTCAGCCGCTTGGGCGAGATCTCGCCGCGCAGGCGGCTGATGATGTCGCGGTCGATCTCCACCACATGCAGATGGTCTAGACGCTGCAGCAGCGGCTTGGTCAGCGCACCGAGGCCGGGGCCGATCTCGATCACCACATCGCCCGGCTGGGCACCGACGGCGCTGACGATGTCCTCGATCACCTTGCTGTCCTGCAGGAAGTTCTGGCCGAAGCGCTTGCGCGGAATGTGTTTGCTCATTGCTACTTTCTGGATGAAAAACGGCGACAGGCTCGGCCGGCGATGGCGGGCAAATACTGTCGCACAAAGATAAAGTCATAACTCAAGCATAGCGGCGATCGTGCCGCGCGCCAGTACAACGCCATGGTGATGCCGCCACCGGCATGGCGTCCGGAAATCCGGACAGCGGCCGGCCGGCGCGTACGCCTCACCGGATAAGACCCAGCATTCCCCACGCCAGCAAGGCGTAACGGCTGGCCTTGCCCAGCGTAATCCACAGCACGCAGGGCCAGAACGCCAGCCGCAACCAGCCGGCGGCCAGCGGCAGCGCGTCGCCGGCCAGCGGCACCCAGCTCAGCCACAGCGCCGCCGGGCCGAAACGGGCGAACCACGCCGCCGCCCGCGGCGGTAGCGGCCTCGGCGGCACGCAGCGCCCCAGCCACAGGCTGCTGATGCTGCCCAACGCATTGGCGGCGGTGGCGACCAACAGCGCCGGCCACAACAACTCCGGACGCTGCAGCAGCAAGGCGCCCAGCGCCAGCTCGGAATTGCCCGGCAGCACGGTGGCGGACAGGAACGCCGACGCCGCCAGGCCGCCCAGCAACAGCCAGCTGCTCACTCAGACGGCAAACACGAAATCGCAGCCGGCAGCGTGGCTGACCACCGCCGACAGCGTGGCGCCGAACTCCTTGCCATCGCGCGCCGCCAGCCACTGGCCGTCGCGCAGCGCGAAGTGGAAACCGCCGCTCTTGGCCGCGATCCACAGTTCCTGATTCGGCACGTGGCGGTTGACCACCACCTTCTCGCCGCTGTCGAACTCGATTTCCAGCACATTCCCCATCTTCAGGCAGTCCAGATCCAGCTCCGCCTCATCCAGTGCCGCTTCGATGCGCGTGAAAATACCGTCGGTGAGGGTCAGGAATTCGCTTTCAGTCATGGAAAAGTCCTAAAGGTTGGCCGCATGGCTTGGGGTGGGAGGCTCGCGCCTGTTAGACTGCGATTTTGCCATAGCTACCGGATTCCGTATGCGTACTGCGCTGATGTTTGTCCTTGTCGCCACCGTTGTCACCGCCTGCGGCTTCAAGGGTCCGCTGTATCTGCCCGCCCCGGCTAGCCAGCAGCAGGCCGCGCCGTGAGCGCACTGCAACTGCGTGCGGCCAACCTTGCCGACGCCGGCGACTGCCTGTTGCTGGCACGGCTGACCGATGCCTATGCCCGCGATGCGATGGGTGGGGGCGAGGGGCTGGCACCCGCGCGCCAGCAGCAGCTGGCGCAGGCACTGGGCGATCATCCCGGCCTGTTCGCGCTGATCGCGGAGCAGGACGGCGAGGCGGTCGGCCACGCGCTGTGCGTGCTGGGTTTTTCCAGCTTCTACGCGGCGCCGGTGTGCAATCTGCATGATCTGTCGGTGCTGTCCGCCGCGCGCGGCCAGGGCCTCGGCCGATGCCTGCTGCAGGCCGTGGCCAGCGCCGCCGCCCAGCGCGGTTGCGCCAAGCTGACGCTGGAAGTGCGCGACGACAACACGGTGGGGCGCACGCTGTACCACAGCGAAGGCTTTGCCGAAGCCGGCCTCGGCGGCACCCACTACCGGCTGCTGGAAAAGGTGCTGACCCCGGCCTGAGCCATAGTACGAGCCGGCCGCCCGCGCCGTGACCGCCGGCTACAGCGCCGGCACCACCTCCAGCCGGTTGCGGCCCTTGTGTTTGGCCTGGTACAGCGCCAGGTCGGCGGCGCGCAGCACCGCCTGCCAGTCCTGCGGCTGGTTCTGCCACGCCATGCCGAGACTGGTGGTGACGTGCAGCAGCGGGTGCAGCGTGCTCCAGTCGTAGTCCATCAGCGCCAGCCGCAGGCGCTCGCAGGTCGCCACCGCCGCCTCCTGCGAGGTCTCCATCAGCAGCAGCACGAATTCCTCGCCGCCGTAGCGCACCACCAGATCGACCGAACGGGTGTGCAGCACCACCAGCTGCGCCACCTTGCGCAGGGTGTCGTCGCCGATGGCGTGGCCGAAGCGGTCGTTGATCGACTTGAAGTAGTCCAGATCCAGCACCACCACCGCCATGCCGTCAAAGCCGCCCTGCAGCTGCGCCAGCCGCTCCGGGCCTTCGCGGTCGAGGCAGCGACGGTTGCCGACCCCGGTCAGCGCGTCGACCAGCACCGCCTGTTCCAGCTCGCTCATGCGCGCCTCGGCCACCGATTTCTCCGCCTCCAGCCGCACCGCGCGCAGGCGCTCATGCTCCGCCTTCAGCCGTTCGCGCTCGGTTTCCAGCCGCGCGCTGGTGATCTCCAGCTCCTTGCGGATCGCCCAGCCCTGGGTGCTGCTGCGCTTGTCGGCCAGCGACTGTTCCAGCTGGCGCAGGCGCTCCAGCTGCCGCAGCGCCGGCTCGAACTGGCCGCCGTCCTTGTACACGCGGTACAGCGCCTCGTGCGCCAGCACCCGCATCTCGTATTCGATCTGCTCGGCCGGCAGTGCCAGCACCCGCTGCAGCACCGCGATCGCCGCCGGCAGCTGCCCGGTACGGTGCAGGATGATCGCTTCCGCCAGGTCGGCACGGTGCTGCAGCGCGGTGAAGTCGCCACACCGCGCCAGCTCGCGGCCCTGCGCCAGCTCGGCCAGCGCCTCGTCGTAGCGGGCGAGATCGGTGAGGATTTCCGCCAGATTGATGATGGCGGTGGCTTGCAGGTGCGGGTTGTCCGTCGTGGTCGCCAGCGTCGCCGCCTGCTGGAAGTAATCCAGCGACTGCGCCAGCAGTGCCGCGGCGCCGGCTTGGGCCAGTGACTGCGCCAGCTGGCCGGCGGTGCGGTAGCTGGAGCCGAGATTGTTGATGGCGCTGAACAGCGCAATGAGATGGCCGTGCTGCACCGCCAGCTCGCGCGCCTGCTGCAACAGCGCCACGCTCTGCTCCAGATCGCCGACCGCGCTGAAGGTGCACAGCCCGGCGCGGTTCAGCGCCCAGCTCAGCATCAGCGGCTGCTGGCAGAGGCGGGCGGCGCTCAGCGCCTCCAGTGCGTACTTCAGACCGTCGTGCGCCAGCCCCAGCTCGTTGCAGGCCATCGCCACCGTGCACAGCACCTCGGCGCGGGCGGCGGCATCGGCGGGCCGCTCCAGCAGCGATGCCGCTTCCAGCCCCGGTGGGATGGCGTCGGCCAGCTGGCCCAAGCGGAAGCGGTGCAGCGCCAGCAGGGCCAGCGCCTCGCTGCGCAGGTGCTCGAAGCCATGCTCGCCGGCCAGTTGCAGCGCCGTTTCCGCCGCCTGCAAGCCGTGATGGTGACGGCCGCTGCTGCCGGCCTCGCGCGCGCTGCGCAACAGCCGTAACAGAGCCTGGCGCTGCGACCCCGTGCTGCCGGCCGCAGCCGCCGCGGCAAGCACGGTGGCCGCCGGCTGGCGGCGGCGCGATGCGTGCACCGGGTCACGGGATTTGTCAGCGCCAATCATAAAAACCACCGGAGATTCAGATGGCTGAATTTATATACCGATTTATGGCGAGGGCGTAGCAGAAGGTTGGCCGCAATGACGGATTGGCGGCGGCAACGTGCAAAAAACAACAATCGCAGCGCAACAAGCGGCACCGCGATGACGGCCGGACTGGCGCGGCGGCGAGCGCTGCCGCCTCAGTCCGGCGCCAGGCTCTGCGCCGCCTGCAACAGCAGGTCCAGCGACAGGCTGCCACTGCTCTGGCGCAGCGCCAGCAGCTCGTCGCGGTGCGCACGCGCCAGCAGCTGCACCAGCTCCTCGCCCTTCGGCGCCAGGCTGATCTCGACACAGCGGCGGTCTTCGCGCCCCGGCTTGCGCACGATCAGCTGCTGCGCCTCGCAACGGCTGACCAGGCCGACCACGCTGTGGTGGTGCGACTGCAGCCGCTGCGCCAGCTCCGCCACCGTCGCCCAGTCGCGCCCGGGGTAGCCGCGCAGTTGCAGCAGCAGCTGGTACTGCAGCGGGGTGATGCCGTTGCTCTGCGCCAGCTCCTCGCTGAAACGCAGGAACAGGCGCAGCCGGTAGCGGAAATCGGCCAGACGCTCGAAGTCGTCCTTGGACAGCGGAGTCGGGGGGGAAGGGTTCATGGTGGCAACAGCGGGCAACAAGCCCGCCAGCGTAGCAGATTTCCGCGCCGCCGCCGTGGCGGCACGTCCGGTCATTGTCGTCGCCATGCTCAGTGCGACCGGCCGGCGTAACACACCGGCGAGCTGCGCAGCGCGGCGTCGTGCCAGTAACTTTGCGCCGCCAGGCGGGCTTCGAGGAAGCGCGCCAGCGCACGCACCGGGTTGAGCAGACCGTCCTCGCCGTCGTACAGCAGCACCACGCCACCCGCGGCGGCGGCCTGCAGCAGCGCCTGCCAGCGCGGCGGGTTGGCGCCCAGATCGGCCCAGTAGGTGTCGCAGAACAGCGCGTAGCGCAGCGGGTCGCGCCGCAACCAGGCCAGCAACCCCGGCGCCGGCAGTGCGCGCGGCAACCACTGTGCCCGTGGCAGGCTGCCGCGGGGCAGCGCCGCCGGCCAGCGCGCGGCGAGCAGGAACACGTTGTCGCGTTGCGCCGGGCACTGGCTGGCCGGCAGCAGCTGGATGGCGGAACTCATCTCTGAACTCATCTCGGGCGCCCTCATAGCAGCGGTACCGCGATCAGCGCCACCAGCACCGCCCACAACAGGGCGCCGACGGTAAACACGGTGTAGGCCAGCGACTCGGTGCGCACCGAGTCCTCATGCTCGAACAGCGCGTCCAGCCCGTGATAGATCAGCAGTCCGGAAGCCAGCAGCCCGAGCAGGCCGATCGCCATATTGAAGAACGGCAGCGGCACCAGCAGCGACAGCGCTGACAGCCAGATCGGCAGCGGCGCCAGCGCCGCCAGCCGGTAGCAGTCGGCGTACGGCGGCCGCGCCTCGGCGTGCACCGCCAGCCGGATGAAGCTGGCCATCAGGTGCACGCTGAACCAGTTCAGCAGCAGGAACAGCACGATCACCGCCTGCCATTGCGCCAGCGGCACCTGCGGCGCGTACACCTCGCCGTTGAAATAGGCGGCATACAGCAGCATGGCGGCGGCGAACAGCGAGGCCGGCAGCACGATGCGGAAAAATGAACGGGCGGTCGAAGCATGGTGGTGGGCGATTTCGTCCCAGCCGTGGTGCGAGGACAGCAACATGCGAAGCGGGGTAAGCGGGGTCATGGTGACACTCCTTGCTGACGTGGCGGACGGGCACGACAGGGCGCGTCCTCTCCTGAAATATATCGTATTACGATATAAATACAAGGCACCAGAAGACGTAGTCGTGCCTTATCCCGGTGCAGAGTCTCTTTCGTTGCACCGCAGCATCACAGTACAGCCAGTGACGGCAAGGCCGGTGCCGGCCTGAGCCTGGCACGGCTTTTGCATTGCAACAGCATTGTCTTGATGGAGTCTTGCCATGCGATCCCCGCCTGCCAGCAGCAGCAAACCCCCGGTTACCAGCGACGCGGTGGTGTTCAATTACCAGCGCCCGACCCGCGCGCGGCTGATCGCGCTGGGCACCGGCGGCCGGCTGTGGCTGGTGGAAGCGTTCGACCCGCTGCACAAGGTGTGGGTGTGGCAGGACGAAAGCAACAATATGGAGCAGGCGGTGGAAGGCGCGCGCCGGCTGAGCCTGTTTCCGTCCTGAGACGGCGCCATAAATTCCTTACCGCCCCTCGCAACGGGACAACGCCTTGCGGGCGCTGGGGATATCCTTGTATTTATTGGGGTTGCCGAGGCAGCGGTCGTCCTGGATCAGTGCCAGCTTGCCGTTTTGCTCACTGAATCTCACCAGTACCGTCATATAGCGCCAGCCCTCTCCGATATCCTCAGCACACTGCGCCGGCTTTTTCCCGGTCATGACAGTTCTGCAAGTCTTGCAGACTTGAAATAAGTCCGAAGTTGCTTTCCAGCCATGGTTTTTGCTGTGTAAACATCTGGCCCGTTCCGTAGGGGTCGTCGGATGTGCACTGGCCGATACCGGCCTTGGCGTCTTCCTTGAAGCAGATCAGGATGGGCTGCAGCTTGAAGAGAAAGGGGTATCAACATGCCCCGGTGATCATGGTCAGGGCTTGATGATTTTCTCAATCATGATCCAGCCGTTATTGACGTCCTTGCATTTCGCCAAGGCCTTACGCGCACTTGGGATATCGGCGTAGCGGTTGGGATTACCCAGACAGCGATCATCCTGCACAAGGCGGATCTTGCCGTTAGCCTCCTTTTGCAGCCGTAGCAGCACGGTCATATGGCGCCAGCCCTTGCCGATGTCTGCGGCACGCTGCGCCGGCTTTTCACCGGTCAGGTAGTAACTGATCGTCAGCAACAGGCCATCGATGCCCTTGCCCGCGCTGCCCAAGGCATAAGTGCCATTGCACCAGGTGCCGTAGTTGTTTTCGGGCAGAGCGATCTTGACCGACGCGACTGGTTTGAGCTGCTTGTCATGCAGGAAGACCGCACAAATACCACCGCCTGGAATGACTGGACGATCTATTTTTAAACGGACATCTTCCTCATTTCTTCGATCTTGCTCTGAGGATAAGTAATTTGCCGCCAACGCATAATAATCAACACCATTCCAGATTAAATGCGCCGAATCCCGCCCACCAAAACCACTATTTGGGGCAACGCCCTCATTGCTGGCCCCAATTTCGCGGATGACCGCATCTTTGAATTGATAATAAAAACTGTCTATACGATATCTTCCAGGGGAAACCTCTATGACTTTTTTCTTTCCGAAATCCTGGTCAATCCGCAGATCCGCGTACGCATTTGAACCTAAAGATGCAATCAAAATCAATCTTGCCAGTTTATATTTTTTCATAGATATTTTTTAATTCCGTGTCGTAGTTGTTTTTCCGGTATCTAGGGCCATTAAAATTAAAGGCAATCGCCTGCCAGTTCTTTGTCTTGACTGCATCCCATAATGAAATTTCTTTGCCCAGTGCCTTGTTCTTTGGATTTTTCCAGGCCCTTGGCTTGTGGCGAATGAAGTTCGCCAGCGCTTCGAGCTGCCCTTTTTCGTTGGCGCACATAATCTTGACCATCTCATCGGCATTTCCATAGCCGCAGTATGCATAATTGGCACCCATGATCTGGAACTTCCCCCAGGATGCACTTTGCAAGGCGGCGTCCGGATTCAGCCTATAGGCATTGATCAGGCGTAAATACTGCACCGAATAGTCGCCATAGTTACTGCGCGGAGGCCCGGACAAATCGGGGTGGCTGTGATCGTAGTGCGCCTTGGTCAGCCGGCTGAAATAATGGCGCTCGTACAGGATGACGGGTACGTGCGCGCCCTGTCCGTCGTTCAATCGCCAGAACGCCTTGCCCTTGCTCTCCTTCTGGGCTATCGCCTTGAGCACATTGATTTCGCAGCCCAAAAATTCAGCGTAGTCTTTCCAGTCTTGTTCAGAAATTGACACGTCTTGATAAGCCTGCATATAAACCAACAAATCGTTGGGCAGGTCGATGCCGATCTTAATCACGGACTCCCCATTCTTGCCCTTCTTCTTATGGGGCTTCGCTGCCGGATTGTTCTTGCTCGGCGCGCCCTGTGGCTTGGGCGGCAATGGTATTGACCCTTGCTTGGGTTTGGGCGGCAGTGTACGCGGCGTAGGCGTGGTCGGCGCCTCGGATGGATGCGGTTCCAGCTTGTCCTTGAATGATACGTAAGGGCTAAGCACCGTAATCAGCTTCTGCCCGTAACCGGAAACCGTCGTCCCCAGTAGTTGCCAGTTTCCCAGGAAATCACGCATGTGGATTTCGACTTTGGAGCGCGCATCGCGGCTGACCTGTTGCACGGACAGGCCGTTGGCCCCGGTCTTGCCGGGGTAAGCCTTGCCGTCGATGACCAGCTTGTAGGCCAGGTTCTCAATTGGATGTCGCAGCGCGTCAAGGAATAGCGCCTGCAGCGCGAAAGCTTTTTCCTTACTCAAATAGAGCGCTTGCCCAACAGCCAGCTTGTTGGGGTCCTTGAGATCGTTCAGACGAATCAATTCGCCCAACGACTTGCCTGTCTTGCGGGCGATGCCACTAAGGGTGTCGCCCGACTTCACGATATGGATATCAGAGGGTAGCTGGTTCATCTTCATCGTCCTGTAGTTCTTCCTGGTAAATCGCGATGTCCTCTTCCAGGCGGTAGCCATCACCAAGCATCACCATGTGCAACACTTCCTCGGCCTGCAAGGACGTCAGCGCCGCGCTCTCGCCTCCATCACCCCCTGCTCGCAAGCCTGCTTGTCGCTGGCTGGCAAGCAGACTTGCCGCCCGGGCACTGCCAGCGAACGGTAGCCACTGCTGAGGATAGTCAGACCAGTCCAGTTTCTGGCTATAACGGACCTCTTCCTTGGGAATGGGTAATGTTGGCATAGGCGACTGCAAGCTTGTCCCGCCGCTCATCAAATGCTCCTCCCCCTTCACGCTCACCGTGCCGGGGCAGTGCACTTCGATATTTCCACCCGCCATGCGGATGTAGGCGCCACCGCCGACGTTAAGCAGGATTTCCTCTTTCGCGGCGATGGTGATGCTGTCCTTGCATGAGGCGATGGTGATTTCCTTATCCGCCGTCAGCTCCATCGCATCGCTCTGCGCCTGAACCTGCACCTTGCCCTTGGCCGCGATCAGTTTCAG